>NZ_BAABKN010000005.1:253514-499648 GCF_039543845.1 Nocardioides endophyticus | reverse complement strand
TCGACGACGATCAGCGGCAGCTCGGTCATCACGGCCAGGCCGATCGCCTCGGACTTCAGGGCGATGCCGGGGCCTGAGGTGGTGGTGACGCCGAGCGCGCCGGCGAAGGAGGCGCCGATCGCGGCACCGACCCCGGCGATCTCGTCCTCGGCCTGCAGGGTGGTGATGCCGAAGGACTTGTGCTTGCTCAGCTCGTGGAGGATGTCGGAGGCCGGGGTGATCGGGTAGGAGCCCAGGAAGACCGGCAGCCCGGACTGCACGCCCGCGGCGACCAGGCCGTAGGACAGGGCCAGGTTGCCGGTGATGTTGCGGTAGGTGCCCGCCGACATCGGGGCCGGCTTGATCTCGTACTGCACGACGAACGTCTCGGTGGTCTCACCGAAGTTCCAGCCGGCCTTGAACGCCGTGATGTTGGCGTCGCGGATGTCGGCGACCTTCGCGAACCGCTTCTCCAGGAAGGAGATGGTCGACTCGATCGGCCGCCCGTACATCCACGACAGCAGGCCCAGCGCGAACATGTTCTTCGCGCGGGCGGCGTCCTTGCGGGACAGCCCGAACTCCTTGACCGCCTCGACGGTCATCCCGGTCAGGTCGATCGCGTGGACCGCGAACTCGCCCAGTGGGTCGTTGACCTCGCCGATGGTCTCGAGCGGGTTGGTCTCGTAGCCGGCCTTGGTCAGGTTGCGACCGGTGAAGTCGTGGGTGTCGACGATGATCGCCGCGCCCTTCGGCAGGTCGCCCAGGTTGGCCTTGAGCGCCGCCGGGTTCATCGCGACCAGCACATCGGGTGCGTCGCCCGCGGTGAGGATGTCATGGTCGGCGAAGTGGACCTGGAACGACGAGACGCCCGGCAGGGTGCCCTGAGGAGCGCGGATCTCGGCGGGGAAGTTCGGCAGCGTCACCAGATCGTTGCCGAACACGGCCGACTCCTGCGTGAACCGATCCCCGGTCAACTGCATGCCGTCACCGGAGTCGCCCGCAAACCGGATGATCACCCGGTCCAGCTGCTTGACCTGCTTCCCGGTGCTCGTCGTCGGCGCGCTCATGGCCTGTTCGTCTCGACGTTCTCGAGCACGACGCTGAGTCCCTGGCCGACTCCGATGCACAGTGTCGCCACCCCCCAACGCTCATGGGAATCGATGAGCCGTTTGGCGAGCGTGCCGAGGAGTCTGCCTCCTGATGCGCCAAGCGGGTGACCGATCGCGATCGCACCGCCCTTGGCATTGACCATGTGCTCGTCAATCTTCCATTCGTCGATGCAGGCGAGGCTCTGTACGGCAAATGCCTCGTTGAGCTCAACTGCGCCGACATCGGACCAGGTGATTCCTGCCGACGCGAGCGCTCGGTTCGTCGCTTCGACCGGGCCGAGACCGAAGCGATGCGGGTCGAGGGCAGATGCTCCGCGCCCAGCGATTCGAGCCAGGGGCCCGCAGCCCACCAGGTCTGCGGCAGCCTCAGAGCCCAACAGGACGGAGGATGCGCCGTCACTCAGTGGTGAGGCATTCCCGGCCGTGATGGTTCCATCCTTCCGAAAGGACGGCTTCAAGGTGGACAGCTGGACGAGGGTTGCATCGGCCCGCACGCCCTCGTCTCGACTGGCCGTTGTCAGCCCGAGCGTGGAGGAGTCCTCGAAGCCAACGACGAGAGAATCGTAGAAGCCCTCCTCCCACGCCTTCGACGCCAACCGGTGCGAACGCAGAGCGTACTCGTCCTGTCGACCCCGGCTGATGCCCAGTTCGACTTGCAGGGCCTCGTTCGCTTCGCCGAGCGACACGGTCCACTCGGACGGCATCGCGGGGTTGACCAGCCTCCAGCCCAGTGTGGTTGAGACGGCGTTCATGTCTCCTGCTGGGAAGGCACGCGATGGCTTCGGCAGGACCCAAGGCGCACGGGTCATCGACTCCACACCACCCGTCAGGACGATGCATGCATCACCAGTCTCGATCGTTCGCGAGCCGATCATTGCGGCGTCGAGCGAAGAGCCGCACAACCGGTTGACGGTGGTGGCCGGCACCGACGTCGGCAGCCCGGCGAGCAGCACGGCCATACGCCCGACGTTCCGGTTGTCCTCGCCGGCCCCGTTCGCATTGCCCCAGATCACCTCGTCGATCGCGCTGTCGGACAGCGACGGTAGGGCGTCGAGAACGCCGCGGATCGCCGCCGCCGCAAGATCGTCAGGTCGCACGTTGGCCAGACCACCGCCGTGCCGGCCGAAAGGGGTGCGAACAGCCCCATACACGAACGCGTCAACCGCCATGTCTCTACACTCCTTTTTAACCATGGTTAGAATATCTTGACGCATTCGCACCCAAATGTCTATCATCCAATGTCGGACATTTACTTGAGGAGAGCAGTGACTGTCGAAGCCCCCGTTGAGCACGTAATGCCCCGGAGGGACGCCGACTCGGAGCCCTTCTGGGCAGCGGTCGAGCGCCACTCGCTTGAGGTCCCCCAATGCCGCGACTGTAAGCAGCTCCGCTGGTTCCCCAGTCGGCTCTGTCCGGGGTGCTGGAGCGATGCCGCCGACTGGAAGCCACTGGATGGAAGCGGAACGGTCTACAGTTGGTCAACCGTTCGGCGAGCGCCGTCAGCGTCCTTCCGCGACGAGGTTCCGTACATCATCGGACTGGTCGATCTGGCCCCGAACGTGCGCATGTTCACCCGCATCCTGTGCGACCGACCTGAGCAGGTGGAGGTCGGCGCCGCCGTCAAGGTCGAGTTCCAGAACCGCGAGGGCGGACTGGTTCTGCCGTGCTTCCGCGTAGTCGGCACCGAGGTCGCCGCATGACCGACATGCGAGGTCTCGTCTCGATCGTCGGGGTCGGAGAGTCCCGCATTGGCAAGGTCCCCGACACGACTGGCCTGGGGTTGACCGCCGAGGCCGCCAAGAACGCCATCGAGGATGCAGGGATCGACAAGAGCGAGATCGACGGTTTGCTGACCGCATACTCGTTCACCGAGCCGTACTTCATGCTCGGATCGGTGATGTGCGAGTACCTGGGCATCAAGCCGCGCTACTGCTCTTCCATGGTGGTAGGCGGCGCGACGCCAGGTGTGATGCTCACCCATGCAGCGGCCGCGATCGCAACCGGACAGGCGACGACGGTCCTCATCCTGGCGGGTGAGAACCGAGCGACGGGACAGTCGCGTGACGAGACCGTTGCCAAGATGACCGCTGTCGGCCACCCCTCGTACGAGAACCCGTACGGCCCACCCATGCCCGGCCTGTACGCCCTAGTGGCTCGGCGACACATGGCCGAGTACGGCACGACCTCCGAGCAGCTTGCCTCGGTCGCCGTCACCGCTCGGAAGCACGCTTCCATGCACCCGAACGCTCACATGCGCGCCCCCATCACGGTCGAGGACGTGCTGTCGTCCAAGATGATCGCCGATCCGCTACATCTGCTTGACTGCTGCCTCATCTCCGATGCCGGCGGAGCCATCATCGTGACCTCGACGGAGCGCGCACGCGAACTGCGGAAGCCGCCAGTCCACGTCTTGGGGATGGGTGAGTATCACTCGCACGAGCACCTGAGCATGGCGCCGACGCTGGCTCAGACAGGTGCCACGTACTCGGGCCGAGCGGCCCTGGCGATGGCCGGCCTGAAGCCCGCTGACATGGACTTCGCCGAGCTGTACGACTGCTTCAGCGTGGTCCCGATCATCGAGCTCGAAGACCTGGGGTTCGTGGAGCGGGGCGAAGGTGGCGCCTTCTTCGAAGAAGGTCACGCGCGGGTCGGTGGCTCTCTGCCCGTCAACACCCACGGCGGGATGCTCTCGCACGCACACGCGGGAGCTGCCGGTGGTTTGTTCGACCTCGTTGAGGCGACGCGCCAGCTCCGGCACGAATGCGGAGAACGCCAGGTCGCCGACGCGGAAGCCGGACTCGTCCATGTCGAAGGCGGGATCCTGTCGGCCCACTGCACCGTCGTGCTGTCCAACTCTCTGTGACCGATCCAGGTCCAACACCCGAAAGGCAACTGCGCAATGAGCAAAGTCCGTGGCAAGTACTTCGACGACATCCAGGTGGGCGACGTCTTCGAGACCGGTCGTCGAACCGTCACGCTGACCGACATCGTCAACTTCGCTTGCCTGTCCGGCGACTTCAACGAGGTTCACACGAACTGGGAGTACTGCAAGGAGACGCCATTCGGTGAACCGATCGCTCACGGCCCACTGGTCTACTCGATCGCGGCCGGGCTCAACTACGCGTCAGGCATCAACGACGGGACTCTGGTAGCACTTCTCGGCACCGACGACTGGCGGATGGTCGCCCCCGTGAAGAGCGGCGACACGATCTTCATGCGCTCCGAGGTCCTCGAGACCCGCCTCACCAGCAAGGGCGACCGGGGAGTAGTCACCGTGCGACGGACCATCTTCAACCAGCGCCAAGAGGTCGTTCAACAGATGGTGTCGAAGATGCTCTTCCGTTGTCGGCCGAGCGACGACTCGGACGACTGAGGTGTGCTGAAAGATGTCTAACCACCAGCCTCGCGGAGTCACCCGATATGCCGTCTACCTCCCGTACCACCGTCTTCCTCGCGCGGACCTTCGCGGAGCATCGCTCGGGGGAAGTCGCACAGTCGCCGCCTACGACGAGGACACGACCTCGTTGGCTGTTGAAGCGGCACGCTCGATCGCCAGCGCGGAGGTGACCTCGTTGTGGTTCGCCACGACTAGGCCGGCGTACGCTGACAAGTCAAACGCGAGCGCGATCCATGCGGCGCTCGCCTTGCCCTCCGCCGCCTCCGCATTCGACATGGTGGGTTCCGTTCGGTCAGCCGTCGGTGCACTACAGGTGACCGCGGCAGCCGACGGCACCTCTCTAGGCGTCTTCGCCGACATCCGGTCGGGCGCGCCGGGCAGCGCCGACGAGATCGAGGGCGGCGACGCCGCAGCCGCGATCGTCGTCGGCAACGGCACGGACGATCAGCCGGTCTTGGCAGAGCTACTCCACTCTGCCCACACGACGATCGAAGTGCTCGATCGTTGGCGGACACCGGGAGCAGACACCAGTCGGTCCTGGGAGGAACGATTCGGAGAGAGCGTGTACCTCCCGGCGGCTCGCGGACTGCTGGCCGAGATCGTGGGCTCTCTCCCGGCGGACGGACGGCGGCTTGCCGCCGTCGTGGGTACACACGCACGGGCGGTCAAAGCCGTGGCACGCGACGTCAGTGAGCATGCCAAGCTTCTCGAGGATCTGGCCGTTGAGTTCGGCAACTGTGGTGCGGCGCAACCCGGCCTCGCCCTGGCAGACTGGCTCGACCAGGCGCAAGCCGGCGACATCTTCATCCTGGTCGTGATCTCCGACGGGGTGAGCGCGATGGTCTACCGTGCGACGTCGGCTGTCGAGGACGAGCGACGGCACCGTTCTGACCTGTCCCGTCGGCAGCACGCGCCTACGGATTCCGTCGACTATCTGACCTATCTCTCGTGGCGTGGGCTCCTGCAGTCGGCGCCAGCCCGACGCCCGGACCCGGAGCCACCGCTTGCACCGCCGTCCTTCAGGCGAACGCGCTGGAAGTTCGCGCTCGAAGCCTCGCGATGCACCGAGTGCGAAACCCGACAAGTGCCGCCGAGCCGGGTCTGCCGTTCGTGCCACGTCGTCGATCACATGGCCCCGGATCCGTTGAGTGGCGAACGTGCTCGAGTCTTCTCGTACACGATCGATCGTCTGGCTCACACTCCGAGCCCACCGCTCGTCGGGGCTGTCATCGACTTCGAGGGCGGTGGTCGATTGAAATGCGAGATCACCGACGTCGATCCCGACCTCGTCGAGGTTGGACTTCCGGTCGAGATGACCTTCCGCAGGCTCACCACCGCGCGCGGAGTGCACAACTACTTCTGGAAGGCACGGCCGGTCCGGGCCGCAGCACTCACTGAAGGGGTGGAACGATGAGTTCGCATGGAATCAGCGACGCGGTAGCGATCGTCGGAATGGGGTGCACCCCGTTCGGTGAGCATTGGGACAAGTCCGTCGACGACCTGCTGACCGACGCCTACGACCTGACGTTGTCTTCGGCCAAGATCGAGCGCGCCGACATCGACGCGTACTGGCTCGGCACGATGGCGGCTGGTATGTCTGGCCTCGTCCTCTCGCGTGCCCTTCGGCTGAACTACAAGCCGGTCACACGCGTCGAGAACTTCTGCTCGACAGGTTCAGAAGCGTTGCGCAACGCGTGCTACGCCGTCGCAAGCGGTGCATACGACGTCGCCATGGCCATCGGCGTTGAGAAGTTGAAGGACAGCGGATTCTCCGGCCTGACCGGGACCAGCATGATCGACGACGGTACGAAGGCCGACCTCACCGCCCCCGCGCTGTTCAGCTTCCTCGGCACCTCGTATGCGGCCAGATACGGCCTGGACGCTGACGTGCTCAAGGAGGTGTTGACTCGCATTGCCTGGAAGAACCATCAGAACGGTGCGAAGAATCCGCTGGCTCAGTTCCGCAAGCCAGTCTCGATGGAAACGATCAGATCCGCGCCCATGATCGCCGACCCACTCGGGCTCTTCGACTGCTCGGGGGTCGCCGACGGTGCGGCCGCTGCGATCGTCGTACGCGCGGAAGATGCCCACAAGTACACGGACCACCCCATCTACATCAAGGCGCTGTCCTTCGTCGCTGGCCCCGCGACCGGCGGCGGAGACTCGGACTACCCGTACACGACCATCCCCGAGGTAGTCGCCGCAGCCAAGGACGCCTATCTGCAAGCAGGGGTCACCGCGCCCCGCGAGCAGATCGCGATGGCCGAGGTGCACGACTGCTTCACCCCGACCGAGCTCGTGCTGATGGAGGACCTCGGGTTTGCCGAGCGGGGAGAAGGTTGGAAGGACGTCCTGGATGGCGCCTTCGACCTCGACGGACGCCTACCCGTGAATCCGGACGGCGGGCTCAAGGCATTCGGCCATCCGATCGGAGCCTCGGGCCTCCGGATGATGTACGAGTGCTGGCTGCAGCTGCGAGGCGATGCCCCGGTTGACCGACGGGTCGACTTCGGTGAGAGTCGCCTCGCCCTGACCCACAACCTTGGTGGCAACCCCGGCGACTGCGTGTCGTTTGTCGGCATCGTCAGCGATCAACTCGGATCTCCCGTTCTCTAATCACGAGCACGGCTCAGTACACCCAAGAGAGGCAGTCGGAAATGAGCTTTTCCCTCAGTGAGGAATCCCTGGACCTCCAGAATGTCGCCCGTCAGTTCGCCCAGCGGGAGATCGCTCCCAACGTGCATGATTGGGAGCGGGAGGGACACTTCGCGCGGGAGGTCTTCAAGGGCCTGGGCGAGCTCGGGTTCCTGGGGGCGGCCTTCCCCGAGTCCGTCGGGGGAAGCGAGATGGGGCTTCTCAACATGGTTCTGGGGGCTGAACAGGTCGGCCTTGCGAGCCCTGACCTCGTCAGCGCGTTCAACATGAACGCCATGACAGCGCCTATGGGCATCATGAGTTGGGGCACGCCGGACCAGCACGAAGAGTACGTCCGTCCCCTGATCCAGGGTGACCTGATCGGCAGCATCGCGCTCACAGAGGCCGGCGGAGGCTCGGACGCGATGCGCAACATGAAGACCAGGGCAGTGCTGAAGGATGGCAGCTGGGTCATCAATGGGACCAAGATGTGGATCACTCTGAGCCCGGTCGCTGACGTGTGCCTTCTCTTCGCAAAGACCGACTTTGAAGCAGGTCATCGGGGGGTGTCGGCCTTCATCTTGCGCTACGACGACCCCGGAGTCACCGTCACACGGCTGCCTACGACGACGGGGAACCTGATTCCTGTCGGCGAGGTCGTCCTCGACAACGTCCGAATCCCCGAAGACCGTCTCGTTGGTGAAGTGGGAGCCGGGTTCAAGATTGCGATGAACTCCCTCGACTATGGACGGCTCGCCGTCGCGGCGAAGAGCCTCTCGGTCGGACAGGTGCTCGCCGACCTCGGCATCGAGTATGCCAAGACTCGTGAAGCCTTCGGCAATCCAATCGGTCGGTACCAGATGATCCAACACCAGATTGCGGATGCGGTGACCGAGTTGACGGCCGGTCGCGCGCTTCTCTACCAGGCCGCCGCAACCTTTGACAGTGGACTGGCTGACACCCGCATGAGCGCGATGGCCAAGTACTTCTTGGGCGAGGTGACACTCAAGATCGCCAACGCGGTCATGGAGATCCACGGCGGATACGGGGTCTCCCAGGAGTACACCGTCAACCACTATCTCAACCTTGCTCACCTGGGCCGGACTGGCGAAGGTGCGGCCAACATTCTCCGGATCGCACTTGCCGAGGACGCGCTGGGGTACAAGAGCATGTCGCGCCACGCACTCCGACGGCCGCTCTCGTTCGAACCGGTCTGATTTGCCGGGGTTCAGTCGACTAGGCGTTAGACTCCTGTCCATAGTCGGACAATTCTCGGTTCACGGAGGCGATGCATGACGAGTTCCTCGCACGAGGAGCAGGCGCCGGTCCGAATGATCGGAGAGCGCATCCTCCGCCCGCGTCAGCAGGTGGAGGATCGTCTCCGGACCGCCATCCTGAATGGCGATCTTGAGGACGGGGAGCGACTGCCCCCAGAGGTCGAGCTGGCTCGGCAGTTCCAAGTCAGTAGGACCACGATCCGTGAGGCGCTGCGTACGCTGACCTCTGAGGGCATGATCGTCAAGTCGCCTGGAGCTAGGGGTGGCACCTTCGTGCAGAAGCTCGGTTCCGATTCGCTCGGAACGGTCATCCAAGAGTCGTTGAACAACCTTCTCCGTCTGGGGAACGTGGAGTACACGTCGGTTGCGATGGTTCGTCAGTATCTCGAGGTGCCGAGTGCGCGCCTCGCGGCGCGAAACTCGACCGAAGAGGATCGCAACGAACTTCGCGAGATTATCCGCAAACAGCGCGAGGCCACTGTGGGGGATCCCATGGTCGGGCAGCTGGACGTCGACTTCCACTCGACGATCGCTAGGGCCAGTGGCAACCCGGTCCTCGCCGCGTTCGTCAGGGCGCTGCACCGCGAGACCGAGCCCGTTCACTATCTGGATCTCTCGCCGGAGGTCGGGCGGGAGACCGTGATCCAGCACCAGAACATCCTCAAGGCAATCGAGGCCGAAAGTCCCGACGCCGCCGAGGCGGCTGTCGTGGAGCATCTGACGTACCTTCGTGGGCACCTGTTCCGGGAGGATGGAAGTTCTCGACTTCGCCCCGTCTGAGCGCGACTATGCCGCTCTCATCCTTGGTAGGTGGTGAGTGCGCGGGCCGCGTTAGCCATGCCAGTCCCGCTACCGAGACCTACCTAGTTGACGAGCAATCATGCTGCGCTGGATCTGGTTGGTGCCCGCCACGATCTCGTTCAGCTTCGTCTCGCGCCAGTAGCGCTCCATGCCGTACTCGACCATATAGCTGTAGCCGCCGAGCACCTGCATGCCGTTGCTCACGATCCGCGTACTTGCCTCGGAGGCGGCCACCTTGGCCATCGAGGCGTCAAGACTGGCTGGCAGTCCTTGATCCAGACGCCAGGCCGCTCGCCATGTGAAGAGTCGGGCCATCTCGACATCGATCGCCATATCGGCGATCAGGTGAGCGATCGATTGGTGCTCGATGATCGGGACGTCAAACTGCCGGCGCTCGCGTGCGTAGGTGAGTGCAAGATCGAGGGCTCCGGCAGCAACTCCGACGCTCTGAGCGGCGCACGTGATGCGCTCATGATCGAGGAGCTGGAACATGACGCGCAGACCGTCGCCGACCTCACCGATGGTCTCGGAGGCCGGAACGCGAACTTCGTCGAAGAAGACCTCGCAGGTATGGGTCCCTTGCCCGGCGAGCTTCCTCAGGGGCTGCGTGCTGACGCCCGCAGCCTTACGCGGAACCAGAACCATGGTGAGCCCCCTTCCCGGTTCAGAGCGATCGGCAGTCCGAACGAGCGTGACAAGGTAGTCGGCAGTGTCCGCGCCGGTGATGAATACCTTCTGGCCGTTGATGACCCACTCGTCACCGTCGCGCCGAGCCGACGTCTTGAGGTGGGTCAGGTCGGAACCCGCTTCCGGCTCAGTCAGTGTGACGGCCATCCGGGTCGTCCCGGCGACGACGCCCGGAAGAATCCGCAGTCGTTGATCGTCGGTGCCGTGGTCAAGGATGATCCGCGAACAAGTCACGGTCGGTATCCAGGCCATAAGGAGAGTGGCGCCGGCACGCGAGATCTCTTCGACGGCCAAGCAGAGCGTCACGGAGTCGGCCGGGTTGCCGCCGTACTCCTCAGGGATCACGAGGCCGGTGAGACCAATCTCAGCCATCTGCGAGTAGATCGTCGAGGGGAACTCGTGCGCCTCTTCTAGTCGAGCCATCTCCTCGATCGATGCGTGTTGCTCGAAGAACGACCGCAGAACCTTGCGGAACTGGAGCTGCTCGCCTGTGAGTTCGAAGTCCACTGACCCATCCTTTTTAACGGTCGTTTAATTTAGTTTACGGTCGACTGTCGGGCGCGTCAATCGACCGCGAGGGACACGACCACGCGCCCGTCGGTCGCCCGATCGCCGACGGCAGCCAATGCCTCCGCCACGTTCGCGGCATCGTGGATCGACGCCACTGGCACCCGGAGGTCGCCGCGGGAGGTGATTGCGTCGAATCGTCGGTACGAGCCATCGAGGAGGCGCGGTTCGTCGCTCAGCCACCGGGCGATGTGCAGGCCGGAAACCTGGGCCGACCGCTGCCACAACGTGGGCAGCTTGGGCCCCTTCGGTGCTTGACCGGAAGATGCGCCGATCGTCACTAGGCGGCCAAGCGGTCGGAGGGCATGGAGGCTGTCGTCGAAGACCTGTCCGCCGACCGAGTCGAGGATCAGGTCAGCCCCACCTGGAGCCCAGTCCCTGACGAGTTGAGGAAAGTCCGCGTAGTCGCTTGTGGCATCGGCTCCCAGACGCTCCGCGATCAATCGACGTTGCGGGCTTCCGGCGGTTGCGAGGATCGTGCCGGCACCATAGCGTCGGGCTAGCTGGACGGCGACGCGACCGACGCCGCCCGCCGCGGCATGGATAGCGACGACGTCGCCGGGCTGCATTCGTCCCACGGTCAGCACGGCGGCGTCGGCCGTCAGGAACGGGGTCGTCAGAGCTGCCGTTTCTGCGTCGCTCAGGTGTGCTGGGGCCGGGCGAAGCCACGCAGGATCGACCGCGATGTACTCGGCGAGCGCGCCCGGGCCGGGAAGAAATCCGCAGACCCGGGCGCCAGCAACCAATGCAGACCGTTGCGGACCGGTCGGCGGCTGGGCGACGAGACCGCAGAACTCGTGACCCGGGACGAACGGTGGATCGGGAACTGGGCCGGCGTACTCTCCGCGCACCTGCAGTGCATCGCTCCAGGCGAGCGCGACGGCCAAGACGCGAACAACCGCCTGCTCCGGGGTTGGGGACGGGGCGGGGGTGTCCCGCCACTCGAGTCGCCGCGTGCCGTCGGACTGGACGACGAACAGAGTCTTCATGGCCCTCCACTTTTTAACGATGACTCAATTATACTGGGTGGGAAGGGAGTCACATGCCATCGAGTCGCGTAGTTGAAGATCCGTTCAGGTTCACCGTCCCCCCGGCTGAGATCGATCAGCTCCGCACCCGCTTGCGGCAGACGCGGTGGCCCGGGGTCGCCTCCTTGAACTGGGAACTAGGGACGGATGAAACGTTCCTCAAGCGCTTGTGCGAGTACTGGGCCGATGGCTTCGACTTCACCGCCGCGATCGATGCCATCAACGCCGTCCCGGGATACCTGGCCGAGGTCGACGGCGTACCGCTGCACTATCTGCACGTGCCCGGAAATGGTCCAAGTCCCCTTCCGCTTATCCTGACCCACGGCTGGCCGAGCAGCTACGTCGAGTTCCTGGACGTGATCGGGCCTCTGACGGACCCAGCCCGGTACGGAGGCGATCCGGCCGATGCGTTCTCTGTGGTGGTGCCGTCGATCCCCGGGTTCGGCCACTCCGGTTTCCGCCCTGGTCTCAACGTCGCGTCCATCGCGCCGCTCTGGAATGGCCTGATGACCCGCGTCCTCGGGTACGAGAGCTATGTTGCCCAGGGTGGCGATTGGGGCGGAATGATCACCTCGAGGCTCGGTTACAGCCACGCTGAGAGCGTACGAGCCATCCACCTCAATCTCGTCGGCCTCTCTCCTCACCCGAGCCGCCGGACGGACCTGTCGGACGCCGAGCTCGCATGGATGTCGGAGATGAGCGCGTGGCAGCGCACGGAGACTGGCTACTTGGAGATCCAGTCGACAAAGCCCCAGACGCTGTCGTACGGCCTATCGGACTCGCCGGCAGGGACAGCGGCTTGGATTGTGGAGAAGTTCCGCTCGTGGAGCGACTGCCAAGGCGATCTCTACAACGTCATGACCCGCGACAAGCTGCTGACGATGCTGTCGGTGTACTGGTTCACCCACACGGTCGAGACGTCGGTGAGGATCTACGCGGAAGAGCGGAGGAATCCGTGGCGGACGACTCCCGACACCTTCGTTTCGGTGCCGACGGGTGTCTCGCACTATCCCTATGAGCAAGTGCGTCCCCCGCGGGAGTGGGCCGAACGCGTGTACAACGTCCAGTACTGGCAGGAGATGCAGCGAGGAGGCCACTTTCCGGCGCTCGAGGATCCGGGGCCCTTCGTGGCCACGCTCCGTGACTTCTTCAGCCGATACCGGTGACCAGCCGATGAGCGTTCAGAGACGCATGGCCCCGGAGGGCCGCGTGGCGAAGGGATCACCACGCGGCCGGACGGCGGGTCCTTGGCGCAGGGGTTCCTACTTGAAGTAGTAGCGTCCGATGGTCGACGCGACGCACGCGGGGCGATCCCCGCCCTTGGTCTCAAACGAGACTGTGCTGTAGACGGCGACCTCCCGTGGACCGATTGACTCCACCTTGTCGAATGTCACGCGGGCAGCGAGCTCCGAACCCACAATCACAGGACTGAGGAATCGCACGCGGTCCAGCCCGTAGTTGACTGCCCGAGAGACGTTGTCGATCCGGTAGATCTCGCCGCAAAGGACTGGCCCCATCGCCAGGGTCAGGTAACCGTGGGCGATGGTTGCGCCGTACGGTCCCTGGCGAGCTTGATCGGGGTCGATGTGGATCCACTGGTGGTCACCCGTGGTCTCGGCAAACATGTCAATTCGCCGTTGATCGATCAGGTGCCAATCGCTGGCGCCGATCTCAGAGCCGGTCGCGGCAATCAGTTCGGCAGAGTTGGAGAAGATGCGCACCGGTTCGTTACCTCTCGTTCATTGGTCAGGCCCCGCTTCGGGCGAACGAAGCATGAGCGATGGCCTGCACCTTGCCCTCGGTTGAAGCGATTCGCGCGTGGGCCACAGCGACGCGACGACCCGATCGGTCGACAGTGGCTTCGACCTGCATCGACTCTCCCGGAGGTAGTGGAATTGGGCGGTGATATTCCACGTTCAAGGACAGGAGCCGAATGCCCGCCGTCGATTCGGCTTGCACGGCCCGATGCAACCCGTCCGAGAGTAGGGCGGCTTGCACGCCGCCGTGCACCATCCGCTGGAGGTTGAGCATTCCGGAATCGACTGCGTAGTCAAGCTCGAGGCTTCCTGGCCCGCAGGTAGTTGCGCGTCGCGGCTGGAAGGCCGAGGAGACGCCTGTCAGGCGTCCTTGATCAGGACTTGTCCATGGGACTTCCTGGGCCAGTGCTATGAACTGGCTGGAGGCCGTGGCCACGAGGCTGCCGTCCGCAAGGCGGATGTCTGCCTGGCAAACACCGAAGTCGCTGCTCATTCCACGCAGTTCCGCATCGCAGTGCAGCGTTTCGTCAGCTGGCGGGACGGTGCTGATCATGTCTAGGCGCAGATCAACGGTCCTGCATGTCCAATCAGGGTCAATGCCTGCCAGCAGGGCTCTTCCGAGCGCAGCGTCCGCGAGCAGTGGGATGCGTGCGGCGGCGCTGTCAGCGTGCCAAGCCGCCGCCGTCATGGTGACCCAGCCTCGACCGCCGCTGGCGACCTCGAATCCGGCGAGATACTCGGCGGGGCATGAGTTCAGCAGATGGGTGAGTCGACCAATCGTTCGCGGATCGATGACCCGTTCAACTCCCGAAGCTGGTTGTGCCAGGGCGCTCAACCCTCGACCGCCGCGCTACGGACCGGGCAGCCGTGCCCCTCGCCGGAGCGTTGAGCCACGGTCTGGAGGGGGAGCGACTCGAGCGCGCGAAGGATGAAGTTCGGGTGATAGGCGAGGGCGTCTCGGTTAGCCGCCAGGCCGAAGCGCTCGAACGTGGCGAAGAGCTCCTCGAACGCCACCAGTGCCTCGAGGCGCGCCAAACTGGAACCAAGGCATGTGTGGATTCCCTTGCCGAACGCCAGATGGGATCGGACGTTGCTTCGCTCGGGGTTGAAGTCCTGTGCGTTTTCGAAGACGCTCTCGTCAAGATTCGCGGCCCCGATCATGGCCATGATTCGGGTGGTCTCGGTGACCTTCTCGTCAGCCAGTGAGACTTGACCGCGGTTCATGCGGCCCGTGCCCTGCACTGGCGCCTCACGACGAAGAGTCTCCTCTACGACTCGCGCCAGATAGTCGCTGTCTGTGCGGGCGCGTTCCTCGACATCGGGATGGTCCAGCAGCATTAACATGCAGCTTGAAATGAGATTGGTCGTGGTCTCGTTGCCAGCGACGAGAATGACGTGAACGATCGCCAGGATCTCCGGGATCGTGAGGGGTTGCTGGTCCTCGGTCTGTGCCTGGATGAGATCGGTGAGCAGGTCGTCTTGGGGTGCGGCGCGGCGTTCCTCGATTCGCTCCACCATGTATGCCTGCAGCTCGTTCACGCTCCGGTGGCACTCGAGTTCTCGCTCTGGCGTAATCATGCCCCCGAGTGGCGCGACCGAGTCGTCAGACCAGCGCTTGAAGGCCGGAAGGTCCTTGCGAGGAACTCCGAGCGCGTCGGCGATCACCATCAGCGGCAGCTTCTGCGCGAAGAGCTCCACGAAGTCGGCGTCGTCACCGGCCGCGGCCAGGTCGGCCGCGAGCTCCTGCGCGACACGACGCACGGACGGTTCCATCGACCGTACGCGCCGCGGGCTGAATGCGGACTTGACCAGGGATCGGTACCTCGTGTGGCTCGGCGGATCGTTTGCGAGCAACGTGTTCATCCGGGGGTAGCCCTCGGCGAGAACAGCGCGGACCTCGGGCGTCATCCGCCGGCTCAGGCCGGGGCCTACCTTCGCGGTGAAGTCGTCGACGTCGGCAAGCGCGTAACTGACATCCTCATAGCGTCCGATGAGGCTGAAGCCGACGTTCGGCAAATCCCACGGCCCCGCATGATTGCGGAGAGACTCGTAGAACGGGAACGGGCATCGAACGGTCTCGATGTCCATCGGGTCGGTGAAGTCTTGATCCACGGAAGGCCTCCAGTTTTTTAACGACGGTTCAAAGAATAGTCGGTGGCAGTCGACCGGTCAATGCGTCGTGGAGATCGATCGTCGTGTCGTGTTCTGCCCGATCGGGCCATACGGATAGTCGCCGTAGGTCGGGGCCCAAGCGCGATCGAGGGCCTCGAGGTGTGTGGGGTCCAGCGCACAATCGGTTGTCGCCATGCTCTGCTGCAGCTGATCTGCGTGGCGAGCGCCGACGATCACGGAGGCGACCGCCGGGCGCGACGTGAGCCAGCGCAACGACACGGCGGTCTGGGAGGCTCCGACCTCCGTTGCCACGTCCTGGAGGACGCGCAGCAGTTCCCAGGTCTGGGAGTCACCCGCGCGCCGTTGGTAGGCCTCGACTCCGCGCGATGCGGCCCGTCGCATCGGTGCCAGCCAGGGCGGAAGATCCTGACCCATCCGAGTCGTGGTGCCGGGGGTCTCGTCGTTCCTGTACTTTCCGGTGAGCCAGCCGCCGGCCAGCGGTGACCATGCCAGCAATCCGATGCCCGAGCGGAGGCACGCGGGAACGATCTCGAGCTCAACCTCTCTGCTCATCAAGTTGTACTGCACCTGGTTGGACACGATCCTCAGGTGGTGCCCGAGGTCAGCAAGGTCTGATGCTCTCTGGACCTGCCACCCGTGAAAGTTGGATACCCCGAGATATCCGATCAGGCCTCTGGCAACCGCATCCCGTGCGAACTCGAGGGTCTCTTCGAGGGGCACCAGGTCGTCCCAGGCGTGCAACTGGTAGAGATCGACGTGCTCCTGGTCGAGACGGCGGAGGGAAGTCTCGAGGGCGCGAGTCAGGTGACGGCGGGAGAGCCCCTCGGCGTTGGCATCCGCGCCCGTGCGGAACCTGCCCTTGGTGGTCAGCACTAGTCCGTCCCGGCAGCTTTGCGGCACGTTCCGGAGCCAGCGGCCGATGATCTGCTCCGCTGCCCCTTCGCCGTATACGTCCGCCGTGTCGATGAGCGTGCCGCCTTGCTCGACGAATTGGTCGAGCATGGCGACGGCCTGTGTCTCGTCCGTCTCCACACCAAATGTCATGGTGCCGAGCGCCAGCGCCGACACCATCAAGCCGCTACTGCCTAGCGCGTTGTACTCCATAGGTCCGGTCTCGCTCCCTGGTGAGGCGCTGGTCAAGGCGCTGGGTCAAGGTCGCTCGGTCACGCGTCACTGAGTGATCCTTGATCTCGGTAGGTCGCCCGGAGTTCGCGCTTCAGGACCTTGCCCGTCGGGTTGCGAGGCAGAGCGCTGACAAAGATGACCGACCGTGGACGCTTGTAGCCGGCGAGGCGCGCCCCAGCGAACTCGATGAGCTCCTGTTCGGTCACATCTTGGGCCGGTCGCCGAACGATGACGGCGTGGACAGCCTCGCCCCACGTGTCGTGGGGGGTGCCGATGACGGCGGCTTCGGCAACGGCCGGATGCTCACACAGCACGCTCTCGACCTCGCCGCTCGCGACGTTGTACCCGCCGGAGATGATGATGTCCTTGAGCCTGTCGACGACCGTGACATAGCCATCGTCGTCGATGACTGCCACGTCGCCCGTACGAAGCCAACCCTCGACGCGTGCGGCCGCAGTCTCCTCCGGCATACGGAAGTACTCCGGTGACACGGAGCCACCCTTGAACCAGATCTCACCGTGTGTGGTGTTGTCGTGCGGGACGTCCTTGCCGTCGGCGCCAACGATGCGAACCTGGAGATGGGTGTGCGGCTTGCCGAGGGAGCCGAGCCGCCTTATCTCCTCGAGCGACCCGTCCGGGTGCTGGTTTTGAGGCCGAAGGACAAGGCCGCACGAGTATGTCTCGGCCATGCCGAGGGTGGGATAGAGGCAGTCGCCGATCTCGGACCGGACACGTACGACGAGAGGCGCCGCGACCGGGGAACCTCCGAGCACGATGACACGGAGACTAGAGAGGTCGTA
Source organism: Nocardioides endophyticus (assembly GCF_039543845.1). Taxonomy (NCBI): domain Bacteria; kingdom Bacillati; phylum Actinomycetota; class Actinomycetes; order Propionibacteriales; family Nocardioidaceae; genus Nocardioides; species Nocardioides endophyticus. The sequence goes on along the minus strand of NZ_BAABKN010000005.1, from coordinate 482,354 downwards.
GGCGGGCCGCTCCTGGTGGTCAAGAACCATGGAGATCATCGTCGGCACCGCCGTGGTGTGGGTCACCCTGTACCGGTCCACTGATTGGAGGAAGCCGAGCGGATCGAATCCCGGCAGGATGACCGACCTGCCACCCTTTGTGAACACTGGATGGATGTGGGCCGGGCCGCCGGCGTTCAGGTATTGCGGGATGCACTGAAGATTGGTGTCGCCCTCGTTCACGGGGTAGTCCGCGAGCCAGCCGAAGATGCCGGAGATCGCGTTGCCCTGGGTCATCAACGCACCCTTGGAGACCCCGGTGGTGCCACTCGTCGGGCAGAGCATGTATGGGTCGTCAGGGGTCAGGACGACAGACGACACGTCGCCACTCGACGCGGCGGCGATCGCCTCCAGGTCGAGGTCGAGATCGTGCTCTCCACCGAACCCAATCACCATCTCGATCGATGGCGTCTCAGCGATCCACGCCCTCGCCTCCTCGACGAGGCTGGCGTGGACGAGCACGGCTCGCGGCTCGGCGTAGTTTGCGTACTTCACGTTCTCAGGCGGCGCGAGACGCACATTCATGGGGGAGCCGACGACCCCTGACTTCGCGCAGGCGAAGAAGAACTCAACGTACTCCACGCAGTTCACCGAGAACATCGCGAGTCGGTCACCCTTGCCGAGTCCGAGGTCGAGGAGCGCACGAGCCATGCGGTTGGTGCGCTCCTCGACCTCAAGCCAGGTACGGACCCGTCCACCGGGTTCCACGAGCGCTTCTCGATCTCCGAAGAAGTCCGCGTTGCGTCGAGAGATGTCGCCGATGAGCATGATGTCGCCGTCCTGTCTTTGACTTTGCGCGTGAGTGAGTCGAGCTCAGCCTGCGATAGGCATGATGCCGTCGGTGCCAGCCCCGGCATCGACGAACGTCAGATCCTCGACGGTGATGCCGTTGTGGTTGTCGGAGCTGAACTCGTAGCTCGCCGCGACCCCGTCGTACGTGGCTGACGCCAGGTAATCCTTCACTGCGTCGCTGTCCGTCTCCCCGGTCTCCTTGTACGCAGCCACGAGGAGGTTGACAGCGTCATAGGTGCTGGCGGCCATGTAGAACGACCCGTCCAGCGTCTTGGCCCCGGTCGCCTTCATGTAGTCGGTCTTGAACGTGGCGGCGAGCGGGCTCGAGGGGACGCCCGCCGTGCCATCGCTGGCGAGGTTCCTGTACCCGACCGCATAGACCTTGGCCATGCCGTCGGCGCCGACTGCCTGGGGGATCGATGCGTTGGCGATAGACTGGACGCCGAGCATCGGGACGTCCCAGTCCAGCGAGTTGCGGGCCTTGATAGCGGCAATGTGATCGGGATCGACAGCGAGCATGTTGAGGAAGGTATCGGCGCCAGATGCCTTCATCTTGGAGACCTGCGGCGCTGCATCGACGCTTCCCGAGACGAACGTCTCCTCCGAGACCAACTCGATGTCGGTGCCCTCCGATGCCCGCTTGAATTCAGACAGAAGGTCCGTGCCGAACTCGTTGTTCACTACAAGTGCCGCAGCCTTGGTCAGGCCGTGGTCCTTCATGTACGCGACGTATGCGTCTGCGAGCGTGCCGGACTGGGAGGTCACCTGGAAGGTGTACGGGAACTCGGTGGGGTCACCGGCGAACTTCGCCGAACTGGTGACGATCGAGACGATCTTGGCCGGAGTGGTGATGGGCAGTGCGGCACCGGTAGGTCCGGTCAGCAGAGGGCCAGCGACCGCGTCGACCTCCTCCTGGTCGACCAGCTCTCGGGTCGCCTGCGAAGCCTTAGTCGGGTCGCCGGCGTCGTCCTTCACCACGAGATCGATGCATACATCGCCTGCCTCGTTGGCCTGGCTCACCGCGAGCTCCGCCCCGTTCTTCGTGAGTTCGCCGAGCGCGGCGCCCGGCCCTGAGAGCGTTGCCAGAAGGCCGAGCTTGACCGACTGGGCACAGTCGCCCCCCGAGGCTGTGCTATCGCCTGAGCTTGAGCCACATCCCGAGATGGCTAGGCCGACCCCAACGGCCGCTGTGATCGCGATCCACCGGCGAACATTCATAACAACTCCTGATGCGAGGACGGCTCTTGGGACGGGAGCTCATAGCTCCCAGCGGCCGTATGACGTGCGACACAGTCAAGTACATCAAAAGTCCAACTGTCAATGTCCAACTTTTACGTCCAGACCTTTGTTCGACCCGGTGTCAGTGCTACCGTCAAGTTGAACGGTCGTTAAAAGAGGCGGAGGAACCGACATGACTCTCAGTGCTACCCAGCCACCCAGTGAGCGGGAGCGACTCACGATTGCCCGGCCGGACAGCGCCGCGTCGCCGTTCACCGCGATCGATGTCCTCCAGCCGGCTCGGGACATCGACGGAGGGTACGGCGCACGGCTGCGTGCCCTCCGCACAGCCGCCGCCGACTTCAAATCGGAGTTCTTGACCACCGGCAAGCCGGACTACGTCGAGACGTTCGACCTGACCGGCGTGCCCTATCCGACCAAGTTCGGGCTGTGGAGAGCCGCCGTCACGCCCGCCCCGCTTCTGAAGATCACCAACCGCCTCACGGTCATCCGCTGGACTGAGACTGGCGGCCGGGTTCGCACGCTGCTGTTCGAACCGAGCGACGGGCGACTCGGGGCCAACACCCCGTACCTGGTCAAGCTCTACAACAGCCTTCCCAAGCAGATCCGTGATCGTGAGATCACCACACACGCGACGGTGAAGTCCGTGCTCGCAAATCTGGGGATCAAGCCTCAGGACGTCGACTATCTCGCGTTCGACCATCTGCACACGCAGGACGTTCGCCGATGGATCGGCACCACTACCCCCCAGCCGGACCTCTCACCCGATGCGCCCGTCGAGCCCTACTTTCCCAACGCGAAGCTGCTGGTCCAGCGCTACGAGCTCGAGGCAATGGCCGACCTGCACCCACTCCAGGTGCCCTGGTACCAGCCGGAGACCTATCGCGACCTTCGACCGGAAGGCCTGCTGCCCCTCGACGGAGACGTCCTGCTCGGTCCAGGTGTCGCGTTTCTCTCGACGCCCGGACATGCCTACGGAAACCACTCCTTGGTGCTCAACACTGACACCGGTGTCTGGGTGATGAGTGAGAACGTCATCGCTGCGGAGGCCATGACACCAGAGCACAGCAAGATCCCGGGACTGGCCAGGTGGGCGAGGAGCATCGGTCAGGAAGTCATCCTCAACGCCAACACGATCGAGACCACGGCAGAGCAGTACAACTCGATCATCATCGAGAAGGCGATCGCTGATCCGGCCCAGGCCGACCCACGCTTCCTCCAGTTCTTCCCCACCAGTGAGCTGACTGGCCTCTTCCTCAACCCGGGCACCAAGCCGACCTTTTCTCATCTGCACCTCAAGCACGGCCAGTTCTGAGCGTCTGCCACGGGCGGCCCACATCGGACGAACTGAAAAGGAGATCTCGTGCGTGCAGCAGTGCTGAGCGAGTTTGGATTGCCGGCCCGCATCGGAATACTCGAGGCGGCTGTGCCCGAACCATCGGTCGGTGACGTCGCCGTACAGGTGGAGTACACGGCGCTGAGCTTCCCCGACCTGATGGTGATCGAAGGCACCTACCAGAGCCTGCCAGAACTACCCTTTGTCCCAGGCACCGAGTTCGTCGGTGTCGTGGTCTCGGTCGGGGAGGGCGCAAGCCGCTTCGACATCGGCACCCGGGTGGCCGGGCGGCTCACGAGCGGAGCATTCCAAGAGGTCCTGGTCATTCACGAGGATCGGATCGCGGCGGTGCCTGACGGAGTCGATCCCCGTGACGCGGTGTCCATGCCTATCTCGGCTTTGACCGCGCACCACGCGCTTCACCATCGGGCCCACGTGACCAGCGATGACGTCGTTTTGATCACCGGTGCGAATGGGATCGTCGGCACAGCTGCCGTCCAGATCGCCGCCGATCTCGGGTGTCGCGTCATCGCTTCAGTCCGGAGACCGGAGGCGGTGCACGACGCAGTGGGGAAGTTCGCCGACCACGTCGTGTCCGCCGATCCAGACGAACTTCGGACAGTCGTCCGCGAACTCACTGGCGGCAAAGGGGTCGACGTCGTCATCGAGGCCGTCGGAAGTCCTGTGTTCGACGCCGCCCTGCGGTCTCTCGCGTGGCAGGGACGGCTCGTCGTCGTTGGCTTCGCCGGAGGCTCGATCCCGTCCCCGAAAGCTGGTCTGCTGCTGGTCAAGAACGTCAGCGTGTCAGGCATCCAGATCACCGACTACTGGGCGCGGCGCACTGAGCAAGCCAGAACGGGGCTCGTTGCGTTGTTCGACGCTGCAGCCAGAGGCCGGATGGCGATGTGGCCGGCGGATGTGTTTGCTGCCGACCAGGTGGCCGAGGCCATCGACGCAGTCCGAGAACGCCGCGCCCACCGGGCGGTCCTGGATTGGACGAGGACGGATGGCCGACGTGCTCGATGAGGCCGAGCCGTACCGTGCACCGGGAGTGTGCCCGGCCGGCGATCGGTCTTCTGATGATTTCGACATCCTCGACCCTGACTACCTCCGAAACCCCTACCCGACCTGGGACGAACTGCGCGGAACCTGTCCCGTCGCGCACTCGGATCGCTGGGGAGGCTCGTGGCTGCCAACAGGTTTCGAGACCGTCAAGGAGATCGCTCGACGCCCGGAGGACTTCTCGTCACGCGCACTCGAGGTGACCGGCCCGATACCGCCGGTTGGCAAAGGTCTGCGGGTCCCGCCGCTGTCCTCGGATCCCCCGTACCATGCCGCCCATCGCAAGTTGTTGATGCCCCTGTTCACCAAGTCAGCGGTCTCCAGCTGGGAAACGCGGATCCGTGAAATCGCCGTCGAAAGCCTGGACCGCCTCGATGGTCGCCAGGAGATCGATGCTGCAACCGAGTACGCCGGTCACGTGCCGATGCAGGTCACGCTAGAGATGCTCGGCGTGCGAGCCGATGACGCATCGGCTCTCGAGACGATGGTCGACCAGCTGCTCCGCAGCGGGCCACGTGATCTCGAGCAGCGCGAACGCGCTGCTCGCGGACTGCTCGACTACTTTCGCGAGGTCCTCAGCGAACCGGGGTGCGTCGAGGATCGACCTGACCTTCTCGGACATCTGCTCCGGCTCCAGGCCGAAGACCCGTCGATCGACGAGGAGCGCATGTTGGGTATGTGCTTCCTACTCTTGGTCGCGGGCATCGACACCACCTGGGCCGCGCTTTCCTCCAGCCTGTTGCACCTGGCCAGCCACCCGGCCGATCGGGAGCAACTGGTCGATGATCCGAGGCTGATTCCCGCCGCCGTCGAGGAGTTTCTTCGGGCCTTTGCGCCGGTCTCGAACGCCCGAGTCACCACGCGTGAGGTCAATATCGGCGGCCAGGACCTGCCCGCGAACGAGCGGGTCATCCTGCCCTTGGCCGCGGCGAACCGAGACCCGGAGGCTTTCGATGATCCGGACCAGATCAAGCTCGACCGGGAACCGAACAACCACATCGCCTTCGGCCTGGGAATACACCGGTGTCTCGGCTCGCATCTGGCACGCCTCGAGCTGAGAGTCGCGCTCGAGGAGTGGCTGCGCCGGTACCCGGTCTTCTCGCTTCGTGCGGACGTGACCATCGAATACTGGGGCGGTCAGGTTCGAGGACCAGCAAATGTACCGATCGCGATCGGGGAAGTTCGCAGATGAGCGTGAACGTCACGATCGACGATCTGCTGTGCCAGGGACATGGCCGATGTGAGGCGCTGGCTCCCCACCTGTTCGAGTTCGACGATCTCGGATACGCACGAGTCATCAGATCCACGCCCGCGGGACACGACGTCGAGTTCGCGGCATCGGCAGCCGCGAACTGCCCAGAGCAGGCGATTCGGGTGACGCGGAAAGACCCTTCGGATTCTGAGTCCCTGCGCTGAGGAACGGGACAGTGGGCGGGTCGGCCCACACGGCTGGCAACAAGCGCGAGAGAATCCACACATGGCGACCAAGTCAGAGCGCAGACGAAAGAAGATCCTCGAGGCTGCGGCCTACTTGTTTGCCGAGCGCGGCTACTCGAACGTCGGGGTGGACGACATCGGCGAAGCCGTCGGGGTGACCGGGCCGGCCGTCTACTACTACTTCTCCGGCAAGCAAGCCGTCCTTGCAGCGCTGTTCGAAGAGGGACTCCTCGGCATCCTGCAGGATGCCGAGGATGCCCGGCGCGAACAGGACCCGCAACGAGCGGCAGCAGACCTGGTCGAACGCCACGTTGCGCGGGCCCTCAAGCAGCGCGCGACCTCACGACTCACGCTGACGTCGTTCGACGCGCTGCCGGCCGAGGACGTTCCGCGTCTTCGTTCTCTGCAACACCGATACATGAAGCACTGGGCGGAGTTGCTGCAGGCGCTTGATCCAAGCGCGGATCGAGCTCAATGCCGCGCACGAGCCATTGCACTGCTGGGGATGTTGAACGCGGTTGTGCTGTGGGACGTCTCGAGCACCCTCGTGACCGTCCAACGGGAGGTGGTCGCGATGGCGTTGAAGTCACTCGGCCTGGACCCCTCCTTGGCCGGCCAACGTCCTGCGTAGCTCGCGCTTCAAGACCTTCCCCGTCGAGTTCCGCGGCAAGGCGACGACATAGCTGTAGCTCTTCGGGCGTTTGTAGCCGCCCAGCCGCTCTCGAGCGATGGCCGCCAACTGCTCGGTCAGCTCATCGCGAGTCAACTCGTCCTGCATGCCCTTGGTCCGTCGAACGATGACTGCATGGACAGCTTCGCCCCAGGTCGGATGTGGAACGCCGATGACGGACACCTCCAAGACCTCAGGATGAGTCGAGAGGACCCCTTCGATCTCACCGGAAGTGACATTAAGCCCGCCGGAGATGATGACGTCCTTCAATCGATCGACGATCTTGACGTATCCCTCAGAATCCTTGGTAGCTAGGTCTCCAGTCTTGAACCAGGCGCCGTCGGCACTGCGAGAGTCTCTGGTCGCATCCGGGTCCCGGAAGTACCCGCTGGTGATGCTGTCCCCCTGGAGCCAGATCTCGCCGACCGTCTCCCCGTCCGCAGGCACGTCCGAACCGTCCTCGGCAACAACTCGGGCATCGAGGTGCAGGTGCGGACGGCCCGCGGTGGCGAGGCGGTCGGGCCGTACCGCGCCGCTCTCGTCGACGACGGCCTCCGTTCGCAGGATCAGTCCGGTCGAATACGTCTCGGTCATGCCGTACGTTGAGTTGAAGACTCGCCCGAATACAGCCTCCGCCTCCTCGAGGAAGGGCGCCGTCACAGGCGCACCCCCAAGCACGACGCTTCGAAGGCTCGTGACGTCGTACCGAGAGATCACCTGCGGGCCAAGGTCAAGCATCATGCGCACCATCGTCGGCACGAGCGAGGTGTGCGTCACCTTGAATCGATCTACCGCTTCGAGGAACCGGCGCGGCTCGAACCCGCCCGGGACGACGATCGTGCGCCCACCTTTCCAGAGGACGTGCGTCAGATGCGCTGGTCCGCCGGCGTTGAGGTACAGCGGGTTCATCTGCAGCCAGGTGTCGCCTTCGCGTGCGTCGTACTCGGCCAGATAGGCCAACATGGCCGTGGTCGCATTGCGATGACTCATGACGACCGACTTGGTGCTTCCCGTCGTCCCGCTCGTCGGGCACATCTGGTACGGATCGTCCGGATGAAGCTTGGGACGGGGGCGCACAGGGGCCGTCGAGATCAGATCCTCGAGGTCGCGATCGAATCCGTGGTCGCCGCCAAAGCCGATGACGTGCTGAACACACTCGAGCTTGCTGGCGAGATGCTCACCGCGCTCGGCCAAGTCCGCGTGCACCAACAGGGCGCTCGGCTCGACCTTCTTGAGGTACTCGACGAGCTCGTCTTCAGAGTGGCGGATGTTCGTTGCGGCGCCGACGACTCCGCTCTTGGCGCAGCCGAAGAAGAAGTCGACATACTCGGCGCAGTTCCCGGCGTGCATCGCCAGCCGCTCGCCCGGGGCCAGGATCGTCGACAAGCCACTGGCGAGGCTCTCGGTCCGTTGCTCGAGCTCCAGCCACGTCGATACTCGGCCGTCCGGAACCACGAGCGCTTCGTATGCGCCGAAGAACCGCGCATTCCTGGTCAGGAAGTCAGTGACGAGCATCGGCCACCCTGCTGTCACCCAGGTACGTCGGCACCAACGAACGAAGCTCGGCCTTCTTGATCTTCCCGCTCGGTGTCATCGGAAGCGCATCCATGACAACCAGCCGTTCAGGGAGGAAGTGCTTCGATACGCCCTTGGCGAGGAGGAACTCCGACAGCTCCTCGAAGGACGGAATGACCGAGGTTAGCGGCACTATGACCGCGCAAGCGCGCTCTCCCAACCGTTCGTCCGGCGTGGCCACAACGGTCGCGGCATCCAGCAGTGGGTGCAGGGCCAGGGCGTCCTCGACGACCGAGACGGGAATGTTCTCGCCGCCTCGGATGATGATGTCCTTGATGCGGCCTTGCAGGGACACGCACCCAATGCCGTCGATCGAAGCGGTGTCGCCGGTCCGAAACCACCCGTCGACGAACGACTCCTCGTTGGCGTCGGGTCGATCGAGGTATCCGTGGAAGAGTCCGGTTCCGCGGATCTGGAGTTCGCCCGTCCGTCCGACGGGCAGGACTTCGTCGTCGTCCCCGACAACCCGGACCTCGCAGCCCGGGACGGGCAGCCCGTCGGTTGTGTAGACGTACGGATCGGCCCACGGAGGACACGCGATCCCAATTCCGTACTCCGTCATACCCCACGCCGGGAGCACCTGCGTCCCCAGCTGCGTGGCGGCTTGGCCAGGCAAGTGCCGGGGGACCGGAGCGCCGGCCATCACGAACCTCGTTGGCCCCGCCGCTGATGGCAGCGCCATGAGATCCTGGAGGAAGGTCGGGGCACCGAACATGACCGTCACGCCGTACTCCTCGATGACGCCGGCCGCGCGAGCGGGCTGCCACTGGTCGAGCAGCACGGCCGTCGCGCCGTGCCAGGTGGAGAGCAGGATGCCCCACAGGTATCCGGTGTGATGCCCCATGGGAGACCCGACGAGGTTGACCATCGGTTCACCGAAAGTGGGTCTTCCCAGATGGACGGTAAGCCCAGACATCACCGACAGCAGCGAGCGGCAGGAGTTCATGACCCCCTTAGGGGGGCCCGTGGTGCCCGAGGTGAAGCCCAGGTGGCAGACCTCGTCGAATGCTGGCGGGTTGCCGACAACAGAGCCGGCCGAACGCGAGAGTTCCTCCAAGGTGACGTCGGTCCCGGCAAGCGCCGCGTCGGGCTCCGCTACGACGACAGACTGGAGGTCGGGCAGCTGTGACCGGAGTTCGCGAACAATCGAGGCCGGAGACGATCCCCGGAACCTGTCTACCGCCACGACTGCGCGCGCCCGGCTGATCCGCAGAATCGCCTCTACCTCGCCGGGGCCGTAGGCGACCGGGATGCCGGTGTAAGTAGCGCCGACCTGGTTGATGGCGAACGCGAGTGCGGTGAACTCAGGTCGGTTCGGCAGCATCACAGCGACGACGTCGCCCGGGCCGACGCCCTGCCGTTCCAGACCAACCGCGAATCGACTGGCGAGGTCGTCGAGCTCCGCGTAGGTCAGCTGGATCGGTGAGCTCCCGTCGCTGCGAAGGCCGACGACCGCGATCGCGTCGGGCTGTGCCTGGGCTGCGTGGGTCAACAGGTCTCGAAGCGAGCTGATCCGAGGGCGTTCAGGGGTGCTGGTCACGTGATTCCTCCTGTCCTGAGTATTGTCGGCTGTTTGCCACATCGTCAATGTAGGTCTGAAAAGTCCGCCTCTCTCGCAGGGCGACGCGCGCACTGCGCCTGGATCAGAGTGATTGGTCGAAGGCCAACGACAAATGATGGACATTGACAGTCCGACGTTTGATGGCGTTGACTGTGTCGGGCGTCATACGAATGGACGCGAGATCGGATTCGAGCGTTCTCGATCCGTACGAGCAATGGAGGAGTGACGAATGACGACCCACGTCCCGGTTGCCCCTCCTTGTCCCGGCGCGTGGTCGCCGAGCATCCCGCCGCGTCGAGGCTCGGGTCTAGGTCTGCTGGCCGGCGGGCCGCGGGAGCGGCGCGGGCATGCCGCTTCGGCCTCCGCAAGCCGCAAGTCGTCACGCGCGGGTGTTCAGCTCGGTCAACGGCTCGCCACCACCGCATCGACTGCCCCCTGACCCACCTCACCCAGACAGGCACAGCCATGGACCAGGGCCACTTGCTCAACGTCATCATCGCCGGACTGACCAGCGGCGCCATCTACGGCCTGCTCGCCGTCAGCTACAACGTCATCTTCGCGACCACGGGAATCCTCAACTTTGCGCAGGGGGAGTTCTTGATGATCGGCACCGTCGTTGGCGCGTTCCTCGTTGTCACGCACGGTTGGGCAATGCTGCCTGCGGTCGTCGCGACGATCGCGCTCGCGCTGCTGGTCGGTGCACTGTCTGAACGTCTTGCCGTGCGCCCCGCTCTCTCGAAGGGACCCAACGCCTTCGGCTGGGTGCTGTCGACCCTCGGACTGTCCCTGGTGCTTCGGTCCGGCGGGGCGTTGCTGACCGGAAACGACATCAAGGCGTTCCCCACGATCTTCGGCGAAGGACGCTGGAGCATCGGAGCAGCCTTCATCACGCCAACACAGGTCTCGATCATCCTGCTGCTGGTCGTGGTCGGGGGAGGACTGTGGTGGATGTACGGGCACACCACGATCGGGCACGCATTCAGCGCGATCGCCCAGGATCGAGATGCGGCGGCTCTTCGCGGCATACCGGTGAGCACACTCGGGATGGCCTCATTCGCGATCGGTGCAAGTGTGGCAGCGATCGCCGGTTTCATGGCCGCTCCGTTGACCTCGGCCTATCCGACCATCGGGCTGCTCTTTGCGCTCAAAGGGTTCATCGCCGCCGCGCTCGGGGGCATCCCTGACATCCGGGGTGCCATCGTCGGTGGTCTTCTGCTGGGCCTCATCGAGAGCTTCGGCGTCGACATCTTCGGCGCCGGCTATAAGGACGCGATCGTGTTTGCTGCACTGATCCTGGTACTGATGGTGCGACCTCAGGGGATCTTCGGCCAGCACTCGGCACGGAGGATCTGATGGAGTCATACACCACATACGGACGCTCCCGCTGGTCGAAGGCGTGGTGGCTGATTCCCGCGGGTCTGCTTCTCTTGGGCCCAGAGGCCATCGCGCGCGTCGTCACGACGATCGCTGGCATCGTGACCTTTCCCATCACCGGTGAGATTGGCGTTGAGGTCAACCGGTACGAGATCTTCAACACCGAGTTGCTGATGGTCTACATGATTGCCGCTGTCGGGGTGAACCTGATCGCGTTGCCTGGCCTGTTGTCGATCGGACAGGCGGCGTTCTTCGGGCTCGGGGCCTACACCGTGGCGATCACGACCGTCGACCACGGCTGGAACTTCTGGCTGGCACTTGCTGCGGGCGCCGTGCTCAGTGCCTTGGTCAGCGTAGTGCTTGCGGTCCCAGCCCTTCGGCTGGGCATGTTCACCCTCGCCATGGTGACCCTGGGATACGGGATCGTCTTCCAGTCGATGGCCCTGCAGCTGATCGACCTCACTCACGGGGGCCAAGGGATCCAGGGCGTGGCAATGCCAGACGCCTTTGCGGATCTCGAGTCGTACTACTGGCTCCTTGCGATCGTGCTCGGCCTGACAGTCGCGCTGTCTGTGACGGTGTTGCGGTCGCCGATGGGCCGACAGCTCAAGGCCGTCGGAAGCGCGCCGGTGGCAGCCGAGTCAATCGGAATTCACGCCAAGCGTGGAAAGCTCGCCTCATTCGCTGCGGCTGGGTTCCTTGCGGGTCTCGCCGGTGGTCTCTACGCCCCGCTCATCGGATTCGTCTCACCCGAGTCGTTCACGGTTGACCTCTCCATCCTCCTGCTCCTGATGGTGCTTCTCGGCGGAGCGGGAACGATCGTCGGCCCCTTGCTGGGCGCCGTCCTCCTGTTTCGAATCCCGATCGAAGTCAACCGAGTCACGGACGACCCGGGCAACACAAGCCTGCTGGTCTACGGCATCGTGCTGCTTCTGTCGGTCTACCTCTTCCCACGCGGGATCATGAGTCTCTGGTGGTGGGTGGCAGCAAGGATCAGGAGCAGGCGCGCGAGCGCCGTTCGTGCCGAGCGAGCGCGCGCTGACATCGCACAGGTGGTACCCGCCGTCGAAACGACCGGGGAGGGGCTGCGTGTATCCGGCGTCGCCAAGACCCTCGGGGGAGTGAAGGCCGTCCAAGAGGTCACACTGACGGTCGCACCGGGGACGGTTCACGCCCTCATTGGTCCCAATGGAGCCGGCAAGACGACACTTCTGAACATCATCTCGGGCTACGTTGACGCCGACAAGGGCACCGTAGAGATCAATGGCAAAGTGCTTCCTCAGGCGACCTCGGCGCGCGCCCGAAGAGGTCTGTCGCGGACCTTCCAGGTGCCACAGTTGTTCGACGATCAGTCGTGCCTTGAGAACATCTTGGTTGCCCTCGACACGAGACGCCGACGCTCGGTTCTCTCGTATGCACTCCGATTCCCAACTGCGCTTCGAGAGGAACGCAGCCAAGGTGATACGGCTATGTCGTTGCTGACTGCAGTCGGGCTTTCGGAGCACGCGGACGTCGCTGCGAGCTCGCTGCCGCCAGGGGAACGCCGCCTGCTTGAGGTGGCTCGCGTCGTGGCCACGCGCCCCAGTTTCGTGTTGATGGACGAGCCGGCGGCCGGCCTCAACTCCGCGGAGATCGAGGAGCTGAAGGAGATCATCCTCGTGTTGCGCGGCAGGGGTATCGGCGTTCTCCTCGTTGAGCACCACATGGAGTTGGTGCTCGAAGTGTCCGATGACGTCACCGTTGTCGAGTTCGGCAAGGTCATCTCACACGGCGATCCCGAACACATTCGCAACGACCCGAAGGTGATCGCTGCCTATCTCGGCGAGCCGGCCGGAGCTGTCCCGTCGGTAGCGGCCCGCCCGAGCGATCAGGAGCCAGCATGACCTTGTTGAAGATCTCCGGTCTTTCCGCGGGCTACGGCCAGGTGTCGGTTCTTCACGACATCGACTTGACTGTTGAACAGGGAGAGTTGGTCACCGTCATCGGCACCAACGGCGCCGGTAAGACGACCCTGCTCCGGACGATCTCCGGCCTGATGAAGCCCAGCTCGGGTGCAGTCCACTTCGACGGGCGCGACGTGACGCGTCTGGATGGCCCTGCCACGGCTCGTGCGGGCATCGCCCACGTGCCCGAGAACCGTCGCGTTTTCACCGGCCTGAGTGTCTTCGAGAACCTCAAGCTCGGTGGTTTCGTCGCACGACGAGACCGCAAGCAACGAGACGAGGACCTAACGCGGCTGGTGGGCCAGTTCCCAATCCTGGAGGAGCGGCGCAACCAGGCGGCCGGATCGCTTTCAGGCGGCGAACAGCAGATGCTCGCCATTGCGATGGCACTGATGGCGCGTCCCAAGCTCCTCATCCTCGACGAACCATCCCTCGGGCTCGCTCCCTTGGTCACACAGCGCGTGTTCGACGAGATCGAGCGTCTGCACCGTGAGGGGGTGACGATCCTGTTGGTCGAGCAGCTTGCGAATCAGGCGCTTCAGATCGCGGACCGCGGAGTCGTCCTCAAACTGGGACACGTCGCAGCCCTGGGAACGGCGCGTGAGCTGATGAACGACGAGTCCGTTCAGCGGGCCTACCTGTGAACACAAACATAGAGGAGACGTGCAACGTGACAGAGCGTGTGGCGATCGTGACCGGGGCAGCTCGAGGGATTGGTCTCGGGATTGCGACGCGGCTGGCGGGAGACGGCTACCCCGTAGCCCTTGTTGATGCGGACGAGGCAGCCGTGACCGCAGCCGCCGGCGAACTCGCGAAGACAGGCGCACGGACCATCGCGATCGCAGCCAACGTGACAGTCACCGACGACGTCGAGAATGCTGTCTCCAGAGTCGCGGCGGAACTCGGAGCGCCGACGATCATGGTCAACAACGCTGGCATCACACGTGACAACCTGCTTGCCAAGATGAGTGACGACGATTGGGACAGTGTGATCGCCGTACACCTGCGAGGACCGTTCTTGTTTTGCCGTGCTGTGCAGGGCTACATGCGAGAGGCTCAGTGGGGACGAATCGTGAACATGTCGAGTATCGGGGCAAGGGGAAACCGCGGCCAGGCGAACTACTCCACGGTCAAGGCAGGGATTCAAGGATTCACCAAGGCTCTGGCGTTCGAGCTCGGTCCGTTCAACGTCACGGCCAACGCAGTCGGACCTGGATTCGTCGAGACCGACATGACCAGACGGACGGCCGAGCGACTTGGGATGTCATTCGACGACTTCGTGAAGCGTGCTGCCGACAGCACACCGGTGCGTCGTGTTGGACAGCCCGCCGACATCGCATCGGCTGTCAGCTATCTCGTGCGCGACGAGTCCTCGTTCGTATCGGGCCAGGTGCTCTACGTGTCAGGCGGTCCGGTCGGGTGACGACTGCTCCCGAAGCCTCCGAGCACATCGGTTACGCCTCGGCCAAGGGTGTCGCCACGATTACCCTCGACCGCCCCGGGTCAGGAAATGCCGTCACCGGTCCGATGACCGCCACGCTGATCGGTCGCGTCGCCGAGGCGGCGGCGGACGACGATGTACGGGTGGTCATCATCCGCGCCACCGGCCGCCACTTCTGTGTCGGCGTGGACCTAGCCGCACACGGCCACCTGTCTGCTCCGCGTCGCGAGGCGATCCAAGGTTGGCCACGAGAGCGCGGCGGCGCGTACGCGTTGGCAGTGCTGGGTCTGCGCAAGCCGGTCGTCAGTGTGGTCCAGGGTGCAGCCGTCGGGTTCGGTGCAACCTTGACCCTGCCAACCGACATCCGCATCGTCGGCGAGTCTGCGCGCTTCGCATTCCCGTTCGTCAGGCGCGGCATCACCCCGGAAGCGGTGTCGACGTGGCTCCTCCCGCGCGTGGTCGGCCAGGGGCGAGCAAGCGACTGGATGCTGACGGGCCGGATGGTCGGGTCGGCTGAAGCGCACGCTGCCGGGCTGGCCTCGCGCGTCGTCCCGGACGATGAGCTCGACGGTGTCGCGCGGTCGGTCGCCGAGGATCTTGCCGAACAATGTGCACCGGCCGCCCTGGCGGCGACCCGTTTCATGCTGTGGTCGATGCTCGGGGCCGCTGACCCCTGGCAAGCACACCGCCTGGAGTCAGAGTTCATGTCGAAACTGAGCGGTGGCGCCGACAGCGCAGAGGGTTTTGCGTCGTTCTTGGAGAAGCGCTCTCCGCAGTTCGGGCGCGTCCCCGACGGCTTCTTCACTGCTAGTCACGCCTGGCCGGCCGAGCCGGACGACCTCGACGTCTGATCGCGGATCGATCCCGCGGGCGCATACGCATCACCAACACCCCCATCGGCATGCTCCAGGCGAAGGAGCATTGCCGAGCAACTATGAGAGTCTGTTAAATGTCCACTGTTGACCAACATGCAAAAGTCGGACAGTATACAGAAGTGCCTTCCTCTGACGTCTCCCGGCGGCGCGGTCCGCTGCGGAACCTCCGCGTCGTCGACCTGACGACCTCATATGCCGGCCCAACGGCCACGATGTACCTTGCCGACCTCGGCGCCGACGTGATCAAGGTCGAACGCCCGGGCACGGGTGATGATGCTCGTCAATGGGGTCCGCCCTTCACGGGCTCGGCCTCGGCGTGGTTCGGGTCGGCCAATAGGAATAAGCGCTCGGTGGTGCTCGACCTGGGGTCAGCTGCCGGGCAGGAGGCGCTTCTCAAGCTGATTGCGACAGCCGACGTGCTCGTCGAGAACTTCAACCCAGCGAAGCTCAAGTCGCTCGGGGTCGACTATCCGACCCTACGCGCGCGCTTTCCCAGGCTGATCTACTGCGCCATGTCTGGTTTTGGCCTGACCGGACCCGATCACGCGCGACCGGGATACGACCTCGCGGCGCAGGCGCGGTCGGGGCTGATGTCGGTCACCGGTCAGCTCGGGGGACCACCTCAGCGCGTGTCGACGGCCTTGTCAGATGTGGTGACGGGAATGTGCGCAGCCATCGCGGTTTGTGCCGCAGTCGTTGAGCAACAGGTGACCGGCAATGGCGACCTGGTGGACGTCTCCCTCCTCGACTCCGACCTCGCACTGATGGCGCCGAGAATTGCTGCCTACCTGGCCGGTGAGCCGGAGCCTGCGCCTAGTGGTGGGACCGACTCGGTTCTGGCGATCTACCAACCGTTCAAGGCGGCCGACAGGGAGATCGTCGTCGCCATCGGCAACGACAAGATGTGGGCCCGGTTCTGCCAGGCGTTGGGACTAGAGGAGAACATTCAGAACGCGGAACTTCGTTCGAATGCGGGCCGAAAACTCCAACGCCCAGTTCTTATACCGGCGATTGCTGATCGGATCGTTACGAGGCCAGCCAGCGAATGGGTCGAGCTGCTCGAGCAGGCCGGGGTCCCGTGCTCGGTCGTGCAGACGCTCTCCGAGGTCGTGTCAGATCCACAGGTTGTCGAACGGCGGAGCCTGATGCCAGACCTCAAGCACGATGGACTCTTCACCGTTCGCAGTCCGTTTCGTCTCGACAGCATCCCCGACGTCCCGAACGAGCCGTATCCGGAGCTGGGTCAAGACACCGAGGATGTACTGAAGGAACTGGACCTGACGGTCGACGAGATCGGCGAGATCGTGTCGGTGTCCAACGGCCAGACTGGGAGCGACTAAGCAGTGGCAGATCCTCAACTCGTCGTCGAAACGGGTCGAATCGCGGTCGTGCGCATCAACCGACCCGAGGTGCACAACGCGCTCAACGCTTCGGTGCTGGCTGAGATAGGCAAGGCTCATCGGCGGCTGACCAATGACCCGGTAACGCGCGCCATTATCGTCACGGGGAGCGGTTCACGAGCGTTCTCGGCCGGAGCTGATCTCGCGGAGATTGCGGAGCTCGAAGCCGTCGAAGCCGAGTCGATGCTGCGAGCCGGCGGATCGGTGATGAGCCAGATCGAGCAGAGCTCCGTACCGATGATTGGAGCGATCAACGGACTTGCGCTCGGGGGAGGCTTCGAGCTCGCACTGAGTCTGTCGTTCAACATCTCCTCGGTGAACGCCTCGTTCGGACTCCCTGAAAGCGGGCTCGGCCTGATTCCCGGTTATGGCGGCACGCAGCGTCTTGCGCTGGCCGTGGGGACACCGCAGGCTTTGCATCTCATGCTGAGTCGCGAACGCCTGGATGCCGATCGGGCGTATGCATTGGGGCTGACGGTGGCGCCACCGGTGGCGCCCGACGCGCTCATGGACGCCGCGCTGAGGATCGCGGAAGCCGTCGCAGACGGCGGCCCGCACGCCAACGCCGCGATCCTTCGGAGCGTAAGGGCGACGCGTTCAGCTGACGCGGTCGGTCTCGACATCGAAGTTCGGGCTGCTGCGGCGGCGATCAGCTCGAGTGAGGGTCGAGAGGGTATCGCAGCCTTCAGGTCGCGGAGGACTCCGCAGTTCCCGGATTGCAACCTCCGAGAGGACGGGAGAGGCTCGTGAAGGATCTGACCGAGTTGTGCCTGGAGCTGGACCCAGACAGTTGGCTGCGCTGGCACGAGGCACTCGACGAAGTCGCGAGCATCGGCCTCCTCGACGCGCGCGAGACGGCGGTCATGCAGCGTGCCCGCGAGGTTGTTGCGTCTGACATAGCCCCGAGAGCAGCAGCACACGACCGCTCGCACACGTTCGTTCACGACAGCTATCAGGCGCTTGTCAGGGCAGGGCTTGGCGCGCTCCTCGTCGACCCCGACCTAGGGGGTACGGGCGACACTCACGTGGCGTACGCCGCAGCAATGGAGGAGATTGCTGCCGGTTGTGGCGCGACCTCCCTGGTCTACATGACGCAGTTCCACGCCATGTATCCACTGCTCATCTCAGGGGCAACGGAACTCGCTCGCACGTACGTCCCTCAACTGGCGAGCGGCGCGATTTACGGATCACTTGGCATCACTGAGCCAGCTGCTGGCAGCGACGTCGCTGGCCTCGCAACGCGCGCGGAGTCCGATGGGGACGGATACTGCCTTACCGGGTCTAAGACCTTCATCACCAGTGGCGATCGTGCCGACCTCATCATCGCGTTCGCGACCGTCGATCGGGCCCTGGGTCGCCGGGGAATCACGGCGTTCGCGATCGCAGGGGAACCCAGCGGACTAAGCCGCGGAAATCCCCTCGAGAAGATGGGCATGCACGGGTCGAGCACCGTGGAGCTCTTCTTCGACCGCGTCCCCGTCGCGAACGACCATGTGATCGGACAGCCCGGAGGTGGATGGCAGATCGTGATGGGCTCGGTGATGCGAACCCGGATCGGAGCTGCGGCCCAAGGTGTCGGCCTAGCGCGCGGCGCGTATGTACGTACCCTGTTCGCGCTCAACTCGATCCACGGACGCAGCCTCCCACCAGAGGTAGAGACCGGCTTGACCCAAGTCCGCGGCCGGATCCTTCAGGCGCGGCTGCTTCTCCTGGCGACCGCGCGGGCGCTCGACCTTTCCGACTCTGTCCGAACCGGAGAGGTCGCCATCATGAAGCAGCAGTGCACGGATCTCGGCTGGTGGGCGACAGTCGAGTGCATGCGCCTGCTCGGCTCGGTCGGCGACCTCACCGTGCTCGGCGTGGAGCGCTGCATGCGAGACGTGCTCGTCACCCGGACCTATGACGGAACCAATGACATCCAAGCCCTGCTCACCGGTCGCGACACCGCCTTGCAGGTGGCCCAGGCACAAGGAGCCCCGTCGTGACTGATCTCACCGGAAAGATCGCCGTCGTCACCGGCTCCGGACGGGGACTCGGGCGCGAGATGGCAATCGCTCTTGCGCAGGCGGGAGCATCAGTTGTCGTCACGGCACGGACGGAGCCCCAAATTGAGTCCGTAGCGGCAGAGATCGTCGCTGCCGGGGGAGCGGCCCTGGCGATCCCCGCCGATGTCGCAGACGAGGCGTCGGTCGACGAGCTTGTCGACGCCACGATGCGCACCTTCGGCAGGATCGACATCGTCGTCAACAACTCGGGAATCCTCGCCACGAGCGACCTGCTCTCCCAGAGCAAGGCCGATTGGGATCGCGTCATCGAGATCAACCTCGGCGGCACGTACCTCGTCACGCGCGCGTTCGGTCGGCACCTCACAGCCCAGGGCCACGGCAAGGTCATCAACATCGCTTCGAACTTCGCGATGATGGGGGTGTCCCACCATGCGGCCTACAGCGCGTCCAAGGCCGCCGTGCTCGGCTTCACCCGCGCGATGGCTATCGAATGGGCCCGCTTCGGCGTCCAGGTAAATGCGCTGGCTCCGGGCTACTTCGCGACGGACATGAACGCGACGTACCGCCAGGACGAGGAGTCACTGAAACGCCTGGTCAGCGCGATTCCGGCCAGGAGGCTCGGCGAGGCATCCGAGCTGGCACCGTGGCTCCTGCTCCTCGCGTCCTCGGCGTCCGACTTCATGACGGGCGAGGTCGTCGTCATCGACGGTGGCCAGGCAACGCGATGAACATCTGTAGAAGCAGAGACCACGTGGACTACGCACATCATCAGGAGGACGTATGAATGACCCGGCACTGACGGTGGCGGTCCTGGGAGCAGGCACGATGGGGTCCGGTATCGCTACCGTCGTCAGCCGCGCCGGGCACGAGACCGTGATCTACGACGTGGATGACAGCCAGCTCGACCGAGGTCTCGGATCTGTGCGCGCCTTCCTCGAGCGCAGCGTCAGTCTCGGCAAGATCGACAGCGACGTGGCGGCGATGGCGAGCCGGAACCTTCGGGGAGTCACGTCGCTGAAGGATCTAGAAACTGCCGACGTGGTCATTGAGGCCGTGCCGGAGAGTCTCGCACTCAAGCAGGATCTCTTTGGCCAGCTCGATGACATCGTCTCCGGCGACACGTTGTTTCACACGAACACCTCGACCTTGTCAGTTACGGGGATCGCTGCCGGGTCACGCCGACCGGAACGAGTCGTTGGCACGCACTACTGCAATCCCGCACCCCTGATGAAGCTGGTGGAGGTCGCTGCTGGACGACACACAAGTACCGCGGCGCTCGACCGGACTCGGGAGTTCTGCGCGGGAATGGGCAAGACCTCCGTCGTCACAAAGGATCGCCCCGGCTTCATCGTCAATCGCTTCCTCATCCCGTGGGAGAACAACTGCATTCGTGCCCTCGAGTCGGGACTGGGCTCGATTGAGTCCATCGACGCCGCTGTTACTGGTGCACTCAACCACCCGATGGGTCCCTTCAGACTGCTAGATGTCGTCGGGCTCGACATCCATCACCAAGTCGCATCACGACTCTACGAACAACTTCGAGACCCGCGATTCGCGCCGCCTCCGATGGTGGAGCGGATGATCGCGGCCGGAGATCTGGGTCGCAAGACAGGCCGCGGCTTCTACACCTACGACGACAGTCGCCTGTTCGGCGCCTGAGCAGCTGGAGGGACACAACACCATGGAAGAGATCCACCGTGTGGCAGTGCTGGGCTGCGGGACTATGGGCGCGGGCATTGCCCAGGTCGTCGCGGCGACCGGACGGGAAGTCACGATCGTCGACACCGACAGCGAGCGTGTCGAAGCAGGCATCCGACGAATCGGCGCGTTCCTTGACGCGGGCGTCAAGCGGGGGAAGACGACAGTCGAGGAGCGCGAGGAGCTCATGTCCCGACTCACTGGGGCGGTCTCCCTCGCGAGCGTCCGGGACGCACAGATCGTCGTCGAGGCGGTCAGCGAACGCATGGACGTCAAGCGGCAGGTGCTCGCGGAGATCTCGGGTGTCGTTGCCGCAGATTCGGTCATCGCAACCAACACCTCCGCCCTGCCCGTGACGGAGCTCGCTACTTTCGTGTCCTTCCCAGAACGCTTCGCCGGACTGCACTTCTTCAACCCGGCCCAGCTCATGCAGGCGGTGGAGGTAGTCCGTGGTTTGCAGACATCGGCCGAGACCGCGACGCTTCTGAAGGACTTCGTGGCTTCACTCGGCAAGGACGCCGTTGTCGTGAGGGATCGCCCGGGTTTCCTGGTCAACAAGCTCCTGATGCCCTATCTCAATGATGTCGTTCAGGAGTATGACGATGGTCTCGCGTCGGCGGAGGACATCGATGTCGCTATCAAACTCGGACTGGGCTACCGGCTCGGCCCACTCGAGCTCCTCGATCTGATCGGCCTCGACGTTCACGAGCACGCCACGTCCAGCGCCTATGCCGGAACGCTCGACCCGGCTTTCGCGCCACCCCCACTGCTGCAACGGATGGTGGCGGCCGGATATCTCGGGAACAAGAATGGCCGGGGCTTCCGCAGTGAGGATGGGGTGCGATGAGTGGCTCAGCGGCAGTGTACGAAGATGTTGAAGTGACGGTGAATGGCCCGGTCGTCACCTGGACCATCAACCGCCCTGACGCGGGGAACAAGCTCCGCTCCAAGACGTGCCTGGAGCTCGTCGACGCGTTGCAGAGGTTCCGGACGGATCCACAGTTGCGCGCCGGGGTTCTCACAGGGGCCGGCGACAAGTTCTTCTGCATTGGCGGCGAGCATGACGAGGTCAGTTCGCTGGACTACTCCCAGGTGCTGCCGATCATCGATGTCTACCAACAGATCGACACGATCGCGAAGCCGATCGTGGCGGCTGTGAACGGATTTGCTGTCGGTGGCGGGAACGTGCTGCACACCGTGTGCGACCTGTCTATTGCGGCGGAGAACGCAATCTTCCGACAGGTTGGTCCTATGGTCGGGAGCTTCGACGCTGGCTTCGGCACGTGGTATCTGGAGGACACGATCGGCCGCAAGCGGGCGAAGGAGATGTGGTATCTCAACCGGAAGTACACCGCTGAGCAGGCACTCACCATGGGGCTGGTCAACGAGGTGACCCCAGTTGGTGGCGCGCTGGCCAAGGCCCAGGAGGTCGCGTACGAGATCTGCCAACGAAGTCCTCTGGCGATCGGGGGTCTGAAGGCGGCGTTCTCTGCGAGGCACAACGGCGTGGCCGGCCAGGCGCGGCTTGCTCACGACCAGATGCTCGGTTTGTACCAGCAGACCCGGGAAGCGCATGAAATGACCGAGTCCTTCGCGAACCGTCGCGACGTCGACTCCGAAGCCTTCTGGCGGTAGTGATGTCGTCCTCCGCACAAATCGAGGAATCCGAGCTCGTCGAACTGGTATCCCAGCTGATGAAGGGCTACACCGACGCGGCGACGAAGGGCGATGCCTTCCCGGCGGTCGCCACTCAGCTCGGAGACCAGGGGCTCTGGTGCCCCATGGCGCCGTCAGAAATCGGTGGCGCGGACCTACCGTTCGACCTTGGACTCAGATACCTCCGTGCGCTGGCATCCCGTTGGCCCGCGCTCGCTTGGGCATCGGCTCAGGCGAATGCGGTGGCCGCGGCACTCGAACGAACGGCCGGGGAACCCTCTCCCTTGGCCGAAGTCATCAGTGGAACCAGTCTCGTCTCCGTGGCCGGCCATTCGGGACCAGCCTCCACGGTTGCGCGCGTCGACTCTTTCGGATCCCCCGAGCTGCTGGTACTCGTCGATCGCGAGGGCGAGAGCTTCATCTACCGAGGCCATGGAATGGACGTCTATTCTGCCGACGGCTCTGGCCTGGCCGGCACCACCCCATCAGTTGTGTCCCTGAGGTCGATCCCCGACGCGTTGGCCGCTCGCGTCGGGGATTGTCGTCGTTGGCTCGCGCTCAGTGCCGCTGCTGTCGCCTGCGGCGTCGCGGAAGACGCCCTGGCCCGGAGCCGTTCCTATGCTTCCGACCGTCGTCAGTTCGGGCAACTTCTCATCGAGATCCCCATCGTGCGTCGTCGAATCGAGAAGTATGAAGAGCTGGTGGCGACGGTGTGGTCGCGAATTGTGGAACGGGCAGGTTCGAGCGAATCCGGTTTGGCACTGGACGTCCTGGACGTTCTGGACGTGACGCTCACTGTTGCAATCGACACGTGCGCGATTGCCGTCCAGACACTGGGTGGATACGGTTACATTCGTGAGTACCAGGTCGAGGAGAACTTGAGGGACGTGCTTTCCCTTCGAGCATCGACCGCCTGGATGGTCGAAAGTCCATGATTCCGTCTCGGTCAGATCCCAAGTAAGTTGGTGAGGCCCGCCACCTCAGCGCCGGACCATGCGTCTCTGGGACGCATCGACGGCCTGGACTGCAACGCTCCCTGTCGCTCCGGACTCATCGTCCGGTCCAACGGCGCTGCTGAGGCTGTCGACGCCACCGCTCGATTCCCCCAGCTCCCCTGAGCAGGCAGGCACCCGCACTGCGGGCGGACAACCCGCCAGGCCGGCAGCGTTTCAGTTCGCCGGCAACGTTTGTTCCGTTCGACTCTCACAAGGGACCCGAAGTGTTGAAGTCGACGACCGCTTGGCGAGGAATCGTCCCGGAATCGCAGACTCGGTTTTGGTTGGCATCCGCGCGGTCGACATTGTGGATCGGAACTGCTTGAGCTCTGCGACGCTGTCGCGGATGAACTGCTTCATGCCTCATTCGGTCAGCCGCTCACCTGCCAGATCCGGTCGTTTGGCTTGGCCCTCGTGAACTCCACGGTCCGTCTGCCTCATGGCTGATTGCCGGCCCGATCGCGAGGTCCTTTGTGGAGCTGAAGGCTCACCCTCGACGGATCTTCAGACCGTGAACTGGCTGACTGCGGTTCGGAGGTCGCCGGCCATGCGCGCGACGTCGTCGACTGCGGTGCGTGTCTGGGTGAGGGCCTGAGTTGTCGATTCCGCGGCCGAGGAGACGCCGAGGATGTTGGCGGCGATCTCGGATGAGCCGGTGGATGCCTCGGAGACGTTGCGTGACATCTCGTTGGTGGTGGCGGTCTGCTCCTCGACCGCGGAGGCGATCGTGAGCTGGTAGTCGTTGATCGAGGTGATGATGGTGGCGATCTCACCGATGGCCGCGACAGCGCCGCCGGTGTCGGACTGAATGGCCTCGACGCGGCGGGCGATGTCCTCGGTTGCCCGGGCGGTCTCTTGGGCGAGCTCTTTGACCTCGTTGGCTACGACGGCAAAGCCCTTCCCGGATTCGCCGGCGCGGGCTGCCTCGATGGTGGCGTTGAGGGCGAGGAGGTTGGTCTGCTCGGCGATGGAGGTGATGGCCTTGACGACTGCGCCGATCTCTTGGCTGCTGGTGCCGAGCTTGGCGATGGTCTCGTTGGTCACGTCTACCGTGGAGACGGCCTCCGCGGCGACCCGGGCGGCAGCGTTGGCCGACGTCGCGATCTCGCGGATCGAGGCACCCATTTCTTCCGCGCCGGCGGCGACCGTGGAGACGTTGCGGGAGACCTCGTCTGCGGCACCCGAGACGACACCGGCTTGGACGCTGGTCTCCTCGGCCCCGGCCGCGATCTGCTGAGACGATGCCGAGAGTTCTTCGGAAGAGGCGGCGAGGGCGTCGGAGGAGGCGACCACGGTGCCCATCAGTTCACGAAGTCGTCGGGTCGCCTGGTCGAGGCTGGCGCCCATCAGGCCGACCTCGTCGCGGCTGGTCACGCTGCTGGACTTCGTCAGATCGCCATTGGCCATGGCGTCGGTGACGAACTTGACCTTCCCGACGTTGCGCGTGATCGCTCCGGCGACCATCCACCCCAAGAAGAGCGCGACCAGGCTTCCGGTGGTCAGGACGACGAGGCCGGACAAGCGACTTGAGCGGTAGTTGGAGCCGATGTCATCGACGGCGATCTTCGCGTCGCTCGACTCCAGGGAGCTCAGGGTGGCGACGTCTTCGGTCATCTTGGCTGTCAGCGGTTTGGCCTGCCTCTTGTTGGCGGCGTTCCAGCCCTCGAGGTCATTGGCCAGCCCCAGAGGTTCGAGCACGGTCTGTTGCACGTCCAGGTACTCAGCGACCACAGTCTGCAGATCCCGGAAAGCGCTGTCCCGAGCGTCATCCATCCCAGTCGCGACATACGCATCCCCGGCTCGGTCGAACGCCGCGGCGGCCTCGTCGAGGGCATGGACGGCGTCCTGCTTGGCGCCCGTGTCCGTCGAGAGTGCGATGTCGCGGGCGTGAATACGCATCTGGTCGGCGGCTGCCTGCAGTGCTGCTGCGCGCTGCACCCCGAGGACGTTCGCCTGGTACATGGTCTCGGCGCTACCCGCGGAGCTCGCCAGAGCCCGGAGACCTGAGACACCGACGACGAGCCCGACCAGGACGGCCACGGCCACGGCGGCCAGGATCTTGGTCCGTACACCCCGGTCCGCCAACCAGCGCAATCGACCGGGCGATTGCTCACGCGACAATTGAGGCGACACCGACACAACACCCATTGCGAACTCCCTGTCTCAACGCAGCACCCACCCTGATGGCGGATCGCGGCGGTCAGCAGCCCGAGTGCACTGCTGGCACCCAGAAGTTCGACCGCCAGCGGCCAGACCTGAGCAACAGTCCCGATCGGGGTTGTCAGCCGCATGCGAACCCCGAGGTGGCACCACTCCGTCAATCGTGCTCACCAACGACCTTGTCGCCGACACCGATGCGCGGCGAGCAGTCGGGCACACGTACCCCGTCTATCGGCAGAACGGCGTTGTGTGCAGCAGATGAGCGTGTTTCCCAGCACGCGATGGAAGGACGCGTCCGCGGTCTGGCGGATCGCGGCAGCGACGGGCGTATGCGCGAAGGGGGGCGCAGATGCCCGAGTGAGCGGTTCGCCGACACACCGGGTTCAGGTCGCGCTTGCGACTCCCAGAACGATGAGGCCTAGCATGCCGTGTAGGGCGTCATGACGAGGGCTCACTCCACGCTCACAGTTCCAACGACCTGTTGCTGATCCTGGCCCAGCGGCCCGAGGCCTCCCAGGGGCAGGACCGAGCGAGAAGCGACGGCCTCTGTGTCCGATTCGCAGCCTATCCGGCCATCGTCGCCGAGGCCGCGCACGAGGACCGCGAAGGCGCCGCGGCGGGTGGCGTCGCGCTCGTCGAGCAGGTGACGTCGCTCGGGGATGTGCCGGGCGAGCGCATGTGGGCGGGCACGAAGACGCCAAGTGGCTGTCGCGAATGAGCGTGTAACGGACGCCGGCGTGGCAGTCCAGGGATAGATGTCGAGGTCTCCCGAGGGAGAGGCTCCTACACGCTCATCCTGGAACACCTCGACGTGTCCAACGCTACCGTCGGCGATCGCCCGCATACGTTTCGACTACGCCACCCGCGAGGCGGCGGTGGCCTGCTGCTCGTTCCCGCCGGCAGATCGGCACGATGCGGGACGCGGCTACTACGCGCAGATCGCGGCCGGCTCCCGCCGTCGTTGCGACTGTGTCGACACGCCTCCGGTGCGCGCGCATCTGCAGGTCCGGCGGGTTCGGACCGCGCGGGAGGCGCGACAGTGCGGAGACCTCGGGGATCTGCCATCTCAATTCGTGATGGTAGCGGTCACTTCCATGCGTTGGACTCTTTCTAGATAATCTCTAGTATTTAAGGTGTGAATAATCTATCCAGGCGGTCGCGTATCGGCGCCGCCGCGATCGCCGCCGGTCTGTTGACCACCTCGCTGACGGCGTGCTCGGGCGCCAGCGCACACGATGACGCCATCCGCGTTGGCTACTTCCCCAATCTGGCGCATGCCGGAGCGATTCTCGGCGTCGAGGGTGGCTACTTTGCCGATCACCTGGGCGACGTCGACTTGACGACCGAGGTCATCACGGCGGGTCCCGACGCTGTCACGGCCCTGGTGTCGGACAAGGTCGACATGGCCTTCCTCGGGCCGGCGCCCGCTGTCAACGCCTACCTCAAGTCTGACGGCGACGTCACGTTGATCAGTGGTGCCTCGTCGGGCGGGGTGCGATTCGTGGCCCGACCCGAGTTGGTCGAGAGCGGCGACTTCAGCGGCGCTAAGATCGCGAGCCCAGCCCTGGGTGGTTCGCCCGATGTTGCGCTGAGGTACTGGCTCGGCGACGAGGGCTACGCCGTAGACGTGCCCGACGCCGAGAACGGTGTCAGCGTGGTCCCGCAGGAGCCAGGCCAGTCGGTCGGCGCGTACGCCTCGGGAGCCATCGACGGCGCCTGGATGCACGAGCCGTTCGTGAGCCTACTCGAGGACGCCGGAGCCGAGGAGGTGGTGGACGAGCGTGACCTGTGGCCAGGCGGCCAGTTCGCGACAACGGTGCTTGTCGTGCGCACCAGCGTGCTCGAGGAGCGCCGCGATGACGTCGAGGCGGTGCTCGCGGGCCTGGTCGACGCGATGGACGCGATCGACTCAGACCCATCAGGCAGCCGAGCCATCGTGGCGTCGTTCATCGCCGGGCAGACTGGGCTCGAGCTCGACCCGGCGCTGGTCGGGAAGGCATGGAGCTCCATCGACTTCACGACCGATCCGCTCGAGGACACCATCGAGTCCGGCGCGCGGCGAGCCGTCGTCCAGGGTGTCCTCGACAGCGCCGACCTCGACGGCTTCGTCGACCTGGGCCCGTTGACCGAGGTCGGCGGCAGCGAGTGAGCACAGGACTGAGGCCGCTTCGGATGAGCGGCGACGACGCCGCGACCGGTGCTGAGCCCGGTGCCGTGAACCTGAACCACCCCGGGGTCGAGCCGGCGATCGTGCGGCTCGACAGTGTCACTCACGAGTACGGCGGAGCTGGTCGTCGCGTGGTGGCGCTCCAGGATCTCGACCTCGCCGTAGGACGCGGAGAGCTCCTCTGTCTCCTGGGTGCCTCGGGCTGTGGCAAGTCCACCATGCTCAACCTGATCGCGGGGCTCGAGGATCCGACGCGGGGTGCCGTGACCCGTCCCGAGTCAGGCGCCGCGCTGATGTTCCAGGACAGCGCCCTCTTCCCCTGGCTCGACGTGACGACGAACGTCGAGCTCGCCCTTCGCCTGAGAGGCGTGCCTCGCCGCGAACGCCAGCAGGAGGCGCGACGTCTGCTCGCCTTGGTGCGACTCGAGGATGCCGCTAAGCGTCGGGTCCACGAGCTGTCCGGCGGGATGCGGCAACGAGCAGCGCTGGCGCGCGCGTTGGCCCAGAACACCGAGGTCCTGCTCATGGATGAGCCGTTTGCCGCCCTCGACGCCATCACCCGAGACCTGTTGCACCTCGAGCTTCTCGACCTCTGGCGCGAACTCGGACGCACCATCGTCTTCGTGACCCACAACGTCCGCGAGGCAGTCGCCCTCGGGCAGCGGGTCTTGCTGCTCTCGTCGCGCCCTGGTCGTGTGATCGGGGAATGGCACACCGCCGATGTCGAGGGCCACGGCGCTCAGGCGGCCGGTATCGCTGCCGACATCACTGCCGCGCTGCGACGAGAGCTGGAGCGCCATGCCTGAGACGACCACGATCTCCCGCGCCGAGGACGGCCTGGACCGGCTCGAGCAGACGAGCGGCGACCGGCCCCGAATCGGCCGGGCTGGCTTGCGGATCCTCGCGGCACCGCTACCGGCTATCGGTGCTGTCGCCGTGATGGTCGGCGTCTGGCAGTTGGTGTTCAGCCTCGAGCTCCAACCGCCATCGGTCCTGCCCTCGCCGGCGGAGGTCGCCGAAACCGCGGTCGACCTCGCGCGAGACGGGAGCCTGGTCGAAGCGCTGTGGGTCAGTGGGTCACGCGCCGTGGTCGGATTTGCACTCTCCGTGTTCGTCGGCACCCTCCTTGGGCTCGCCCTCGCGCGGGTGCGGCTGTTGCGGGCCGCGCTCGGTCCCCTCGTCACAGCGCTGCTGGCGATGCCGGCCGTCGCGTGGGTGCCGGCTGCGATCATCGCGTTCGGCTTCACCGACGCCGCCATCTACTCCGTGGTGCTCGTCGGCGCCGTCCCCTCTGTGGCCAACGGCCTCGTCGCTGGGGTCGACACCATCCCGCCGCTGCTCCACCGAGCCGGACAGGTCCTCGGCGCCCGGGGCTGGACCATGGTGCGACACGTCTTGTTGCCCGCCGCGCTTCCCGGCTACATAGCTGGCGTGCGTCAGGCCTGGGCGTTCGCGTGGCGCTCACTGATGGCGGCTGAGCTGATCGCGTCGTCGCCCCAACTGGGGGTTGGCGTCGGTCAACTCCTCCAGCAGGGCCGCACCCTCTTCGACATGCCCAGGGTCATCGTAGCGATGGGACTCGTCTTGCTGATCGGGTTGGTCGTCGAGCTGGGCGTGTTCGGTCCGCTCGAGCGACGGGTGCTCCGCTTGCGCGGAATGGCTCTGCGATGACCGTTCTAGCCGGGCATGGAGCGTGCGGCCGCCTCAGCGAAGGCGCGAGCGGCTGCAGTGCCGGTCCGGGCAGCCGGCAGGACCAGGGCCACGCGACGGGTCGGGTTCCCCTCGATCGCGACCGGTACGAGGGCCACCTCGCGGCTCCAGCTCGCAACCACGCTGCGCGGCAGCACGCCGATGGCCAGCCCGCGCTCGACGAACTGCACCACCTGCTCGACCCTGGTGACCTCGAACGCGATCCGACGCTCAAAGGTCAGCAGCCGGTCGAGCTCCTGACGCAGGGCGTAGTCGGTGGGGAAGTCGACGAACCGCTGGTCCACCAGCTGGTCCGCCGCGACCTGGGGGCGACCGGCGAGCTGATGGCCCTGGGGGACGACCAGGCAAAGGTCCTCGACGAGGCTGGCCCGGTAGCGCAGCCCCTCGCTCTCGGGTCCCGAAGGCACTCCCACGACCGCACAGTCGAGCTCGCCGCGGCGTACTTGCTCCCGCAGCTGCATGCTGTGACCGCTCGAGATCGTCACGTCGACCCCGGGATGGGCGCGATGGAAGTCGGCCACCAGGCCGGCGACCTGCACGGTCGCCGGCGGGACTGCCATCAGGCCCAGCGTGACGCGTCCCCGGACCGCTCCCGAGAGCTCCTGCGCCGTCGTTCGGACCTGCTCGAACGCGCCGACGGCCTCTCTGATCGCCGGGAGCAGCGCCTCGCCGTCCGGCGTCAGACTCACTGACCGGGGGTGTCGGTCAAAGATCCGAATCCCGAGCTCGTCCTCGAGCTTGCGGATCTGCTGGCTCAGCGCTGACTGCACGACGAAGCACTCGGCTGCCGCCCGCGTGAAGCTGCCGTGGTCGCTGATAGCCACGGCGTACACAAGCTGGCGGTGCTCCACACGATCCATCCAACCAGACCCATCACGCCGTCAGATCGATTTGCTCATCGCCATCATGAAACGACGCTGCACCGAGGAGAAACCCATGACCACGACAGTCCCCGACTCGACAGACCGGTCCGGGAACCCGGCACCTCGGCGGGTCGCCGTCGCCGCGAGAGAGGTGCGGACCGACACGCTTGACTGCTCCGATGACGCCGTCAGTGCGACTATCAATCGGGAGATCGACGAGCTGCCCTTCCTGGGTGCGCTCTACTGCGACACGGCCGAGGTCGTCGCCGGGTCCGTCTGCGAGATCGTCCTCGACTACGTCGTCGGCGCGTCCGGCATCGCCGACAGCGGGTGGCTCAAGCTCTGCTTCAAGTACTACTCCGATTGGGACCTCCAGACCGACGATCCCCAGGGTCGGGACTACGTCACCGCCGAGATCACCCATCGATCGACGCTCGGGGTGGGCGGGCCGGCCGACGCAGGCACCGCTCGCGAGCTCAAGGTCCGCTACGACGTGAAGGGCGGCGAGCGGCCGTACCAGAAGGCCGTCGTCATTCACGTGGTCGACGGCTACCTGCGTCCGGGGGACGTGATCACGATCCGTTTCGGCGACCGCCGCGCCGGAGGGCCGGGCACGAGGGTCCAGACCTTCGTCGAGCACGGGTTCCCCCTTCTGCTGCACGTCGACACGCTCGGCACCTCGCGCATGGCCCAGGCGTGCGAGCACCGCCTCGACGTCGTCGCCGGCCCACCGGACCGGCTCGTGGTCACCTCACCAAGACTCGTGCGCGAAGGGTCCGTGGTGCCAGTGCGTGCCCATCTCCAGGACGCGTGGGGCAATGCCTGCACCCCGCTCGAGGTGCAGATGGTTGCCGACTCCGACGTGCTCGAAGGCACCACCGTGCTCGAGCCGGTCGGCAACCGGTGGGCCGCGGGTCTGGCGCGCTGCACCGCCCGCCAGACCGGTACCGGCGACATCGTGGTGACCGCGACGGCACCCGACGGGACCTTGTGGAGCGCCAGCACAATGCTCGACGTCGTCGGCGTCGACGAGCTGCCCGCACTGCCGGGATCCCGGGCGGTCTTCGCCGACCTGCATGTGCACTCCGATGACACGGTCGGAACGCAGGACACCCCGTGGAACCTGGCCTACGGTCGCGAAGTCGGCTCTCTTGACATCCTCGGGTACACGGCCAACGACTTCCAGGTCACCGACGAAGCCTGGGACGAGACCGTCCGACAGTGCGACGCCGCCGGTGACACCGAGTTCGTCTGCTACCCCGGCGTCGAGTGGTGCGGCAACGCCGGGGTTGGCGGCGACCACAACGTGGTCTACGTCGGTTCCGACGCGACGCTGGCCCGCTCGCTCGAGTGGCGCATCGGCATGAACGCGTCGGTTCCTGTCCCTGAGCACTGGCCGATCACCCGGTTGTACGACGCCTACGCCGCGCACCCCGAGGACTACCTCATGATCCCGCACGTTGGCGGCCGTCGCGGGATGTTGCACTGGCACCACCCCCATCTGGAACGCCTCATCGAGGTCCACTCGGCCTGGGGGACGAGCCCGTTCTTCTACGAGGAGGCGCTGCGACGAGGGCTACGCCTCGGGGTCAGCGCCGCCAGCGATGAGCACCGCGGCCGGCCCGGCTCCGGTGCTCCGGGCGCGAACATCTTCGGCGGTCGCGGCGGCCTCACAGGGGTCTTGACCCCCCAGCTCGCGCCGCGCGCAGTCGCCGACACGCTCCGCGACCGCCGCACGTGGGCCACCACGGGTGCACGCGCCGTCGGGCTCCTCAGCACCAACGATGCCGTCATGGGGGACGACGTCACCCTGACCGACGACCGTGACCGCATCGACGTCGACCTCGCCCTCTTCGCCGACGGCACCTGGGACGAAGTGACCCTGCGCGACGCAGACGGCGTGCTGGCCCTGATCGACCTCCACGCCGAAGCTGGTTACAGCCCCGACCTCGTGCGGGTCCGATGGGGCGGGGCACGCCACCGCGACCGCTACCGCTGGGCCACCTGGCGCGGTGCTATCGAGGTAGGCGGAACCTCGGTCGCGTCCCACGCTCCCTGGGCCCGGCTGGACCCCGAGTCGCGCATCGACCATCACGACGCCTGCACCACGGTGTGGTCCCGCACCTACGGCAACACGACCGGGATGGTCCTCAGCCTCGACGACCTCGCCTCAGCGACCATCTCGGTCGAGCTGGAGATCGCCGAGGAGGGCAGGGGCGCGTCGTTCACCGTGGACGGAGCCGCCCTCCTCTCTGACAGCCGGACTCGGACGGATCTCGGCGGAGCCGACCTACACGTCGTCGTCGAACGTGTGGCCGACCCGGCGCACCTTCCTCGCACCGTTCGCCGCTCCTTTGACGTCATCACCCCTCTAGGCCAGAGCCTCGTCTACGCCCGCGCCCGCCAATGGGACGGTCAAGAGCTCTGGACCAGCCCACTGTTCTTGCAGCGTTGAGAGCTCGCCGCGATCCTGCTCAGCTTCGAGGCGGCTTGGGCTAAGTACGTCGACGGCAGGCGAGGGCGAGCTTCAGGCGCGAGGATCGAGATTCAGCGTTGCTGGGTCGATTCAGCGCATCTGTCGGCAACACTGCGTCTCGCTCATCGAGGATGTCACTCACTCACATGGCGCGGAGTGGCGGGGGCGCAAGGTTGGATCATATGGAGCGTTCGGCTCCTCGGCAGGTAGAGGAACTCATAACGCCGCCTGCTTCTTGCCGAGCCTCGACGGATGTCCGAGGTCGTGGAGGCTGTGGCGGAGTCGCTCGGGGAGGCTGGTTGACTTCGAGGGACCGGTTCTGCGCTGAGCTCAGGTGAAGCGAGCTTGGCGCGTTCGCTCTACTATGTGACCTGACGTTCGCGCGCGAACCTTGTCGCATGTGCGGACAGCAAGCCGGTAGTCGACCGCGCCGCTGCCTCTGCGATGGGCGCCCCCGGAACGAGTCTTGTGCTCATGGCTCACCGGACGGCGTCTCGTCCGATTTCACCCAACGCTCGCGCACAGGGACGAGGCGTGACTTGAAAGAAGGCTGCGCAGCTCGTAGCAGCACTGCCCGCCCTCTCGGCCGGCGACTCTGCAACTACTCCGCGATGCGGACCTATGCGAGGAGCCGACCCGACCGTTGGGGGCGGGGTGTCGGGTGGACCTGTGGGGTCAGCGGCTGATGGTGATCGCGCGGTTGGCGGGGATGTCGGCGTACCCGCCGAGGCCGTTGGCGCCGTAGTTGTAGTCGACCGCGGTGGTTGCGCCGCGGATGTTGATCTTGACTGTCGGGCCTAGGGTGCCGCCTCGGCGGAAGTTGTTCTTCGTGCCGATGGTGTCGATGAAGGACTGCACGAGGCCGCCGGGCATCACGTAGTGCGAGTAGGCCTGGAAGGCACCGGGGTGCTGGTTGAAGTCGGGGTCGAACGGGTTGCCTGCTGCGTAGTTGAGGTTGGTCGGGTTGCCGAGGGCGAGTCCGGAGCCGCGGTTGAGTGGCTGGTAGTCGCTGCGGATCCCGTTGCCGACGAAGCCGTAGACGCCTTCGGGTCCGTCGATGCCGGAGGCGAACGTGCCTCGGTGGCTGATGGTGAACAGGTAGTACTTGCCGCCTTGGAGGTAGATCTGGGGTCGTTCGGTCTGATCGGTCACGCAGTTGGCTGAGAGGATGGGGGGTAGGAAGTGCCACTTGGTCAGCTGTCGGTTGTCGGCAACTGCGAGGCCGATGTTGGCCATCTGGAGAATGGCGCCGGTGTCCATGACGGTCTCGAGGTCTTCGGCGTGTGGGTCGCCCGGGCGGTAGCCGAGGTCCTGGTTCGTGCAGCTGCGGCTTCCGCGCTGGCCCGCGCTGTTTCCTTCGAAGACCATGAAGGTCTTGTTCGGGTAGCGGGGGTCTTGGAAGGTGAACGGGTCGCGGAAGTTGTAGAACGGGTTCTGTGCCCCGGTCTGGTACCACTGACCGTCGGCTTGGAGAAGGTCGCGGACGCGGTTGAAGCCGGTGAACCAGACGCCGTCCTGGTCGGCGTGGATCCGGCCCTGGCTGAGCGCGATGCGGGCGTCGTAGGGCTTCCGGTCGGTGCCGTCGGGGTTGCGGTAGAACGCGACATCGGTGAAGAACAGCTTGATCTGTCCGTCCGGGAAGACACGCGCGGACCCAGACCACTGGGTCTGGTGGCTGTAGGACTGGTCATCGAAGATCTGCCCGGTGACGCCCTCGTCGAACACCAGGCCGCCGTAGGTCCAGCCGCCGTCGCGGGGTCGTTGGTCGGCCGGGATGCCGGCCGGACGGTAGAAGTAGCCGATCTTTGCGAAGACGTGTCGGTCGTCGAACCCAAGTCCTCGGTCCGCGACCAGGGACATGATGACCTCCCAGCCGTTGACGCTGTACTGGTTGGAACGCTCGTCGGTCAGTGGCCAGGTGTCCCACACCCAGACTTCGCCGTTGCTCATGTCAGGGAAGTCTTGAGGAACGGTCGGCATGGTGTAGGCGGGCGGCATGGAGTTTTCACGGGGACCGGCGTTCGGATCGGACATCGCCTTGATCTGCCGGGCGTCCGCGCGAGTCCAGCGCGAGGTGTAGTTGGCGTTGGGGTTGTGTGTCCGCTGGCTGTGGACAGTCGGGTCGGGGTATCCCGGTACTGCTTGAGCGGGTGCCGGGGCGAGCGTGAGGAGTGCACCGGCGGTAGCTCCGGCGATCGTCGCCACGATCGCGGCGCGCAAATGCTCCGTTGTGACCATCATCTTGTCCCTCCGAGAAATGGGCGTTTGATGGTCAACCAAGCCGTGCATACTCCCCAATGAAGGCTAGACCCGCGCACGCAGTGCAAGCCACGGTTCGGCTGCAGCGTTCTCGCGATGTGAACCTCCAACTCATCCCTTGAGACAACCCTCATTGCAAGGGGATGAGCGCGGGCATAGCGTCTGATCTGGCCGACCTCGGGTGCATGCCCCCCTTTCCTAGCCCAGACCCGAGCCGTGGCGCGACCCGTGCGTGTTCATCGCAGGCTGCCTGTCGAGTGGATCTGACAATGCCCAGACCACGCTGGCCGCCGGCCGCTCGACAAACGTCCAGATCGCCATCCTCGCCACCGGACTCCCACTGCTGGCCGCCACCGCCGTCGCATGGATCGATCACTCAGCGCCGCGAGGCGGAGCCCATCAGCCCGCCACAGACGGCCCGTGGCGTCCTACGCTGCACCTCCCTTCGGAACGCGGCTGGATGAACGACGTGCAGCGCCAGTCACTGTTGCACTCCCACGACGGTGGCGACACCTTCATCTCCTATGACCGGAGCCCGGTGCTCGACAACCCCGGCAGCGACAGACTTCGTCACCCGAAGATCATCTGGGACGACGACCGCGGCCAATGGGTCATGGCGCTCGCCGAAGGCAGCAAGATCGGGTTCCACACTTCACCGGACCTCAGGGCCCTGGCGGGGCCGGAACGATGTTCCTGGCACACCGAGGGCCGGTCAAGGCTCAACAACGCCGATCCCGCCGTCCCACGCCCCTGCGAGCCGTCTGACATTCGCCTGACGCCCCGCCTCGAGCCGGCGGCGCCCTGCCTCCTGGCTGATGAACGGGTCGGGCACCGTCGGAGGGCTCGGGCGTCCTGTCGGCATGAGCGACGACACCGGCCGCGCGGACGGCAAGGAGGGTTTGAGGCTGACCGGGGTGGAGGAGCTCGCGAAGCGGTGGTGGTTCTGGTTGCGGAAGTTGGTCGACAGGGCACTCAGCGGCTCTCGGACATGAACTTGCTTCGGACACGGCAGTTGAAGCTGCTTGCGCCGCGGTGTCAACGGCACCGGAGAGGGCGCGGCCCGCGGACCGGGGTGCCAGTTCGTCTACCGGTCGGTCGGGACGGCTTGATTGCCCTCCGTTTACCCTCCAGATACAGCGGCGCTGAACCGGTGCTGATCGGGCCAACGGTCGGAGTTGGCAGAGACGCCGGATCCCAGTCAGCACAAGCGATTCGGCTGTTTCGCGAAACGTTCGGTAGGGGTCGGAAGGCCTCTGGTTGATTCCAGAGGTCGCAGGGTTCAGATCCTGGCATGAAGACGGCGACGACAGCCGTCAACCTTCGCCTTCTGGGCGGCATGCCAACTGCCTGAACTCGATGCGTAGCCCAGGTCGTTGCCGAGACGACCAGCATGAGGACAGCGACGATCAGGCCGTAGGTCAGCAAGGCGCCGACAATGGCACGGAGATCTCCCGAGCTGCCAACGGCGCCGAAGTCGAGTCCAACTCAATTCGGGCTAGCGCGACATCTGCTCATGCAACAGAAGGTGCCCCGACGACGCAGATATCGAGAGACCATTGCGTGAAGCGCTCGCTCGCCTGGCAAGCCCGCGGACGGCGGCACTGCTACGCGTGCAACTCGACTCTTCCATCGGACGTGCAGGACCGCGCAACCCATTGTTGACTCTCGTTCGACGGGGTTCCTCGATGGATAGTCCATCTCATTGAGTCCGAAGGCCGGCCATTCGGTATCAACGAGTCCGGAGCCATCGCGGTGCTGCGGTGGATGTCGTTGGTGATCTGATCTGCGTTCGTGTCGAGGACTTCGGAAGCGTGCGTTGTCGAGTGCGCCGAGGGGGCCGAGGATGCGTTCGGTTGCCTCGACGATGGCGAGCGCCGTGGACCTGAAGCAGGGCTCGATCGGTCCGTCCTTCGGTACCCAGCGTCGGCGGCGCGTCCCCACAGACCGGATTGACGACAGGTCGAGGACCTTGCCAGCGGAAGGCGGGCACTCTCCCGACTGCTCGTCGAACTCCGGGGCCAAGGCTGGTGCAGCTTGATGCAACGTTGTCCGGGGCCGATTTGCTGCGGGCTGACCGATCGGCGGCTTGGCGACGTCGATCGAGATTGGTCTGAGACAACATCTGCGGCTGCTCCCCGGATGCGTCGGATGAACTTGTTCCACCGGACGATTCGCGGCGCTATGAGGTACGTCTCCTACCCGCCAGTCACCGCGATGCGTCTACCTAGACTCCGGCGCACTGCTGGCGGCCCGAGTCCCGAGCTTGGGTCGCCAGCGGCGGCAACGCTCCGGCCGACACGATTCCCCTCCCTCCTCGAGTGGTCGGTGCGGTCCTTCCCGTTGGTCTGTCGCTCAACGGGAAGGACGCCTCTCTTGCGAGAGGTCTAGTCCCGGGCTCCGCCGATCCGTGGCGGGCCGTCTACGGGGCCGCTAGTCCAGACGTCGACAGCAAACGCAGTGGACGGAGCAAGCGTGACCGAAGTCCACATCCTGACAATCGCAGCCAACCTGCCGATCTCATTACTCGACCGGGTGCTGACCGCAACCGAACGAGCCCTGGACGACCTCGGCGTTTCAAGAGTCCGGATTACCTCGGAAGGACGGAATCTGAGAGTCGTCGCGGATGTTCCCCTCAAACGTGACGAGTTGGATGGCGACTCGTGGCCCAATTGCAGTCAGTAGAGCCCGCGCCGGCGAGGCGAGCGCAGCAGAATAGCGCGAATTCAAGTGAGCGATGCTGGCGTGGTCGGCACCTTGGCCCAGATCAATGCATGGAACTCGACGCCGCGTTGTTTATGCGGCATCCGCGAAGGTAGAGCTGCCCTGATCACGGCGGGGATGCCCGCCACACGTAGGACCGGAGCTGACGAGATCGGTCGATGTTCACGTGCGTCGACGGATCGTCATGACCTGGCCCGAGAATTCAGAGATCATGCCGTACCGAACGTGGTCACCAGCGCAGTGAGGGAGTCGGATGCGTCCGCCGGAGGCTTGGTACGCGGCGTAGAGAACGAGGCCGGAGCAGTCGAAACCGCCGCCGATCGGCCCCTCGAAGTTGCCACCGCCCCAGACGTAAGGCTTCCCGATCTCCGCGGCGGCCGCGGCGATGAGCGCACTGGAGAAGCCGGCTGGCAGGGCCGGAGGCAGGGGGTCTTCATGCGCAACGTCCTCGCGGTCGCGCCAAGGGCAACGCCGAGACGGTCGTCGCCGCGATCCGCACGATCTTCGCTCAACCCGACGCCGAGCACGTCGGTGAGCAGTTCGAGGTTGGGCTTGTGGGGGATAGAGGCCATGGAGCGCTCGGAGAGGTAGCGGCGCTCGGCGGTGACTTGCCATTCGTCGTGGGCTTCGACAAGGACTGCGCCGGCGAGGCGGAGCAGGGCGGCGCAAGGAGGTAGCCAAGCCCGAACTCATGTCGGCATGATCAGAAGCCACTGACCCGCACGGTGTCGAAAACTCCACCACTCAGCGGGACATCACCTGAGACGCAGCGACTGCACCCTGGCCGCCCCTGACGCTCGAACGAACCGCACCATAGGCCCAAGGCTGTGGTGACTGACCGGTAGGTGACCTGGACCACAAGCGACGTCTGGGCCAGGAACAGGTTCCAGTGACATCAGTCACGACCCTGGCTAACGTCTCGAACTGACCTCCGCCAGGAGACCCCTGGTCGCCGGCGGAGGTTAGGTGGAACCGTTTCCGGCGCCTCCACCTGACCCCGCCAGGTGACCCGTGGACACCGGCGGGGTCACCCGTCTTTGGGTGGACTCCTAGGTGCCGATCTCGGCACGATCACGGCCCTGGCATCGTCTGACGGTGACGTCCCCCGTTGTGGTGTAACTCCCCGGGGCTGGCTCCTGAACGTTGAGGAGCCACGTGTGAGGGCTTCGTAAAGCACCCGCCAAGGGACTTTTTTCGAGGGAGCGCCACACGATGGCTGTCCCAGTCTGCCCTGCTCGAGGTCCTCGACGCACTGAAGGCCTCCGACTCCACCGACGTCATCCGCCAGGCGCTGCAGGTGATGCTGCAGCAGCTGATCGATGCCGAAGCGACCGCGTTCATCGGCGCCGGGGCCCCACCAGCGCACCACGACCGCTGGTGAGTCGACCTCTCGATCACCAAGCTGTGTCAGGGGGGCGTTCTTCCCCTCGCTGCTGGAGCGGCTGCGCCGCATCGGCTACGCCCTCTGCGCGGTCGCGTTCGGCAGTCGTACGTCCCAGCCCGCGATGGCGTCAGTGGTGTCCTTGTCCTAGCGACCAAGACCGAGGTGGTCGCGTTGCCCGACGAGGACGGCGAGCGATGGAGCGACATCCCCTTCCTGTCGGGAGGCATCGTGGTCAGCACCCGCTCAAGGAGCGGCACCGTGTGGGCGCAGATGATCTGCGCCCTGTTCATCTTCCAGAGAATCGAACGGTGTAGGCGCCGGTCCGGTGGCCCGCCCGCTTCGCCTTCACCGTTACCTTGATGGTTCGTCCGCGGTCAGACTTGGTCTGCTTGTACTCGGACCTCGTGGCGTGCTTGATCGGCTTGCCATCCCGCGTCCACTGGTAGGTGAGTTTGTCGGGCGTGGGAGTCCAGTTGCCCGGAGCCATCCGAACGACCCTCAGAGTGTTGCCTGCGCCACGGTTCCCGGTGATCTTCGCGCGCCCGCTGTATGCGGGTGCCTGGCCCGCCGCGATCGTGACCGGTGGGGGAGTGACCGACACGGGCGCGAACCCATCGCGCCCTGCCGTGATGGTGACGGTCAACCGCTTGCCGACAAAGCTGGGACCAGGGGTGAAGGTGACCGCGTTCGAGACCGGCGTGCCGCCGACGTTCCACGCGTACGTGAACCAGGCCGGTACGGGGCTCAGCATCGGAGGGACCGCCCTGGTCGGGACGTGGACCTGTGCCCGGACCAGCTGTGCGACCGCAGTCTGGTTGAACTCCTGGCTCGGCGCCGACGGGCTGGTCGGGGTCGGGTCGGTCGGGGTCGGGTCGGTCGGGGTCGGCGGATCGGTCGGGGTCGGCGGGTCGGTTCCACCGGCCACGTCGATGCTCAGCCTGTGCAGTCCGTAGTAGCCGTACGATCCGGTGGCGTCGTTGGTCAGTTGGCCTTCGGTGTTGCTGCCGGTGCCGTAGACGTTCCCGTCGGATCCGCCGACCAGCGACGTGTAGCTGCCTGCTGACACTTCTATAGCTGTCACTCCTGCCGGCAGGTCGCCGACCTCGACCACGCCCGTGGCTTCAGCCTTCGCGGCTGTGTAGACGCCCAGCTGTCCTTGGTAGGCGGCGCCGGCACCGTAGACCTTGTTGTCGGATCCGAGCACCAGCGTGTGCCGGTTACCGGCCGAGACCTGCTTGGCGATCACTCCCGACGGAAGGGGCAGGATCGTCAAGGAGGCGCGGGCGGTCCTGGTCCCACCTAACTGGCCCGAGGCGTTGTCGCCGGTGCCGTAGACGTTGTTGTCGGAGCCGAGGATCAGGGACGAGTTGCCGTACGCCGAGATTTCGAGCGCCGTGATGCCGTCAGGCAGCGGCACCGGCGTCAGGCTGGTCTTGTTCGCCGTGTCCATTCCTGTCAGCTGTCCGTCGGCATTGCTGCCCGCGCCGTACACCTTGCCGTCCGAGGTCAGGACCAGGATGTGCTTCGCCCCGGCCGAGGCCTCGACGATCTCGATCCCGGCGGGACCGCTCAACGGCGTGAGCGCAGTCCGCGGGCCTGTGCCGGTGAGCTGTCCCGAGGAGTTGTCGCCGGTCCCGTAGACCTTGTTGTCGGAGCCGACCACCAGTGTGAATCCGCCCCCAGAAGCTGCGATCGAGCGTGCCTGAACCCCCGGCGGCAGCCCGGTCATGGGCGCCAAGGTGCGTAGCGACGTCGATCCGCTGAGTTGCCCGCCCGAACCCTTACCGGTTCCGTAGGCCTTGCCGTCCGAGCCGAGGACGATTGATACGTCGCCGCCACCTGCGATCTCGAGGGCCGTGACACCGCTCGGCAGGCCGACCATCTTGGTCAAGGTGGTCTTGGAACCACTGCCGGTGAGCTGCCCGTAGCCGTTGTACCCGGCCGCATACGGCACGCCCTCGCGAATGACGAGGCTGTGCGCCGAACCTGCGCTGATGGACACCGTTTCGGCGGACGCGCCGGCGGCGTGCGCCGGCCCACCCAGGGCGGTGCTGGCGATGGCGGCAGCCACCGCGGCGACAAGCAATATGGATGGCCTGTCGGCTCGCTTCATGCTCATCATCATGTGATGAGTCAGCCCCTTTCGGCCATGCCCGGTCCGGATCCAGTCATCTGTCAGAAGATAGGGATTCTCCGATCTCCCGGGAAGTGTGGCGTGGTCGACGGCTCGTTCGCGTAAGAATCGGAGCCGTCGAGCCGTCCTGCTTTGTGTTCACGTGGGCACCGGCCCAGGGCGCGGGCAATGGAGTCGGATCCGAGTGCATCGGCGTACCCGGAAGCGATGCCATAGTGCTTCACCTCGTGCGCGCCGCGCCGGGCAGGACCGCGCTGGCCCATCGCGAGATGGACCGGCAGGTCTCCGCGCCTCGGCGCGCGCTCTGCTGCGCGCGCATCGCGCCCGCCGCCACCGGTCTAGTCAATCTGATGACCGTGCGTAATGAGGACGGTTCCTCACGTGTCCTCCTTCTAACTCGGGCACCTGGTGGCCACTGCTGCCGGGTCAGTTCACGAGAACGAACCAGGGGGCTTCACAGGTATGACAGGAACACACAGGCGTTCGGCTCTTCGAGCGCGTCGAACGTGGACAAGGTTGGCGATGGTCGCCGTCGTGATCGCGGGGCTGGGGGCAAGCTCGCTTCCCGCAGTGGCCGCGCCGGGCGATGAGACGCTGACGCTGACGCTCACGCAGGAGACGGGCACTGGCCCGTTCGACGGTGACAACGCTCCGGGCCACGACTCGGGTGCCGGCAATGATGTGGTGCGGACCAACGACACGATCAGCTACACGGTCGGCATCCGCTATGAGGGCGGCGACGCCACCGCGCCGACGATGACCTTCACCCTTCCCCAGGGGCAGGAGCTGGTATCGCTGCCGCCCTTCTGCAAGGCGGGGTCCTCGGTGACTCCCGCGTCGATCGGCGCGCCGGTTCAGCCGGTCACCGCGACGTCGTACCAATCGTTGCCGGCCCAGACCGTCACCTGTGTCGTGGACAACCAGAGTGAGGGCACAGCCCTGGACTACAAGTTCGTCGCGAAGGTGCGCCCCGAGATGCCGCAGGGCGCAGCGATGGGTCCGTTCACGGTGAGCGCGACCACCAACCAGGTCTCCACGCCGGCGGTCTCGCCGAGCGTGAGCCAGGTCGTCTCGGCTGCGGCGGACTTCGACGTGTCCAAGCGCGGGACCTCGACCAACGAGAACACCGGCCCGTACTACCAGGAGCCGGGTCTCGTGAACTGCAGCTTCGACACGACGCGGCTGTGCCGGCGTATCCACTACCCGCTCACGGTGAACTCCACGCCGGGCGGCAAGGGCATCACGCCGCTGGCCTCGCCGATCACGATGACCGACGACATCAGCCCGGCGGTCTTCTACGGTGCCGCGACCTGGGCGAGCGCGGTCGCGCTGGCCGGATCTGAAGCCGCTGCGATCGCCAAGTACGCCCCCCGCCTGGATCACTGCGGGAACGTCACCCACCTGTGGGGAGGACTCCCTTACACCGCCGGTGGTAGCGAGTCCGGCGAGCACGGCGCCGTGTCCAACTCCGGGTCCATCAACTGTGTCCAGCCGGGCGGCGAGGGCACCCCGGTCGACATCACGATCACGGGCGCGGACACCACCGGCTACTACGTGCCGACCCAGACGGGCAATCACACCGCGCTGCCGGCTGACACCGGCTACGTTGTCGCCTTCACGGTGCTGCTCGACGTGCCGCTCGACGCGGTCCTCGACATCGGCGACGCCGGTGTGGACGGCAATACCTGGACGCTGGCGACCGAGAACACCTACACGAACATCGTCATGAACGACATCACCGGTGCCCCCAACACCGGTGAGGACCTGAGCAACAACGACCGTGACGCGGTCATCGCCCAGCAGCGCGGGGAAGGCTTCGACAAGTGGTTCTCCGCGCCGTGGGGTCGTGCCGGAAACGTGCCGGCCGTCGACTGGAACCCCAACTTTCAGGGCTGGGAGGGCATGCCAGGGTCCTCGTACCCTCGGGAGGGCAACGCGGTGGTCCTTCCGGGGCAGCCGGTCATCTCGAACCTGTTCTTCCAATCGTCGGGCGGCGTGCCGCACTCCGGGACGACCTACTCCCGCAGCTACTTCGGCTGTGACGTGTGGGATGACACCCAGCTCGGCCTCACGCCGGGGAACTGGGCGGGAGGCGGGCAATCGAACAGTCGCCCCTCCAACGGAGAGGCGGCCTGGGCCTCGATCTTCATCAACGGCATCGACGGCGCCCAGCCGATCTCGGACCTGCGGAACCTGAAGATCCAATACTCGAGCGGCCCGGGCGGCCCCGGCGCAGCCTCGGACTGCACGACTGGCAGCTGGTACGACACCCCGGCGGCGGTGCCGGGCGCGGTGCTCGACGCAGCGGGGGTCTATTCGGGGGTGAACCGGGTCCGGGTCTCGTTCTCGTCCGACTTCCCCGGCGACCAGGACTGGTTCTTCGTCAACCTGGCCATCGCCCAGACGGTGCGCGCCACGGCGGGCGTCCAAGGCGACATCATCGGCAACTGGGCTGCCTACAAGCGGGTCGAAGGCCTGAAGACCATGGACCAGGTGCTCGCTGACCCCTCGGTCAACTACATGGAATCGACCTACGACCCGGCCACGCACGGCAGCGCGTGGGGAGACCGGCTGACCATCGGCACCGTGACCGCGCGTATCCGCAAGTGGGTCCGCAACCCTGGCAACGGCACCTTCACCGACACCGCGGTCCCGCAGTACACCGCTGGGTCGAACGTCGACTACCGGCTCAACCCGACCCTGACCGCCGACGTCCCTGCCGGCGTCACCGCCCCGGTGATCGTGGAGGACTGCCTGCCGCGCTACCAGCAGTTCGTCTCCTCCAAGCGCGAAGCCTCCGGGGTGGCCATTACCCCGGACCTGATTCAGATGGGCGCGCCAGCCGGCTCCGAGCTGACCTGCCCCGCCAACCGGCAGTACGTCCGGTGGGACCTGGGTCAGCAGGGGGTCGGCCAGACGATCGACCCGATCGTCTACACCGTCGAGATCCTCGACACCGTCCGCAACGGCGTCTACACCAACACCACGCTGGTCACCTCGGCCGGTGACCCCACGGCTGCAGCATTGCGGCAGGACACCGCCGACATCCAGATCGTGGTCCCCACGGGCATCAAGATCGCGAAGTCGACGCCGCAGACGGTCGTGGAGGTCAACCCGAGCGGGGTCGCCTCCCCGCGTCGCCTGCACTGGACGGTCGACTTCGCCAACATCGATGCCCCGCAGAACGTCGGCAACGTTGACATCGTCGACATCCTGCCCGCTGATGGGGTCAACGGGTCCGACTTCACTGGGACGCTGGCCTTCGACACGGCCACGGTCGCGGCGGGGACCGGCATCTCGATCCTCTACACCAGGACGGCGGCCGGCTCTCTCGCGCTCGACCCGGCGGCATCCGCCAATGGTGCTGCGGGCACGACCGTGTGGTGTGACGCACCGTCGGGCGGTGCGGTCGTCTCCGGGGCCGGTACGGCGGCGGACTGCCCGTCGGCGGCCGGCCAGGTGACCGGGCTGCGATTCCTGCGCCCGGGTGACTTCGCTCCCGGCGACGAGTTGACCGTCGACATCACGATGACTCCGTCGGGCAACGCCGGCGGCGACGTCTACAACAACCGCACCTCGGGACGTGCCGACGGCGTGTCCCAGGGTGTCGGCCCGGCCAGCCGGGCCATCCAGATCATCGAGTCCTCGATCGGCAACTACGTGTGGCTCGATGAGGATCGCAATGGTGTCCAGGACGCCGGGGAGAAGGGCGTCGCCGGGTTCACGGTCAAGCTGACGGGCACGGATCTGGATGGAAACAGCATCAGTGCCAGCACGACCACGGACGCTGATGGTCACTACCTGTTCACGGGTCTGCCGTCGGGCACCTACGAGGTCACGTTCGACCCGGCTTCTCTGAAGGCGTGGCAGGCGTTCACCACGCAGGGCGCCGGGGGGGACGATACGAAGGACTCCGACGGCAATGTGACGACGGGCAAGGTCGCAGCGATCACCCTGGATCCTGACACCCAGCTCCTCT
Organism: Nocardioides endophyticus; assembly: GCF_039543845.1. Taxonomy (NCBI): domain Bacteria; kingdom Bacillati; phylum Actinomycetota; class Actinomycetes; order Propionibacteriales; family Nocardioidaceae; genus Nocardioides; species Nocardioides endophyticus. The sequence continues at coordinate 437,402 of NZ_BAABKN010000005.1, read as the reverse complement.
CGGTCGACCAAGGCGTTGTGGTGGACAAGAAGCGCCCTGGGTACGTGACGACCATCAGCGACCAGGCGACCACGATCGGCGACAAGGTCACCGACCAGGTCGTCGTGAGCAACCTGTTCACCGGCGAGCCGATCCAGATGCACTGGCAGCTCTACGGCCCGTACGCCGCCAAGGCCGACATGACCTGTCAGCCTGCGGACGTGTTCGCTGAGGGAGACATGACCTTGTCCGGCAACGGCACGGTGACCACTCCTGCGGTCACTCTCACCAAGGCGGGGTACTACACCTACGCCCAGTCCTCCGCGGCCACCGCCGCTTACGAGGCACAGCGCACCGACTGCGGTATCGAGGCCGAGACGACGCTGGTCACCGAGACCGTCCCGCCGCTGCCGCCGACGAAGTCGACGGTGAAGGTCAAGACGGTGTCCTCGCACCAGCGGGTGACGTTGCCGGTCACCGGAGGTGTCAAGGTCTCCGACAAGGTGATCATCAAGGGTCTGCCCGACGGTGTCGATGCCAAGGTCACCGGTGCTCTCTACGGCCCGTTCGCAACCGAGAAGGCGATCCGGTGCAACCCGGCCAACACCTTCGGGAAGGTCAAGTTCACCGCCCACGGCAAGAGCGGCCAGGGCGTCTACCGGACCAGCAAGGTCAAGATCACCGAGCCGGGCTGGTACTCCTGGGCGATGAAGGTGTCGGGCACCCGGTTGTCGAAGTCGGCGACCGAGGGCTGCGGCAAGCCCAAGGAGACGCTTCTGGCGACGCGTGCCCAGGCACCCGTCCCGCCGGTTCCGACCGGATTCGCCGGGTTTGCCGCAGCCAGCGACGAGACCACGAGCAGCGAGGGCGGACAGGTACTGGTCGGGGGCGGCGCTGCCACCGACGAAGGCGAGGAGCTGGACTTCCTCGAGGAGGTCGCGGCCATCGTCGACCGCGCTGATGGTGTCGAGGACGGCAACATCCCTGCGGGCACCCCGGGAGACCTCCCGGTCGTGACCGAGGAGGAGGCCGCCGAGCTCGCCGCACAGGGCGCAGCAGGTGACACGGTGCCCGAGGTTGCCCTGGCTCCGAGCCACTCCAAGCGGCTCTTCTCTCCGGAGGGCGGGATCGGCGTGCGGAAGCAGTCCGGGACGACCGTGAAGATCCCGGCTGTCGGGATCAACACGTCGGTGGATCGCAGCGATATCGCCGGTGGCGTGCTCGCTGTGCCCAGCAACGTCGGTCGCGTCGGTTGGTTCGGCCGTTCCGCGCACGTTGGCGACGTCATTGGGGCGAGCGTGATCGCCGGGCACGTGTCCGATAGCCACGACCGTCCCGGTGCGTTCTACCGGCTGAAGAACGTCCGGCGTGGAGACATCGTCACGGTGGTCCAGAACGGCCGTACGCACCGCTTCAAGGTCACGGGTCTGAAGACCTACGACCGGACGCGGCAGCTGCCTGCCGATGCCTTCGCAACCAGCGGGAAGCACCGGCTCAGCCTGATCACGTGCACCGGCAAGGTCACCTATCCCAACGGGCGGTTCCACTACACGAAGAACCTGGTGGTGACAGCCGAGGAAGTCCGGTGAGCGTGCAGGTTCGACCTGGACGACCAGGAGCTCACGTCTGAAGTCCCGGAGCCGGGGCGCGGTCTTGATCCGCGTCCCGGCTCCGGCCATGAACGCCTTGCTCGACTCGGCGAGCAAGGTCGGCGGGACTTCCACCCCTGGTTCGCCCGCCCGCAACAGCCCGGCGTACGGCTGACTCGAAGGCGTGTCGGTCGTACGCCGGGTCACGCCGTCTCCACGTGCGTGTCCGCGACGAAGAACTTCTGGAACCCGGGGCATAAGCAAGATGCCCCATGAGACGTCCGGCAGGCGTGAGTGAAAATGCAAGCGGCTCCGAAGATGGCGAGCCCCATGAGTCCCCCTCCGACGACGACGACCGCGAGGCACTCGCAGCACTACGAGTAGGCCGTGATGATGCCTGGGAGACGCTCTGGTTGCGGCACTACACCTGGTTGCGCAGCTACGCCGGGGCGTACCTGCGCGCCCACGCAGAGGCTGACGACATCGCCTCCGAGGCGTTGACCCGAACCCTGGTGCGCTTCTCTACGTCGGAAGCTCCCCGATCGCTGCGGTCCTACCTGAAGACCGTGGCCCGGCACATCGCGATCGACCTGTACCGGCAGCGAGAACGTGAGGCTGTTGCCCTGGAACGGTCGAGAGGCGACCTGTCCGTGTGGGAGGACCCCGGTCTCGCCATCGACGAAAGGCGCCGGGTCGTCCAGACCCTCCGGATCATGCCCGAGCGTCAGCGATATGTGCTGATCCGACTGCTGGTCGATGGTCTGTCCATCGCTGACCTGGCAGACGAGCTCGACCTCACCCCCAACGCGACCAGCCAGCTCGCGTTCCGTGCCCGCAAGACCTTTCGACGTCTCTTCGGAGACGCCACGAGCCTCCGGAGCGCGGTGACAGCGATCTGGCGGGCGCTGACGCTGATGGGGGGTCGCCCAGCTGCAGCGCGACATGGGCGATAGCTGGCGTAAGACGCCGCCGCCTTCCTACGTCAAACGTAGGGGTGGGAGCTGCGGCGTCGAAACAGTGCAACGGCCGCCGGGGTCCGCGGAACTGAAAGATGAGTGAGGGAGCCATCGTGGACGAAATGTCACTTCCGGAGAACTGGATCGAGGATCCACGGCAGCCGGATGACCAATGGATGGAGGTGCTGCTCACACAGCTCGTCGCCGAGGAAATGGCTGATCTCGAGCGCCCACATGTCGTCGTCTATGAGCACGTGGACACCGGCTTCGTCACCTATCAGGGGCCCTATCCCAACGCCATGAGTGCCGTGCTCGCCGGCCTGTCGGAGCGAGATGCGACCTGCGCAACAGAGGGAGAACAAGTCTCCTACAAGGTCGCTCGCCTCTTTGATGCCGACCCCCGCTTCACGGACCCGGAAGGCCCAGACCACCCTTCCACGTAGATCGGCGTCAGAACGTAAGGAACCAGCGCCAGCCCGTGTCTTACAGCCGGAGGGCTGTGAGCGTTCGCGGCCCAGGTCTCTGTCTGAGCTGGGGGATGACGACGTGAGAGAGCAGAACAACCAAGGCCTCGGTTTGCGCAATGATCGTCGGGGTCGGCACCGGGCTTCAGATCCAGGACAGATGTCTGACCATGCGGTCGCTGAGCCTGATCTGTCGGTGACCTCGGACATGAGGCTCGTCGAGGCCGCGCGGGCACACAACGACGACGCCGTGGCTGAGCTGTACCGGCGGCACCGTGAGTGCGCGACCCGATTCGCTCGCCAGCTCACCGACACGGCGACAGCCGATGACGTGGTCGCCGATGCGTTCATCAGCGTCTTCCGAGCCATCAACCGGGGCCGAGGGCCGCGCGAGGCATTCCGCTCTTACCTGCTGACAGCAGTGCGCAACGCGCATGTGAACTACGTGCGACGAACAAGTCGGACGACAACGACGGATGACTACGATGCCTTGACGAATCTGCTCGAGCAGGACGACGTCGTGGACGCTGCCCAGGAAGCCGATCTGCTCGTCCGTGCCTTCCGGACTTTGCCTGAGCGATGGCAAACGGTCATCTGGCACACGAGCGTCGAGGGCGACGATCACGACACCGTCGGCAAGCTGCTCGGGCTGAAGCCCAATGCCGTGGCAGCGCTCAACTTTCGCGCGCGAGAAGGTCTGCGACGTGCCTACCTGGGCGCGCACCTCGCCGCAGCGACCAGTGACGAATGTCGGGCGGTGCGCAAGCAGCTCCCGGCCCACGTACGCGGGCGGCTGGCCGTGCGACAGCGAGAGACTGTTGATGAGCACGTGCGGACGTGTCGGGCGTGTGCGGCTGCACTGATCGAAGTTGGGAACGTGAACGCCAACATCGGTGCCGCATTGGCCCCAGCGATTCTCGGAGCCGGGGGAGTGGCGTACCACCTCGGCGGCTCTACCGCCGCCACTTCGGCGGTCTCGGTCGGCGCGACCCACCTCCACGCGTTCGCGTTCCTGCGTACTCGAACGGCTGGGATGCCCGCGATGGCCGCGGCGGGCACAGTCGTCGTGACCGCCGCTCTCGTGGGCGGTATCGCGATCGCCGGGCAGGTGCACAGCACGTCCGCGGACAGCGCTACGCCAGGCCAGCACACTCCCGCTCGCCGAGAGGCTCTCGCTGAGCCGTCATTCTCCATTCCCGCTCTGGTCGACCGGGGCGCCTCTCAGCGCCGTACCGCGTTCACGGTGCGCCCGGCACCCAGCTCGAGCTCGACCCTGGTCTTGGCATTACCGCCCGTTCAGACACCGACTCAGACACCGATTCAAGCGCCGACCGGCGCCCCAGCCCACGAACCGACCCCGTCGAGTCGTTCGACACCAACCAGCAGCCCGTCGACGAGTCCGCCGACCGACAGCCCGACACCTACCCCGACCCCGACCCCTACCCCGACCCCGACCCCGACCCCGACCCCGACCGAAGACCTTGCACTGAGCGCACCGGTGCAGGTCGACAACGGGGCATGGCATCACTTGCAGGTCGATGTCCGGGCGACGCTGGATCCCACGATCCTGACCTTCGTGATCTACGGGCTAGAGAGCTTCACCCTTCACGAGGACTACGACTTCGTCGGTACTGCCTGTTCGACGCAGCTGCAGGATGTCACCAGCACAGTGATGTGCTCGCTGGCTCCGGGTGGAGGGACCTTTGCGGTGGATGTGGTCGTCAGCGGACCGCTCGCCGCTACGGCACAAGTGAGCGCAAGCGGAAACGCAGATCCCGACACGTCGAACGACATCATCGCCTTCAGCGGCTGACGAGCTCAATGCCGACCGTTCGCATAGTGACCATTGCAACCACCGCTGCTGTGGTGAGAGCGAGGCCCAACGCGAGCAGCATGACCAATGACATGGCAGCCACAGTCCATGTCGCTGCAATGACCCACTGACCTGCCCGCAACAAACGCATACCGATCAGACGCTGACTCGCGTGGCTGGCTTACGGCCAGCCGGCTTCGGGTCTCGCTGCGGGTTGCGGCTGCATGGGAGGCAGCAGCGGGGCGGATCTGCAGGTCGAGACCCGCGTAAGCAAGCCGGCGATGCGCGCGTCATCAAGACGATCACTACTGCACCTAGGGGAAGCGCCATGGAGTCCATGCAGTCATTTGTACTTGGAATGGCCCCGAGCGAACGGGCCCAGGTCATTGACCTGTTGAAGGACGAGTTGGCCCGCGGATGGATCCCCAAGCAGGCAGACCTGGAGGCAGCGCTTGCTACGGTGCGGGGTGAAGGACGGGCGCTGCCGTGACTCAGCGGCCGCACCACCGCACTGAGTTGAGCATGCACCTGCTCATCTCGATTCCGAGATGCGTCTGCGGAGCGCCAGTGCGGCTGCGAGGTGCCAGGTCCGGTGCGACGGCGACAGGTTGCGGTTCAAGCCCGTAGCGCGCGCAGCACGCCGTGGCCAGCGGTCAGGTCCGACAGAGGTCCAGATGGTGCCACGAGTCTTGTCCTGCTCGCAGTGACGGCACCGACGCGCCCCAATCCGCAGAGGAACAGGCTCATGAGCACAGGACTTCGCCGACTCACCTGCTCCCTCTGACGCCGGGCACGACGAGCCCGAGCTCACTCATCATCCGAACTCGTCACGCAATGGGAGCCTCATGATCACGCTCAATCGCCACTTCACTCTCCGGCTGCTCACGCCGAGTCCTGGCTGTCACTGACACCGACCCGAAGGTGATGGGTTGCGTCGCCCGCGCACTGCACGACTCACGGCTCTCGGACGAGGCCTTGCGTGCCATCGAGACCGGGACGAGGGGTATGAGCCCGTAGCCGAGGATCAACGCACGATCGACGACCTCGCCGAGAGTGCGGCGAAGGACTGCGGAGTGCTGGACAAGTAGGCGTGATTGGACCGTCTAGCCGGTCAGCGCCGTGACCTGCTCGATGAACTCCCGGGGACTGAACGGCTTCGTTATGTAGAGGTCGACGCCTGCGTCATACCCTTCCTGGATCTGATCCTCCCTCGCCCGGGCACTCAACATGATGATCTTGAGGGCAAAGTGGTCTTCAGAGCCACGAGTCAGGCTGGTTACCTGAACGCCGGACAGCCCGGGCATCATCGAGTCGAGGACAATCAGGTCGAACGGTTGGTGACGGATGGCGGCCCAGGCGTCGATTCCGTCGTGGGCGGTAACCACGGTGTGGCCAGCTCTGATGAGAGTGAACTCGACCAGCTCTCGGATATCGCCGTCATCGTCTGCGACGAGGATGTACGCCATGGATGCTCTCTCCTGATCGATCGAGGTTCCTACGCAGGCGCCCGTGCGGTCCTGAGGTCGGGAGGGGTTGCCCGTACATCGGAGAGACACATTCATCGCGGGTTGCTTATGCCGTGACAGAACTGGCCAGACGACCCAGACTGCCCGTCACGAAGGAGAGCCGACTCAAGCTAGCTGAAGAGGCTGCGCAAGAAGTGACGGCGCCGGCATCACCACCTTCTCGCCGGTCAAGCACTGGCAGGCAAGGCCTGGCAAGAAGGTCGCGAACCGGAAGAAGCGTGCTCGCACTATGAATGCCTGTGCCACGTCGACGCTGGTGGAATCCCTTGCGATCCGCTTCGACCAAGAACAGTGAGATCCCTTTCGCCCCGCGATCGCTGGTGCGGGCCGCGACGACGACCACGTCGGCCGAGCCCCATTGGTGATGAAGGTCTTGGCGCCGTTGAGCACCCAGTCGTCCCCATGCCGCACGGCCCGGGTGCGAAGGGCTGCCAAGTCCGAGCCGCCTCCGGCTCCGTCATCGCGATCGCTGACACCAGGGCTCCGCTGCAGAACCCAGGCGGCCATCGTTCGCGCTGCTCGTCATTGGTCAGGTGGACGAGGTAGCCCGAGACCACATCGAAGTGGATGGAGAGGCACGATGCCAGGGCGACGTCGATCGCAGCGAGCTCTTCGAGGAGCGCCGCGGTGAAGCGGTAGTCGCCGGCCTGTGCGCCTCCGTGGGCCTCGGGTACCTCGAGGCCCAGGAGGCCCTGGCCTGCTGCGGAGTGCCAGAGCGAACGCGGGGGAGGCGCTTGTTGGCTGCGCAGTCGTCGACGTGGGGAGGACATCAGTGGAGAGCCAGGGCCGCACGGTCACGCGGAAGTCGTCCTGGTCGGCGCCGTAGATGTCGCGGGACTTCACGGTGTCACCAGCGCTGGTAGGCGATGGCCGAGAATCTGCTCTGCCTCGTCCATGATCGTGGCCAGCACCTGGGCGTGGGCGCCACGTCGCCCACGAGTGCCTGCGACATCCCGGCCCACCAGAGGCCGTCATCCTTGGATCCTTCTGCAGGACCCGTCGTCGGCCGCGCTCGCCGGACGCCAGGTCGGCGACATCAGCGAAGACTGCACCGTCCTGTGCGGCGATCTTCTCGACCCCGGTTGCGATCCGGTTGCGCGCGACTCTCGCGGTGTTGCGGAACTCGCGAAAGATCAGTTCGATGTCGAACTCGTTGTTGACCACAGCTTGGCGCTTGACGTTGGGGTGGACTGGTGCCTACTCGGGGGCGACGAAGCGAGTTCCCATGGCAACGGCGTCAGCGCCGAGGGCCAGCGCGGCGACCGGGCCGGCGCCGGCAGCCTTGTCAGCTGACGTCCTGGATGAGTTCGGTGACCATGCTCGGGTGCGAGAGCATCGCGTCGTGACCGGTATCCCACCGAGCCGTTTCCCAAGTCGGATCCTGCTCAAGCGTCTCAACGATCCGAGAGCTGAAACCCATGGGCATCCCCTCAAACCGTACGTAGGTCCGTCCTGTAAACGTCTTGAACGATGCGCCATGTGTCAGAGGCTCGCTCCAGATGTTGAGGGAATCGTCGGTCCTTCGCCGCAGGAACAACTGCTGGTCGGCTTCGCCTTCAAGTCCGAAGAGGTCAGGGGGGAGGGTTGATGCTGACAGTCTCCAGCCGTCGCCGTTCTCTTGCGCATCCTGGCGGTAGACATCGTGAACGCCTTCGGCGTTGCCGATGACGTCCAACAGGCTCTCACCGCTACGTGGCACGCAGGCGTCGAGGAAGATCGCATGGTGAATTCGCTCCGGAATGCGATCCACGACGCCAGCGCCCATCATGCCGCCCGCACTGTGAACGCACAGAACGACTTCGTCAAGCTCACGAGATTCAATAAACCCGACGACATCGGCGATCCGGTCCTCTTGAGTGAGCCTCGAAGTGAGCAGGTGGACTCGCCCTCCTGCACCGCTGAGGTCCAAGGCGTAGACCTCACGTCCATACCCGCGTAGCTGCGCGACGACCTTGTGCCAACACCAGGCGCCGTGGAAACCGCCATGGACGAGAACCACGGGCCTTGAGGTAGAGACCGTCATGAGAGACCCTCCTGCATCGTACTGCCGTCGACGCACAGATTGAACCGTGAGTGCACGATTGCAGACACTCACAGCGTGTGTCAACCATCACAACCCCGGTCGCCACACCACCGTGGCCCGCCCGGCGAGCGCATCGCCGGCCCGCCTGTCCGGGTGACCATCCACTCCGCTGACGTGCAACAACACACCAGCTCATCGAGGTGTTGCGACGACCGGTCGATCCGCCCGACCCTGGCCGTCACCGATTTCGCCCACACCGGATCGACAACGGGTCGCTGACTCGCCGACCCGATCAGCCCGGGTTGACACTGTCAGCACAATTCACGGCATGGGAGACAGCATTCGTGTACTGGGAACAAGAGCTTCTCCCCGTCTGGTCCTTCTCGCGTGCGTCATGCTCGATTGCACTGGCGTTCTGGCGATGGGCGTCGTCGCGACCGCCGCGCAGTCGATCGTGGATTCGACCGGGCGTGGTGACGGATTTCCGGGGCTGATGGCAACGGCGTTCTTCTTGGTCGGCAGCCTGACGGCGTTGTCGGTGGGGCCGCACGTTGATCGCTTCGGAGTGCGGCGTACGGCCATCGTGGCGGGCTCGTTGACGGCCGGTGTCGGATTTCCCCTGCTTGCGCTCGGGCATCCCATGGCGCTGTTTGCCGGATCGGCGGCCACTGGGGCGGCTTTCTCAGTAATGCTCCCGGCGACCAATGCCATCCTCCGCTTGGCTCTTCCGCCGGATCGCCTCGTTCTCGGAGTGTGCCTCAAGCAGGCCGCCATCCCGCTGTCCCTCTTGCTGGCCGGCGAAGTGGTCTCTCTGCTGCACCTCGGGCTGCGGGAGACGTTCCTGGCTGCCGACGCGATGGCGGTGGTGGTGCTCGCTGCGTTCGTGTGGGCGACCCGCGACGCCCGGGTGCCGCGCCGAGCGGCGCAGGAACTCCCCTCGGCGTCGGAGCGCGGGGCCTGGCGGTACGGGGTCGCGACCTTGCTGGCCTCGCTGACCGCCGGTGCGCTGATCGGGTACGCCTCGATCACCTTGCGGGCGACTGGCATGGCGGAGGCGCTCGTCGCCCACGTCCTGGTAGTCGGCAATCTGGCTGGTATCTCGACCCGTGTGTTGAGCGGGTTCGCAGCTCAGCACTTCCGGCTGACGAGCTGGTGGCCCGTCGCGCTGATGATGCTGTCCGGCGCGATCGGGACGCTGGCGCTCTGCAGCAGCGTTCCCGCGGTGGCCGGGGTCGGGGCACTGATCGCGTTCGCCCTCGGCTGGGGGTGGTCCGGGCTCACGTTTGCCCTGGTGCTAGCCACCAGCCGGCACCGTCCCGGTTCCTCGGGCGCCCTGCTCCAAGCCGGCGGCATGCTCGGCACCGCCGTCGGCCCCCTCGTCATGCTGGCCGCCTCGCACAGCGTCGGCATGGCCGCGGGATGGGCGTTGATGGCGGGTGCCCTAGCCGGAGCGGGGTGGCTGGTGATGCCGACGACGCGTGACCGCCTGCTTGCACCATGAGTTAAAGCGCGGGTGTGCTGTGACTGTCGCTGCTTCGATAGGCCTGGGTGTTTTACGACCAGGTTGAGGGGCTGGTTCACGCTCATTTCGGCGATTTCAGTCCGAAAAGTGACGCTTGACACATCTACACCCTTGCTGCAAGTGTGCACACACAGTTCAAATCACCTCGGGGCGAGACCAGTCTGGAAGGCAAGGTGTGGACATGAGTGAACCCACGTGGGGGAGGAGCCTCCGCCGGACGCGACGCCGGCCGACGTTGAGCATCCTGGTCGCCAGCGGAGCGGTCCTCGCTCTCGCCGCCTGTTCGGGCGGGGCGGGTGGATCCGACGGCGACAGCGGCTCGGGCGCCGGTGGGTCCGAGAGCCCGGGCGTCACCAAGAGCGAGGTGACGGTCGCCTACATCGGTGACCTCACTGGTCCCGACGCAGGCACCGAACAGACCTACTACCTGGGGATCAAGGCGGCGATCGACGTCGCCAACGCCAACGGTGGCGTCGCCGGTCGGAAGATCAACCTCGAAGCCGGGGACACCAAGTTCGACACCCCGACGGCGATCAGCCTGTTCACCAAGTACACGACTCAGGACCCGGCTCTGGCGATCCTGGGCATCAACGTCTCCTCGATGTTCGAGGCCCTGGACACGAAGATCAAGGCCGCCAAGGTGCCCGTCATCGGTCCGGTCGGAGTCACCCAACTGACACTGGACAACCCGTACGTGTATCAGGCGCAGGCGGACCTGAACGTCAGCTCCGCGGCGATCGCCTCCTACATCAATGCCAACCAGGGCGCCGACCAGAAGGTCGGCGTCGCGACTATCAGCACGGCCTCGGGCGACGAGTGGTTCGACCTGTTCGGCCAGGCCGCCACGGACGCCGGCCTGACCGTTGGTAGCCACGAGAAGATCGACCCGACCGCAGTCGAGGCCGCGGCACAGGTGGCGAAGTTCAAGAAGGAGAGCGACACCGCCCTCACGCTGCACAGCGGCGGCGGAGGCGGCATCGCACTGGTCAAGTCGATGGCGACCGGGGGGCTCGACGTCCCCGTGTACTCGACCTTCGGCGCGAACGGCCCAGCTCTGTGGGAGGCCGCCGGGGACTTGGCACCCAAGGTGTTCGCCTTCGACGCCTTCGCGCCGCCGGACAGCGACGTCGCGGGCAGGGCCGACCTCGAGGCGGCCATGGAGGCCAACGGCGACTGGGACAAGTACAAGCTGGAGAAGAACTACGCGGAGGGCTGGGTGATCGGCAACGTGTTGGTGCAGTCGCTCGAGACCGCGGGTACGGATCTGACCGTGGCTTCGTTCGTCGACGCCCTGGAGTCACCCGACGGCTTCGAGACCGGCGGCTACTCGGACCCGATCAACTGGAGCGAGGACAACGGTGTGACGGATCCGGCCGCCATCCACGCCTTCACCTACGACGAGGCGTCTGGCCGAATCATCCAGGCAGACAAGTCCTGACCGGTGTCGGGGGACGGCGCTGCCGTCCCCCGACACGCTCGTGTCTCACACGGCGAGGAGTCCCGTGAGCAACTTCCTCAACGCAGTCCTCAGTGGTATTGGGTTCGGATCTCTCTACGGACTCGTCGCGCTGGGGCTGGTCGTCATCTTCAAGAGCACTGGGATCCTCAACTTCTCGGCCGGCGCCCTCATGGCGCTCGGAGGCCTCGTGGCTGCCAGCATGACCGGTAACGGGTTCTGGATCGCCGCAGCGTTCGCCGTGGTGGTGGTCACCGTGGTTGCCGGTGCGTCCAATGTGGTGGTCATGAACCCCTTGCTCGGGCGTGGGCTCTTCCCCGGGGTCATGGTGACCATTGGTCTGGCGAGCATCGTCGAGGGGATCTCCGCCATCAAGTTCGGTGCTCGCGCCCTCTTCCTGGATCCACCGGTCCAGAACCCGGCCATCGATCTGCCGGGCGAGCTGACGATCTCGAGCACGCTGTTGGTCTCGCTGGTCTTGGCGTTGTCGGCGACTGTGGTCCTCAGCATCGGCTTCCAGCGCACCGGCGTCGGGCTGCAGCTCCGTGCGGCAGCCGCCAGACCGGAGGTTGCCACCATGTTCGGGGCCAACCCGGCTCGGATCTTTACGTATGCGTGGGCGGTCGCCGGCGCACTCGCCGCCATCGCTGGCACACTCCTCGCCTCGCTCACCGTGGCTGACATGTCCATCGCGGCCTTCGCCGTGCGCGCCTTCGCCGCGATGATCGTTGGGGGTGTCGACAGCCTCGGCGGTGCGATGGCCGGCGGAATCATGATCGGCGTGATCGAGCTCTTGGCGGGCACCTACCTTGGGAACGACTATCGCATCCCGTCCACGATGATCGTGTTGATGGCCTTCTTGTTGTTGCGGCCGTCGGGCATGTTCGGCACGCCGGAGGTGGTGCGCCCGTGAGCGCCGCGTCTGCCACTCCACGCGTCTCGGCGGTCCAGGTCGGATGGGCCGTCCGCGGAGTCGCTCTCGTCGTCGTTGCGGTGCTCTTCATCGAGGCGCCGAACGTGCTGTCGCCGTACTGGACGTTGATCGCGACCCAGGTGGTTCTTGCTTTTGCCATCGCGGCTCCGCTCAACATGTTGACCGGGAACGCGGGCCAGTTCTCGCTCGGCAACGCCGCATTCCTCGCGATCGGTGCCTACACCGGGGCGTACGTCGTCCTGAAGCTCGACTACCAACTCCCGATCGCGTTGGTCGTCGCTGGCGTGATCGGCGCCACCGCCGGGTTCGTCGTCGGCCTGCCCGCGCTCCGACTCCGTGGTGCCTACCTCCTGATGTCGACGCTCGCCGCCCACTACCTCGTGGTCTTCGCGGCCCAGCGGTTCCAATCCGCGCAGTTCGGCGCGGCGGGAGCGATCTTTCCGCCGCTGCAGGTCGGCGGAGTCGATCTCAGCAGCCCCCGGAGCATGTACTGGGTCATCCTGGCCTTCGCGGCCGCAGTCGCCCTGGTCATCTACAACGTCATGTGGAGCGGCTACGGACGGGCAATCGAGGCAGTCAAGGAACGCGACCTCGCCGCCGCAGCCTGCGGGATCCCGGTCGCCCGCACCAAGCTCTCGGTGTGGGCGCTGACCAGCGCGTTGATCGCGATGGCAGGCGTCCTGCAGGCGTACCTGATCGGGGCTGCGACATTCGAGTACTACACGCTCGACCTGGCGATCGTCTACGTCGCGATCATCATCGTCGGCGGACTCGGCAGCCTCACTGGCTCCTTCCTCGGCGCCTGCTTCATCACCTTGGTCCCTGTCGCGATGAACCACCTGACTGAGAAGTACGGGCCGGGCGTCGGATCGACCGACGGCGGGCTGCTCTCCCACCCGCTCGAGCTCGAGACGATCGTGTACGGCGCCATCATCATCGGCTTCATCATTCTGCGACCGGAAGGCCTCGTCGGCGTCGTGCGGTCGGTCGGCCGGCTCGCCGGCAGGATCACGGGAGGCGGTCGACGTGGGTGAGCCGTTGTTGGAAGTGAAGGGCATTGACGTCGCTTACGCCGGCGGCGCGCACGCACTCCGGGAGGCAGGGATCGACATCTCCGCAGGGGAGCGGGTGGGCATCATCGGGGCCAACGGTGCCGGCAAGACGACGATCGCCCGCACGATCACCTGCATGACTCGTTCCTACCGCGCCGTGGTGCGCAGTGGCTCCGTCCACTACGACGGCCGGGACATCACCCGGTGGCCGGCGCACCGCGCGCTCCGCAACGGGATCGTGACCATCCCGGAGGGCCGCGGGATCATCGCGAACATGACGGTCGAGGACAACCTCCGGCTGGTCCTGGTCGCACTGCCGCGCAACCGGCGCGGGTCGCTGACCGAGGCCTGGTCGATGTATCCCGTCCTCGGTGAGCGGCGCCGCTCGATGGCGGGGCTCCTCTCGGGAGGCGAGCAGCAGATGCTTGCCGTCGCCCGGGCGCTGCTGGCACGGCCCCGGCTGATCGTCGCCGACGAGCTCTCGCTCGGGCTGGCCCCGAAGATCGTGAAGGACCTGCTCGCCGGGCTCAGCCTGCGGGCGGCAGGTGAGGGAACAGCGGTCCTGCTGATCGAGCAGGCAGCGGTGCTCTCCCTTCAGTTCGTCGATCGGGCCTACGTCCTCGACCACGGACGCGTGGTCTCCACCGGCACGAGCGACGAGCTGCGACACGGCGGCGACATGACCGCCAGATATCTCGGGATCGAAGATCTCGCCGGGACCGAGGAGCTGCTGTGACGGTCGACCGCGGCCCGCTCGTGATCGAGGACCTGGCCCTCCAGTTCGGCGGCGTGGCGGCGCTGCGCAACGTCAGCGTGACGCACGAGCCCGACGAGGTGCTCGGGGTGATCGGTCCGAACGGCGCCGGCAAGACCAGCCTGATCAACTGCATCACCGGCATCTACCGGCCCACCTCGGGCCGGATCGAACGCAACGGTCAACGCCTCGACGGGCTGCGGCCGGAGGCCATCGTGGCGACCGGGATTGCGCGGACCTTCCAGCACAACCAGCTCTGTGGCCAGCTGACCGTTCGCGAGAACGTCCTGCTCGGCTGCCATCGACGACTGGGCTACGGGATGGTGAAGGCCGCTCTCCGGATCGGTCCGGCGTGGCGGGCCGAGAGCCGGCTGCGTGCCGAGGTCGGCCCGATCCTGGAGCTGCTCGGGCTGGCCGACATCGCGGACGATCGCGCGGACTCGCTGCCGTACGGGCTTCAGAAGCGGACCGAGATGGCGCGCGCGCTCGCCTTGCGGCCCCAGGTCCTGCTCCTCGACGAGCCGGCGGCCGGAACCAGCGACGAGGACCGCGAGTCGCTCGTCGCGATCATCCGACGGATCCGTGACCACGGATCCTGCTCCGTGCTGCTCATCGAGCACGACGTGCGGATGGTGATGGAGGTCAGCGACCGCGTCGCCGTTCTCGACTGGGGCGAGTGCCTGATGGTCGACAGGCCGGCTGTCGTTGCCGCCGATGAGCGCGTCGTCGCCGCCTACCTGGGCGTGGATGAGGACGCACTCGAGCTGCCCGACCTGGAAACAAGTTGATTCCACCCAACGGAGGACCGGCATGACCAAGACATCGGAGCTCTTCCTGGACCGGACCCTGACCGGGATGCTGGTGCACCAGGCCGAGCGGTCCGCCGACAAGGTCGCCCTGACCATCGTCGGGCAGGACCTCACCTACGCCGACGTGATCGCCCGGTCCAACTCGGTGGCCCGGGGACTCTTGGAGCTGGGGGTCGGACACGGAGACGTGGTCGCGGTGCTCGCGGAGAACTGTGCCGACCAGGTGCTGATCCAGTTCGCGACTGCGCGGCTCCGGGCGATCGAGGTCATGCTCAACACCGCCTACAAGGGGGACTTCCTGTCCCACCAGCTCAAGGTGAGCGGCGCGAAGGTGATCGTGGTCGACGAGGCGCTGGTCGCAAACCTCCTCGAGGTCGTCGACCTCCTGCCCGAGCTCGAGCACATCATCGTCCGGGGTGGCAGCGCGTCGCTTGACGCGCCGTCCAGGCTCACCGTCTCGGAAGTCGCCCTGCTGCACGGTCACGACCAGGCGCCGCTGGATCGCGAGGACCCGCTCTGGTCCGACCCGTCGACTATTACGTTCACCTCCGGGACCACCGGGCCCTCCAAGGGCGCCACGATGACGCAGAACTACATGTGCAATTTCGCCGAGATCGAGGCCTCGATCTGGTACCGGACGCCTGAGGACACCTTCTACTCCTGCGGCCCGCTCTTCCACCTGGCGGCGAAGGGCATCGGAGTGCTGGGTGCCATGCGCCGCGGAGTCAGGTGCGTCCAGGACGAGCGATTGAGCGTGTCGACCTTCTGGAAGCGGATCCGCGAGGAGAACTGCAACGCGACGCTGATGCTGGGCTCGGTGGCCATGCTCCTGTGGACCCTGGACCCCTCCGAGGACGAGGGCGTCGACACGATCGTCGGTGTCCCCGCACCGCCGGTGTCGCTGCAACCGGCCATGGAGGAGCGTTGGGGCTGCAAGTTCGAGAGCGTCTACGGCATGACCGAGGCCGCTCCGCTCTCGGTCACCGGTCCGACCATCCCACTGCGGCCGGGATCCTCCGGCGCGATCGTGCGTGAGTACTTCGACGTCCGCATCTTCGACGACAACGACTTCGAGCTGCCTCGCGGTGAGATCGGAGAGGTGGTCGTCCGACCGATGCAGCCGCACTCGATCTTCGAGGGCTACTACAGGGAGCCCGAGGCCACCGCGATCAAGTTCCGCAACCTGTGGTTCCACACCGGCGACCTCGGCCGGATCGACGACGACGACTACTTCTACTTCGAGGACCGCAAGGACGACTACCTGCGCCGTCGTGGCGAGAACATCTCGTCCTACGAGGTGGAGACTGCGATCGTGAAGCATCCCGCGGTCCTGCAGGTCGGTGTCGTCGGTGTCGAGAGCGAGATGGCCGAGCAGGAGGTGAAGGCCAGCATCGTGCTCAGGCCAGGAGTCGCCCTCGACCAGGTCGACCTGATCGACCATTGCATCAAGTCCATGCCCTACTTCGCGGTCCCGCGCTACGTCGAGTACCTCAGCGAGCTGCCCTTCACCCCCAGCGGCAAGATGCGGAAGGAGAAGCTCCGGGCCACCGGCACCAGCGGTTGCTGGGACCGTGAGGCCGCCGGCATCCAGCTGAGCGGCAAGAACCGCTCCGGCGTGCCGGCGCCGGAGGTCCTCGCGTGACCACGTCACCGTCCCGTCCGGGGCCACTCTCCGGCGTACGCGTCGTCGAGGTGGGCTCGATAGGCCCGGGTCCGTTCTGCGCGATGCTTCTCAGCGACCTGGGCGCCGAGATCATCCGGATCGACCGGATCGCCGAGTCGGCGCCGGTCGGTCCCAGCGACGATCACGGACACGAGCTGGTCAACCGCGGGCGTCGGTCGGTCAAGGTCGACCTCAAGCACCCGCGCGGTGCCGAGGTCGTCCTCGACCTCGTCGAGCGTGCGGACATCCTCATCGAAGGGTTCCGTCCCGGCGTCACCGAGCGCCTGGGCATCGGACCGGAGACCTGCTTCGCCCGCAACCCGGGTCTGATCTACGGCCGGATGACCGGGTACGGCCAGGACGGTCCGGACGCCATGGTCGTCGGACACGACCTCAACTACCTCGCCGCGAACGGCGTGCTCTCGATGATCGGTCGCCGTGACCAGCCGCCCACGCCGCCGCTCAACCTGGTGGGCGACCTCGGCGGCGGCGGGTTGTTCCTCGCCCTGGGCGTCCTGGCGGCTCTCGTCGAGCGCGCAGGCTCGGGCCAGGGGCAGGTGGTCGACGCCGCGATGGTCGACGGGGCCGCGGTGCTCGCGACGTCCTTCTTCGGCTGGTCGCAGTCGGGTGAATGGTCTTCCGAGCGCGGAACGAACATGATCGACAGCGGTGCTCCGTACTACGACGCGTACGAGACAGCAGACGGGCGTTGGTTGAGCATCGCCTCCGTGGAGCCGCGCTTCTACGCCGCGCTCCTGAACCTGCTCGATCTCGATCCCGCGACCCTTCCCGAGCAGGACGACCGGGACCGGTGGCCCGAGACCAAGGAACGCTTCGCCGCGGCAGTCCGCCTCCGCACCAGGGACGAGTGGGTGGAGCGGGCACGCGGGCTCGAGACGTGCGTCTCTCCGGTCCTGACGCCCGACGAGGTCGAGAAGGACGCCCACCTGGCCGCTCGAGGCACCTTCGTCCGGTTCGAGGGCGTGCTGCAGCCGGCTCCCGCGCCCAGGTTCAGCCGGACCACGGCGCGCCTGACCCGACGGCCGCCACTCCCGGGGGAGCACACTCGCGAGGCCCTCGAGGACTGGGGCTGCGCCACCGACCTGGTCGCCGACTGGATGCAGAGCGGCGTCATCGAGCAGGGAGGTTCAGCATGAGCGAGAGCAACCAGACGGGTGCCCCGCAGTGCGCACGCTTCGACGACTTCGACCTCCAGGACCCGTCGTTCCGGCGAGACCCCGGACCGCTCTGGCGGCAGATGCGCGAGAACTGTCCGGTCGCGCACACGTCCCTCCACGGCGGCGGGTGGATGTTGTCGCGCTACGCGGACATCACCGAGGTCGCGCTCGACCCGGGCACCTTCTCCTCTCGGGCCGGCGAGGTCACGGGCCCGATCCCGGCCGAGGGGCGCGAACTGAAGCTGCCGCCGGTCAACACCGATCCTCCCGACCACGCCGCGCAGCGCAAGCTGCTGATGCCCTTCTTCTCCAAGCAGGCCGTCGAGGAGCTGGAGCCCGTCGCCCGGAGCGCGGCACGCCACCTCGTGACCCGGATCCTGGGGATGGACGGCGACGTCGACGCCGTCGAGCACTTCGCCCGCACGGTGCCCGTCGTCGTGACCACCCACATGCTCGGGCTCCCCACCGAAGACCAGGAGCAGTTCCGTCGCTGGACGCTGCAGATGCTGGCCGACGGAGCCGAGGACTACCAGGCGCGCGGTGAGGCAGTGTCGGCGATCAGGCGCTACTTCGCGGACCGACTCGCTACTTCGGTGGTGGAGGGGGCACCGGGCATCATCCCGTTCCTGCGGGCACGCCAGGCGGTCGACCCGAGCCTGACCGACGAGACGGCCCTCGGCATGGCGTTCCTGATGCTGATCGCGGGCATCGACACGACCTGGAGCGCGCTCGGCGCCAGCCTCTGGCACCTCGCGCACCACCCGGGCGACCGGCGGCTGCTGGCGGAGAGCCCCGAGCTGATCCCTGCAGCGGTGGAGGAGCTGCTCCGCGTGTACGCACCGGTCACCATCGGCCGCGTGGTCACCCGCGATGTCGAGATCGGTGGTCGGCTGCTGCGGGCCGGAGACCGGGTGGTGCTTCCGTGGGCGGCGGCCAACCGGGACCCGGAACGGCACGACCATCCCGACAACGTCGTCCTCGGACCGGACCGGGTGCGACACCTCGCGTTCGGGGTGGGGATCCACCGGTGTCTCGGAGCGGGCCTCGCCCAGATGGAGCTCCGAGTAGCCCTCGAGGAGTGGCTGGCCCGGATCCCTGAGTTCGAGCCGACCGCCGGCGAGGTGCCGTGGTCCGCGGGCAACACCCGAGGCCCGGAGACGCTGCCCCTCCGCATTCCCGGCGCCGCGGTCGGTGGCCGGTGACTGCGCCGCTCGATCCCCGGGGCGGGGGTGTGGACCTGAACATCTGGCTCGGTCGGGACGCGGAGACAGACCACGACGACCCGGCCTTCGCGCGGCTCGCCGGCGCCCTGGTCCGCGTCCAGGAGGTCGTCTCGGGAGCGCGCCCTCCTCCCGGGCTCTCGACGGAGGCTGCGACCACGCTCGGCCGAGTCGCAGACCAACTCGAGCCGTACGACGTCGACGAGGCAGCCCAGGTCGCCGGGCGCCAGTTCCGGCACTTCTCCCGTGGGCAGACCCTGCTGCCGGCCGTGGCCGTCGACACCTACGACGGTCAACGGGTCGACGGCCGAGTGACCTTCGGCCGCTTCTACCTGGGCAGCAACGGCGCCGTCCACGGCGGTGCCATCAGCCTGCTGTTCGACGACCTACTCGGCCAGGTGGCCAACGGTCCGGACGCCCCTCGCGCGCGGACGGCCTACCTGCACGTGAACTTCCACCGCATCACCCCGATCGGCGTGGAGCTGAGCTGTCATGCCGGCATCCGGACCGTCGAGGGGCGCAAGGTCCACATCGACGGCGAGCTTTGCCACGGCGAGGAGGTGGTCGCCAGCGCGGAAGGGCTGTTCGTCCGCCTGGAGGCCCACCAGTTGTGACCCTTGACACAGGCCGGCGAATCGGCCAGTCTGCACTGACAGTGTAATCAATGTTCTGACAGAACACGGCAGGGGAGATGGAGACATGGACGGAGACGTGCTCTGGACGCCAGCGCCCGACGCCCGGGAGGCGACCCGAATGGGGCAGCTCCTGACGACCGTCGAGGCGAAGTACGGCGTCGACCTGCCCGACTACAACGCCTTCTGGGCCTGGTCGGTCGATCACATCGAGGACTTCTATGCAGAGCTCGCCGAGTTCTGCGACGTGCGCTTCGACTCCCAGCCCGACCAGGTCCTGACCACGCGTCGCGTTCCCGACGCCGTCTGGTTCCCCGGAGCCACGCTCAACTACGCCGAGCACATCTTCCGGTGCATGCCCGACGACGTCGTCATCCAGGCGATCAGCGAGGTGCGCGGCAACCACGAGGTGACGGCGGCCGAGCTCCGCGAGATGGTTGGCCGGGTGCGAGCCGGCCTCGTCGAGCTGGGCATCGGCAAGGGCGACCGCGTAGCGGGCTACCTGCCGCACATCCCCGAGACCATCGCCGCGTTCCTGGCCGTCGCCAGCCTGGGTGCGATCTGGTCGGTGTGCCCGCCCGAGTTCGGCGTCAACAGCGTGGTCGACCGGCTCAGCCAGGTGGAGCCCAAGCTGCTCATCGCCATCGACGGCTACCGGTTCGGGGGCAAGGACTTCGATCGGACCAGTCACGTCGCCGACATCCGGGCGGCGCTGCCGAGCCTCGAGACGGCGATCTGGTTGCCGTACCTCGACGAGTCCGCGGCGACACCGCCCGAGATGATGGCGTGGAATGACGTCTTCTCCACGAGCGGCCCGATGGCCTTCGAGTCGGTCCCCTTCGACCACCCCCTCTACGTCCTGTTCACATCCGGCACGACCGGACTGCCGAAGGCGGTGCCGCACTCCCACGGAGGCCCACTCCTCGAGCACCACAAGTGGCTCGGGATGCAGGCCGACCTCGGCCCGGGCGACCGGTTCTTCTGGTTCACCACGACCGGCTGGGTCGTCTGGAACATCACCGTCTCGGCCCTGACGATGGGGGCCTCGATCGTCGTGATGGACGGCAGTCCGACCGCCTTCGGCCTGGACAAGCAGTGGGAGCTGGTCCAGGACCTCGGGGTGACCCACCTGGGGGCGTCCACCGCCTACGTGCTCGCCTGCAAGGACGCCGGGATCCATCCCGGCCGCGACTTCGACCTGTCGTCGTTGCGGGTCGGGATGGTGGGTGGGTCGCCGTTCCCGCCTGACGGGTGGGAGTGGTGGTACCGCGAGGTCAAGGAAGACATCCTGGTCGGCTGTTCCAGCGGCGGCACGGACGTCGCTGGCACCTTCATCGGTGGTTCACCGCTGGTGCCGGTCTACTCCGGCCGCCAGGCCTGCGTCTACCTCGGCGTCCGCGTCGAGGCGTGGGACGAGGTCGGTCACCCGGTCATCGGCGTCCCGGGAGAGCTGGTCGTGACCACGCCGCTGCCGTCGATGCCCAAGGCGCTGTGGGGGGACGCCGGCGGCACCCGGCTCCGCGAGACCTACTACGCGAACTTCCCCGAGGTGTGGGACCAACAGGACTGGGTGATCTTCTACGACAACGGGTCGTGCTCGGTCATCGGTCGGTCGGACGCCACCCTCAACCGAGCCGGCGTGCGGCTCGGGCCCTCCGAGTACTACACGGTGCTGGACGCGCTGCCGCAGGTACGTGAGGCGCTCGTCGTCCACGTGCAGACTGGCACCAGCAAGGACGGCGAGCTGATGCTCTTCCTCGTCCTGGAGGACGGCGCCGTCCTCGACGAGGAGCTCCTCGCGGTCATCCGTGCACAGCTGTCCAGCCGGCTGTCCCCGCGCCACGTGCCCGACGTAGTGCAGGCCGTCCCGGACCTGCCCAAGACCCTCACGGGCAAACGCCTCGAGGTGCCGGTTCGTCGGATCCTCGAGGGCGCCGACCCGGACACGGTCACGAGTCGGGGCACGCTCGCGAACCCGGCCGCCCTCGACCCCTTCATCACGATCGCCCAAGAGCGCTCCGGCCTGGTGAACCCGCGGCGCTGAGCAGGGCGGGGGAGGCGCGCCCAGGACGTGCCCGGGCGTCAGCGAATAGAGAGATTGCACTGACAGTGTAATCTGTTGTACTGTGAATCGAACGGCGGCGCGGTGTCGCCACGAATGGACAGGTGGTCACGGATGAGGCTCGAGGGAGAGGCGCTCGTCGAGCTGCTGGCCAGCCCGAAGAGCGTTGCGGTCATCGGGGCCTCGGCCGATCGGACCCGGCTTTCCGGCCGCCCTCTCGACTACCTCTCGAGGCTCGGCTACTCCGGCGCGCTGTACGCCGTGAACGCACGCAGCGACCTGCCCGGTGTGCCGACGGTGCGCGGCGTGTCCGAGCTGCCTGCCGGCGAGGTCGACGTCGCGCTGGTCGCCCTACCCGCCGCGGCGGCCGTCCAGGCGCTCCGTGACGCCGAGCGAGTAGGCGTCCGGGCCGCCGTGGTGATCGGCAGCGGGTTCGAGGACCGCGGTGCGCAGGCGCGGCAGGAGCTCGACGAGTTCGTCGCGGGATCTGCGATGAGGGTGATCGGGCCGAACTGCGTGGGGACCCTCGGCGTCCCGGCAGCGTCGTACCTCACCTTCTCCAGCGTGCTCCAGAACGAGATCCCCCTACCGGGACGGGTGGGCCTCGTGACGCAGAGCGGCGCCCTGGGCAACAGCCTGCTGCAGACCCTGATCCGCCGGCACGTCGGACTGCACCAGTGGTTCAGCACCGGCAACGAGGTCGACACCGGGGCGGTCGAGCTCACGACCGGCCTGCTGGCCCTCGACGAGGTGGAGGCGGTCGGGGTCTTCCTCGAGGGCGTCACCGATCCGGCCTGGCTCGGACGACTCGACGAGGCGATCCGCCGGACGGCCAAGCCGCTGTTCGTCCTCAAGGCCGCCCAGAGCGACAGCGGTCGTCGTGCCGCGGCCGGCCACACCGGCCGCATCGTCGGGTCTTCGGACGCTGCCGACGCGATCCTGCGCGAGATGGGCGCCCGCCTGGTCTCCTCGATTGCGGAGCTCGCCGACGCGCTGGTGCTGGCCGGCGTCGGGTCGAAGCTCGCCGGGAGTCCTCGCCCGCGGGTCAGCGTCGTGTCGGTCTCGGGCGCCGCCGGCGTGATCGGCGCGGACCGGGTGGCCCAGGACGGGCGGTTGCGGATGGCGGAGCCGGGGCGTGGGGTCCCGCTCGATCCGCGCCTGCACTTCGCCAACCCGCTCGACGTCCCCTTCATCGGCGAGACCGAGGTGTTCACGGACACCCTGGTCGCCGTGGCGTCCGGCTCGGACTCCGAGGTGGTCATCGGCGTCGAGTCCTCGCTCGCGCACGAGCGGGAGGAGCTCGTCGCGAAGGTGTCGACGGCAGCCACCCACCAGCCCATCGTGCTGACCTCGCTGTCCGAGGACGACCAGATCCCGGTCGCTCTCACCCTCGAGCTCAGCAGAGCAGGGATCGCCTACCTCCCGACCGTCGAGCGGGCAGTTGCTGCCGTGGCCGCGGTCGCGGCCCAGGAGACGCCGGAAGACGATGACGGTGCCCCACACCCTCCGGTGGACGGTGACGGGGACGCCGGTGAGCTGCGCGGCCTCGAGTGGATCGCCCAGGCTCTTCCCGCCGGCCTGCCGTGGGCGCGGTCACGGGTGCTCGACAAGCCGATGGACCACGCGGCCGGCGAGCGGGCCGCGGCCGAGCTCGGCCTGCCGCTGGTCGTGAAGGCGGCCGGCCGGACGATCGAGCACCGCACCGAGCTGGGTGCGGTGCGAGTCGTCCGCGACCCCCGGGAGCTGGCCGAGGCGCTCCCGGTCGTGGGCGAGATCTGCACCCGGCACGGGGACGCGCTGATGCTGCAGGGCTTCGCTGCGCCCGGCTTCGAGGTGCTGCTGTCGGTCCTGGACGACCCCGAGTTCGGACCGGTCGCCTTCGTGCGACCAGGCGGCACCCTGGCCGAGCTACTGTCCGGCCAGACCGCGATCTGGCACGGCTGGGACGCCGATCGACGGGTCGACGTCCTCCGACGTTCGCGCATCGGGAAGCTGCTGGCCGCCTACCGCGGAGGACCGACGTACGACGTGGTCAGGCTCGCCGAGCTGGTCGGCGACTGCCTCGACGCCGTCGGCCGCGACGGCCTCCAGTTCCTCGAGATGAATCCCGTCATCGTCCATGAGCGGGGCTTGACCCTCATCGACGCCGTCGGCCGCAGCGCGGTCGTCACCCACCCTGAAAGGACGCCATGAGCGACACCACCGCCCCGCCCGTCTCCTTCGACCTGATCGCCGACATCTCGCCGGCAGAGATCGACCGGGTCGAGGCGCTCGAGGGCACCCCGATCCGGGTCGAGCAGTGGAACTACGAGGCGTCATGGGACTCCGTGCGCCACTACGCCTGGGGCCTCGGCGACGACAACCCGCTGTTCTGCGACCCCGACTACGCCGCGGCCACGCCGTACGGCGACCTCCTCGCCCCGCCGACCTTCCCGTTCACCGCCTTCGACGGGGCGATCGGGGCCGGGCTGCCGGGAGTTCAGCCGATCTACGCCGGCACCGAGTGGACCTTCCACCGACGGCTGCGCCGCGGTGAGCGGCTGGTCGCCAGTGCCTCCTTCGGCCCGATCGTCCGCAAGTCGGGTCGCATCGCCCCCGACATGGTGATCCAGTCAGCGCTCTGCCGCTACGAGACGGCTGACGGGGAGGTGGTGGCCGAGTCGGTCGCGCGGACCTTCCGCGTGCCGCGTCGAGCGGCCTCGACCGGGCTGGCCTTCGAGGCGCGGGGAGAGACGGTGTGGTCCGACGACGAGCTCACGGCGATCCGCGCCGAGGCCGTCGGTGAGTACCGACGCGGAGCCGCGCCGCTGACCGCGACGGTCGGTGACGTCGTCCCGACTGTGGTCAAGGGCCCCATCGGTCGCATCGACATGACCGCCTACTACGCCGGGTGCCCCGGTAGCCCGGGCTACAAGTCCGTCGAGATGGCGCAGAAGTACCGTGACTGGGCCTTCCGGTCCCCGGAGCGGCTGCCGTCCAACTACGACCCGTCGTACTTCCAGGAGCGGGTGCTGCCCAGCATCGGTCACCAGGACGCCGCAGCCGCCCATGAGCTGGGCATGCCGGGGGCCTACAACAACGGACCGCAGCGGGTGGGCTGGTTCGCGCACTGCGTGACCAACTGGATGGGCGACGCAGCCTTCCTGTCCGGGCTTGACGTGCGGCTCAACCTGCCCGAGGTCTTCGGCGACGTCATCCGGATCGGCGGTACGGTCACGTCTGTGGACGGACCGCACATCTCCCTCGAGCTGACCGCCACCAACCAGCTCGGCGAGACCACGGCGGCCGGCCGGGCCGAGGTACTCCTCGACGACTACGGGCGGGTCTGAGGCGCGCGATGAGAGCGTTACGGGTGACTCGCGACGAGGCGGGCGCGCACGTCGTCGACGTACCGGAGCCCGTCCCGGGTCCGGGTGAGGTGCTGTTGAGGATCACCGCCGCCGGCCTCTGCGGTACCGATGTCGCCTGTGCGTTCCGGCCCCAGGACCGGCTGACCCGCCCCGGCACCACCACGCTGGGCCATGAGCCGGCGGGCGTGGTCGCCGCACTCGGCCCTGAGATCGACGGCTGGGAGCTCGGTGACCGGGTCATCGTCAACTCGATCGTGTCGTGCGGCACCTGCTCGCTGTGCACCCGCGGGATGAGCGAGATCTGCTCGCGGGCGACGATCATCGGAATGCACCACGACGGTGCGGTCGCCGAGCTGATGACGGCTCCGGTGAGCAACCTGGTCCGGTTGCCTGCCAGCGTCCCCGATCCGATCGGGGCGATCCTCACCGACGCGGTCGCCACTCCGTTCCACGCGCTCTTCGACCGCGGAGGCCTGCGTCCGGGCGAGTCGGTGGCCATCTTCGGGATCGGCGGGCTGGGCCAGCACGCCCTCCAGCTCGCGCGTGCCTTCGGGGCGGGGACCGTCATCGCCGTGGACACCCGCAGTGAGCAGCTCGTGCACGCGAAGGCGCTCGGCGCCGACCACGTCTTCGATGCCGCCGACCCTCGTCTCTCCGACCTGGTGCGGGAGGCCAACGGCGGGTCCGGGGTCGACCTCGCCGGTGTGTTCGTCGGCTCCTCGCCGGCCATCCGCGCAGCGTTCGGCACGGTCGCCAAGGGCGGTCGGCTGGTCGTGGTGGGCCTGTCCGAGTCCGACGTCGTGCTGCCGCCCTCCGGCGCCCTGGCACGACGCGAGGTCTCCTTGATCGGCTCGGGCGGCTTCCGCATGGACGAGCTGGAACGGTTGGTCGACCTCGTCGCCGCGGGCCGGCTCGACCTCAGCCAGTCCATCTCCCACGAGTTCAGCCTGGAGGACAGTGCGTCAGCCCTCGACCTGCTCCACGCGGGTTCCGAGGCGGTACGGCGTGTGATCGTCCGGCCCGGGGGCGGGCGATGACCTCGACCACGGGACGAGACCTGAAAGCCGGGATCGAGCGCTTCAGGCTCGGTGACCGGCCGGACGTCGCGGTGCTGTACCCGGACGTCTGCTTCGCCTCGCTGGAGGCCGTGGGGGAGATGCCGGTGGACCTGCTCATCGACTCCGTGCTGACCGGGTGGCAGCCGGAGGATCACCTGACGGCACCCGCGGGTGCCGACGCCAGGGCGCCGTTCCCCGTGGCCTCGCTCGTCGTCTCACGAGACAGCCACGACGACTTCCACCCGGAGCTCTCGAACCGGGAGCCGGTCGAGATCCAGGTATGGGCCGACGGCCGCGTCACCCTCGAGATCGAGTTCCAGGGGGTGGACGTCACCGCCGTGCCCGGCGCGTGGGCGCACACCGTACGGCGGGTGCTGGACGCCTGGGCGGGCAGCTACGGCGTCGTGCTGACCGACGTCTTCAACGATCGGGCCAGGTCCTTGCCCGACGTGTGGAACGCGGCCTTCGAGGTGGCCGACCAAGGTGCGGTCGTCGCCGACCTCGTCGAGCTCGGGGAGCGAGCGCTCCGGACGGCCGAGCTGTCGATGAGCGGGTGGGGCGGTGAGCGAGCCGTCCGCGAGCTTCTCGCGCAGCGGGACACGCACAGCGTCCTGGGGTGGCAGCCCTCCGCCGTGCTCGAGCTGTGGCCGGCGCCCCCCGAGCCGGAGGAGGTCGAGCTGTTCGTCGCGGACCTCTGCGCCCTCGCCAACTCGGTGAGGGGTGGAGCCGTCGTCGTCGGCGTGGGCAGGGGCGAGGACGGAGCGACCCTCGAGCCGTTCCTGCCCGGTCACCTCGAGGACGATGTACGCGCGTGGCTCGCCGAACGGATCTACCCACCTCCGGACCGGGTCGTCGTCCAGCACGTCGTCGGCAGCGGCCTCGAGGGCGACCTACGAGGGATCCTGGTGGTCAGCATCCCGCCTCAGGACGACCTGCTGCGTCCGTTCCTCGTGCACGACAACCGTCGTCCCGGGGTCGTCGACGGCAACACGGTGCATTCCGTCGCGCTCGTGGAGCGCGAGGGCACAGAGACCGTGTCGCGCAGCGTGGCCGCCGTGCATGCCGCCCTCGCTGCCGGGACCGCCCTGCTGCGCCGGGCTGACCGCGGGTAGGCGGAGGGCTGGTCAGAACGTCGGGGGTGTGATCACCCAGATCGCCACGAGATCCTCGTCGCCGACGCTCTCCCACGAGTGCGGGTTGGTGCTCGGGAAGTAGATGGCGTCGCGCGCGTTGAGCACGATCTCCTCGCCGTTCACGTGGAACTTCATGGCGCCGGAGATGACGATGCCGGCCTCTTCGCCCTCGTGGACGTGCGGGTGACCGCCGCTGCCCTGGCCCGGTGCCGCCTCGACCCAGATGATCTCCATCCTCTTCTGGAGGTTGGGAGAGAGCAGCTCGTTGGCGATCTTGGTGCCGGGATAGACGATCCGCCTGCGCTCACCGGCACGGAGGACCGCAATCTCGTTGTCGCCGCCGGTGCTCGGTGGGACCGTGCTCTCGAGCAGCGCCCCGACCGAGAAGTTCAGGGCGCCCACGAGCGACTTGAGGCTGGACAGGGTCGGGTTGGCAACTCCGCGCTCCACCTGGCTGACGAAGCTGGTGGACACGCCAGCCTGCTCGGCCAGCTGGGAGAGGCTCATCCCCTGGGCCTGGCGGCGCTCGCGGATGATGCCACCCAGTTGGACAGCGTCGAGGCCGTCCTCGGGGTGCACCATGATGGGGAGGCTATCGCCTGGGTCCCCCTGCGCAAAGCGCCGCGCGACCTCCACACGACGCGAAGACTTCTGAGTCGTCAACCTGGCTCTGTTCCTCTCGCTCCTACGGCCGGTGTCGACCGGACCGGAAATAGCACTTCGCGTGCGGTCTCGAGGTCGGTGGGACTGGCGAGGGCCTTGCGTCCGCGCACCGATGCTGCCGGCCAGTTCACCGTCAGGACGCCGCACAGCCGGGCGTCTGCGCCGACGTACAACGCGGCGAACTGGTCATCGTCCCTGCCAGCCACCAGCTCGTGGTGGATCCCGTCGCCGGGACGCCCGGCGATCTGCACCTTCCAGTCGTACTGATTGCTCCAGACGTAGCCGACCGGGCAGTGCTCCTTCTGCTCGTCGGGACGGGCGATGTTGTGGGCGACGACCGCCGCCTGCTCGACCGCGTTCGTCCAGTGCTCCGTGCGGACGAGACGCCCCAGGCCCGGGTGCCACCACCGGCTGACGTCGCCGACCGCGAAGACGCCAGGCGCTGCCTGGCAGAACGCGTCGCAGACGAGGCCGTCGTCCACGGTGAGTCCCGAGCCGAGCAGCCAGTCCGTGTTGAGCTCGGTGCCGAGTCCGACGACCGCAGCATCTGCGGTCAGGACGGTCCCGTCGCCCAGGCGCACGGTGACCGCGTCCTCCGGCGACTCCAGGACCTCGACGCCGGTGCCGAAGTGGGCGCTCACTCCATGACGTCGGTGGAGATCGACGAAGAGCGCGCCCACCTCGTCACCGAGATGGCGGCTCATGGGGACAGGGGCGACGTCGACGAGATCGATCCTGAGCCCGCGGTGGTGGGCGGCTGCAGCGACCTCGGCACCGATGAACCCGGCGCCGATCACGAGCACGGAGCCCGCAGTGTCGAGCACGTTGCGCAGCACGCGGGCGTCGTCCCAGGTGCGGAGCTCGTGCACCCGCGGCTGGTCCGCCCACGGCGACCTACGCGCGCGGGCACCCGTGGCCACGACCAAGGAGTCATAGGCGAGCTCCCGGCCGTGGGCGAGCGTGACGCGTCGGGCTTCCAGGTCGGCCGTGACGGCCGCGGAGCCGAGCAGCAGCTCGACATCGAGGTCCGCGGCGGCCTCGGCGTCGAGCAGCGTGGGGACGGTCCACGTCTCGTCGTGCAGGACCTCCTTCGACAGGGGCGGACGGTCGTACGGCGCGTGCGGCTCGGCCTCCACGAGGGTCACCGGTCGGTCGTACCCGAGCCGGCGCAGCTGCTGCACGGTGCGGACGCCCCCGATGGAGCCACCGACGACGAGGGTTCCGCTCACGAGCCGGGCGCTTGGGTGAGCAGCAGCGCCGAGACCGGACAGCTGCCGACGGCCAGTTGGACCCTCTCGAGGTCCTCGTCGGCGACCTCGGTCTGCAGGAGGACGACGACGTCGTCGTCCCCGAGCTCGCAGTAGTCCTCGGCCTCGAAGACGCAGTTGCCGTAGCCCTCACACAGGTCAAGGTCAACCCTGAGTTGCTGCATCCCTACCCACCTTTCGGCTGAAAGTAGAACCAATCATGCACCAGCAGTAGCCGCCGCGTGAAGCACCAGTACATTTCTTTTGTGCGCTTGAGCGATTCCTGAGCCGGATTCCAGCGCACCTGTGACCCTTGACACTCGCCAGATCGCCTGCAAACATGCACTCACAGTGTAAGTCGTTCATTCCAAGAGCTGAGGGAGCTGTCCGTGACCGCCCAGATCGAGACCCCGGACCGGTACTCGCCGCGACAACGGCACACCAAGGCGTTGGAGGTCGCTCGTCGAGGGTTGGCGCTGATCCAGAACCACGCCAACGACCAGGCGGCCGAGATCTATGAGCAGCCGACCAGCCGCTACCTGGACCTCGACCGCTTCGACCGCGAGAAGGACGTGCTGTTCCGCAGGCGGCCGGTCTTCGCCGGGCTCAGCGTCGAGCTCGCGACTCCCGGCTCCTACAAGACGCTCGACCTGCCCGGGTGCCCGCTCGTGATCGCTCGTCAGGCCGACGGCACGTTGCGCGCGTTCGTCAATGCCTGTCTCCACCGCGGTGCCAACGTCGCGTACGACGCGGGGGCGGCCCGGACGTTCGTGTGCAAGTACCACGGCTGGGCGTACGACCTCGACGGCTCGCTGCGCAAGATCCGCGGTGGCGACAACTTCGGTCAGCTGGATCCCTCGTGCACCGGGCTGGCCCAGGTTGCCGTCGCCGAGAAGTACGGCCTGGTCTTCGTCCGGGGTACTCGACTGGTGGAGGACCCGACCCCGATCGACGTCGACGAGGTGCTGTCCGGCCTCGCGCCCCAGTTCGAGGAGTGGGGCTTCGATGCCGGCCTCGAAGCGCCGGCCATCCACACCCCCGTCGTGACGGCGTCCAACTGGAAGCTCGCGGTCGACGGCTACCTCGAGCCCTACCACTTCGCGTCGCTGCACAAGACGACCGTCGCCAAGTACAACAACTCGAACCAGGCGACCTTCGACACCTACGGCCCGCACAGCATGAGTGGCTTCCTCGGTCGCCGGGTCTCCGAGCTGGCGGACACGCCCGAGGACACCTGGCCGCTGATGCGGCACGTCCAGCTGATCTACGTGCTGTTCCCCAACGTCATCCTCTCGGTGATGCAGGACCACGTGGAGTACTCGCTGCTGCTGCCCGGCAAGAACGTCGGGGAGAACGTGATGCACCACAACTACTTCGCCTACAGCGACTGGGTGTCGCCCGAGGTGCACGAGAAGCGGTTTCACAACACTCAGTGGATCCTCACCGCCGAGGACATCCCGATGGCGGAAGAGGTGCACCGCAACATCGCCGAGGGTGTCCTCGACACCTTCTACTTCGGCCGCAACGAACCGGCGCTCCAGCACTTCCACAAGACGATCGAGGCGGAGTTCGCTGCGGCGGATCGCTGACCCGGCCTACCCCTTACCGGAACCGCCCGGCAGCCGAGCCGAGCCATTTCCAACCATCGACAGGAGAAGCAGTGTCCACCATGCCCGAGCATGACCACGTCGTGCCGCCGCTGAATTACTCCGACAAGCTCCATTTCGGACCCCACACCAATGACACGCACGAGGGCATCGACACCAACCGGATGCGGGAGGCGCGCGCCGAGCGGATGCGCTCGGTGATGCGGGCCAACAACATCCCCGCCGTACTCGTGACCGGCGCCGAGAACGTGCGCTACCTCACCGGGTTCTTCTGGTCCGAGTTCCAGCTCCAGGCCGGCTACGCGCTCTTCTTCGCCGACCACCCGGCAGTCGTCTACGCGCCCGCCGGCTCGTACCACCAGATGCCCGACCAGGCGCCGTGGATCTCGCAGTGGCGGATCGCCCGGTCCTGGCTGGAGGGCCCGACGCCGATCTCGGCAGCGGAAGCCGAGTCGAAGCTGTTCGCCGACGAGATCGCCGCCGAGCTGCGCGAACGTGGGCTCGAGCGGGAGCCGCTCGCCGTCAGCGAGTTCGGTGCCCGCGCGATCGGCGCGCTGCAGGCAGTCGGCATCGACACCATCGACGGTCTCCCGCTGATGATGGAGAGCGCGCGCATCAAGACCCCCGACGAGATCAACTGCCTCAAGATGATCGCGTCGATCAGCTCCTCCGGGTTCCACCGCGCGCTCGAGGTGCTCCGCCCGGGCATCCTGCAGTCGACCGTCGCCAAGGAGGTCAAGCGAGCCGTCGAGGACGCCGGCTCCGAGTTCGGCGCCTCCAAGGTGATGGCGGGTCCGCTGGCCTTCGAGCGCGGCATCAGCAGCAGTGACCGCCGGATCGAGTGGGGCGACCTGGCGTACGTGCTCACGTGCGGCAGCTCCTACCTCGGCTACACCGCCTGTCTCTACCGGCAATACGTCGTCGGGCGCCGGGCGACCGGTGAGGAGGCCGGCTGGTACGACACCCTCCGCGACCGCCTCGACTCGGTGATCGGCGAGCTCCAGCCCGGTGCGTCGACCGCGGACGCGGCGAAGCACTTCGCTCCGGCCAGCAAGTGGGGCTACGCCGACGAGGCAGAGCTGCTGACCATCGAGTTCGGCCACGGGATCGGGTTGGTCAACGCGGGATCCAGATTTGTGCACTACAACCCCCCGATCATCAACCGTCAGTGGTCCTTCGAGCACCCGGAGGAGATCCAGCCCGGCATGGTCATCGCGGTCGAGGGGATCGAGGGACAGCACCGCCAGTCGGGGGTCCGGCTCGAGACGATGGTCGTCATCACCGAGAACGGCCCGGAGGCGTTGGACTTCTACCCGCGGCACGAGATCTTGGCTGCCGGTGTCATCTGACTCGACCGTCTCGGTCGCTCGCTGGTCGGATCCGGCCAGCGAGCTGGTGGCGCCGGGCGTGCATCGGATGCCGTTGCCCCTCCCCGACGAGCTCGCCGCCGTCAACGTCTACGCGCTGGAGCGGGCCGACGGCCTGACCCTGGTCGATGCGGGTCAGGCGCTGCGACGGTGCCGGTCCCAGCTCGAGGAGTCGCTGGCCGCGATCGGCTACGGCCTGCGCGACGTCCGCGAGTTCCTGGTGACCCATGCCCACCGCGACCACTACACGCTGGCCACCCAGGTCCGCGAGGAGTTCGGGACCACGGTGTCCCTCGGGATCCGCGAGGCGGCCTCGGTGACCGCACTGAGCGACCCCGGCTGGAAGGCGTTCAGGTCCCAGCTGGCCGAGCTGCGCCGCAACGGAGCCGACGAGCTCGCCGACCGGGTCGCTCAGGAGGCCAGCGGCCAGGGCATGGAGCTCGAGCTCTGGGCGGCACCCGATCGGTGGATTCTCGACGACGAGGAGATCTCGGTCGGGACCCGCCGGCTGCGCGCCATCCACACCCCCGGTCACACCCAGGGTCACGTGGTCTTCCACGACGCCGACCAGGCGCTGTTGTTCGCCGGCGACCACGTGCTGCCGCACATCACGCCCTCCATCGGGCTGGAGCCGATCCCCGGTCGCTCGCCGCTGGCGGACTTCCTCGCGTCGCTGCGACGGGTCCGGATGCTCCCCGACACGTTGCTGCTGCCGGCGCACGGGCCGGTGTCGCCTTCCTCGCACGCGCGAGTCGACGAGCTGTTGCTCTTCCACGACGACCGACTCGGGGCGATCGTGCAGCGCGTGGACGAGGGGCGATCTACGGGGCTCGACGTCGCGCGCAGCCTGGGTTGGACAAGGCGCGAGATCTCCTACGACACGATGCCAGCCTTCCACCAGATGCTGGCGATCGTCGAGACCGCAGCCCACCTGCGGGTGCTGGTAGAACAGAGCCGGATCGTCGAGGCCACGGTCGACGGCGTCCATCGCTACTCTGCGTTGGAGGTTCGGCATGGCTGAGGCGATCGGGCTCCTCGCTGGCGTGCGGGTCGTCGACCTCTCGACCTTCTCGCCGGTTCGGTTCGGCACCACCATCCTGGCCGACCTGGGTGCCGACGTGATCCAGGTCGACCGGCCCCGGTCGGCCTTCCGCGAGGACATCCGGCTGCTCACCTCGAACGAGCACCCTCGCTGGCTCTGGCACAGCCGCAACAAGCGGAGCCTGGGGCTCGACCTCCGGCGCCCCGGGGCCAAGGACCTGCTGCTCCGCCTGGTGGCCGACTCCGACATCGTCGTCGAGGGATTCGCGCCCGGCGTCGCCGGGCGCCTCGGTCTCGACCAGCCCAGCCTGGCTGCGGTCAATCCGGACCTCATCTACGCGTCGGTCACCGGCTTCGGGCAGACCGGTCCGAACGCGCCCCTGCTGGGCCACGAGATGAACTACCAGGCGATGGGCGGAGTCACGGCGGCGATGGCGGCCGCGCACGACGGGCAGACTGCCATTCTCCCTTTCCCGTTGGGCGACTCCGTCGCGAGCCTGTACGCCGTCATCGCGATGCTCGCGGCGCTGCGCAGGCGCGACGCCACGGGGCTCGGCGCGGTGCTGGACATCTCGATCCAGGACTCTGTCGTCTCGATGCTCGGCTATCCGGCGCAGTACCTCTGGCGCGACGGGATCGACGACCCCCTCGACATCGACGAGTTCGGGGGCTCGCCGACCAGCTCGCCGTACGCCACCGCCGACGGCCAGGCGGTGGTGCTCGGCGCGGTCGAGCCCTGGCTGTGGGAGGCGTTCTGTCAGTACGTCGAGCGGCCGGACCTCGTCGAGATCCCTGCTGACCGCGGCGGACGCGAGGTCCTGCGGACTGAGCTGGCGACGATCTTCTCGAGCCGCACGCGTGACGAGTGGATCGCCGTCAGCTCGGAGCACGGGCTCGCCCTCACGGCGGTGCTGACGCTGCCCGAGCTGGTCACCGACCCTCACGTGCTGCACCGCGCGATGGTGGGCGAGGTCGAGCATCCCGACCTGGGCCCGGTCCCGCAGATCGGCACGCCGATCCACGTGGACGGTGCGCCGTTGCCGATGAACACCTTCGCCGTACCGGGGAGTGACACCGCAGCGCTGCTTGCCGAGCTCGGGGTGAGCGAGTCCGAGGAGGCCTTCGTTCGGGGGTCTGGTGCAGTCTTCGACCCCGAGCCACCCACGGGAGCCCAGCGATGACCCATGTCCTCTCAACGCCTCGCCGAATCATCTACCGGGTCTGCCTTCGCCAGACCTACGCCGAGTACGGCGGAACAGTGAGGTCGATTCCTGCGGTCGCGTACTGTCCGGCGACCGAAGAGGACGAGTCGCCTCGATGGACGCCGAGTCACGAGACCGTGCTCGCCGTGCGCGGAGTGGCCCTGTGAGCACTACCGATAGCAGAGGTCGGTCGGTCGGATTCGAGGATCCGCCGTCATGAGAGACCTAGCCGAACTCGTGATCACCACGGACGAGTTCATCCGGACCGAAGTGATCGCGATCGACGACAAGCACGACGGGGACATCGAACTCGCGGGTGGTGACGACCTCCGGCTTCGTCTCCAAGCTGCCGCCCGGGATCTCGGCATCTTCGCTCCCCACGGTCCGACCGAGTTCGGCGGACTCGGTTTGAACATGGAGGAGCGTGCGCCGGTGTTCGAAGCGGCCGGACACTCGTTGTTCGGCCCGGTCGCGCTGAACATCAACGCACCCGACGAGGGCAACGTCCACATGCTCGACCACGCCGCGTCCGAGGACCAGCGCCACCGCTTCCTGGCACCGCTGGTCCGCGGAGAGGTCCGTTCGGCCTTCGCCATGACCGAGCCGGCCCCGGGGGCTGGTTCGGATCCCTCCGCGCTGTTGACGCGGGCCACCAAGGTCGACGGTGGTTGGCTCGTGAACGGTCGCAAGTGGTTCATCACCGGTGCGGACGGTGCCGACTTCTTCGTCGTGATGGCGCGCACGAGCGGTGACCCGGGTGACGGGGGTGGAGCGACCATGTTCCTCGCGACCGCGCAGTCGCCGGGGATCGAGGTGCTCCGGCACATCGGCACGGTCGACCGCTCGATGCTTGGTGGGCACTGCGAGATGACCTTCACCGACGTCTTCGTCGCCGACGCCGACGTGCTCGGCGGTGTCGACGAGGGGTTCCGCTACGCGCAGGTACGGCTGGGTCCGGCACGGATGACCCACGTGATGCGGTGGCTGGGCGCGGCGGTGCGCGCCCACCAGGTGGCGGTCGGCCACGTCGCCGGCCGACAGGCGTTCGGCTCGCGCCTGGCTGACCTCGGAATGATGCAGCAGCAGATCGCCGACAACGAGATCGACCTGGCGGCGACCCGGGCACTGCTCCTGGAGGCCTGCCGTGAGCTCGACGGCGGTGGTCGCGCGTCGCAGGCGACGTCGATCGCCAAGACGTTCGCGGCCGAGGCGCTCGACCGGGTGGTCGACCGGGCGACGCAGATGTGTGGCGGTCTCGGCGTCTCCCGAGATCTGCCGGTGGCCAAGATCGCTCGGGAGATCCGGCCGTTCCGGATCTACGACGGTCCCTCGGAGGTGCACAGGTGGTCGATCTCGCGCCGTGCGGTCAGGGCGATCACGGCAGCGCAGGCCGGTGGTGCCGGGTGAGCGGGCTGACGTCGGGGGAGCGGGACGCGGTGGCCGCACGCCTCGAGTCCGTAGGAGTCGAGCTCGCCGGACCCCTGGCCGCCACCCAGATCGCCGGTGGTCGCTCCAACCTCACCTTCCGGCTCGACGACGGGATCTCGCGCTGGGTGTTGCGGATGCCACCCCGCACGGGTCGTACGCCATCGGCGCACGACGTGGCGCGGGAGCACCGCGTGACAGGCGGGCTGCGGAACACCGCCGTGCCCATCGCCGCGCCGGTGCTTCTCCAGGAGGACGAGCGCGACCTCGGCTCGCCGTACACCGTCGCCGACTTCGTCGAGGGTACGACGATCCAATCGGCCGACGACCTCGACCGGCTCGACGACGCCACGGTCAGGTCCGTCGTCGACCAGCTCGTCGAGACCCTGGCGGCGCTGCACCGCGTCGACCACGTGGCCATCGGGCTGGAGCGTTTCGGTCGCCCGGACGGGTACGCCGCGCGGCAGGTCAGGCGATGGGCGGGGCAGTGGGAGCTGGTCGGCACCGCCGAGCCCGACGCCCGTCGGGCTGCCACCGAGCTTGCGGCCCAACTGGCGAGGCTGGTGCCGGGCCAGGTCCGCGTCGGGATCGTGCACGGCGACTATCGGATCGACAACACCATCCTGCGGGTCGGCGAGTTCCCGAGCATCGCGGCGGTCGTCGACTGGGAGCTGTCGACCATCGGTGACCCTGCCGCCGACGTCGCCCTGATGTGCGCCTACCGCAACCGCGCGTTCGACCTGATCGTGGGAGCCCCGAGCGCATGGACGAGCGACCGCCTGCCCGAGCCCGACGAGCTCGCCGCTGCCTACGAGACCCTCAGTGGCCGGACGCTGTCCGACTGGGACTTCCACGTCGCACTCGCCCACTTCAAGGTGGCCGTCATCGCCGCCGGAATCGACCACCGCCGCCGCGAGGGATCTGGAGCCGGCGACGGGTTCGACACCGCCGGCCAAGCGGTCCTGCCGTTCCTCGAGGCCGGGCTCGCGAGGATCGGGGCGGTGCGATGAGGACGGCACTCGTCACCGGTGCATCGCGCGGGATCGGACGCGGCATCGCGCTGCATCTGGCGAGCCAGGGCTACGGCCTGAC
Source organism: Nocardioides endophyticus (assembly GCF_039543845.1). Taxonomy (NCBI): domain Bacteria; kingdom Bacillati; phylum Actinomycetota; class Actinomycetes; order Propionibacteriales; family Nocardioidaceae; genus Nocardioides; species Nocardioides endophyticus. The sequence goes on along the minus strand of NZ_BAABKN010000005.1, from coordinate 400,585 downwards.
GATCACCTCGCGCAACGACGACGACCTGGCCGCGCTCGCCTCCCAGCTGCGCTCCGCCGGAGCGCCGCGGGTCGCCCACGCTGCGTGCGACATGGCCGACCGTCGGTCACTGCCGGAGCTCATGGTGCTGCACGGGGCCCACTTCGAGGACTCCATGGACGCCCTGGTCGTCAACGCCGGCGTCGGGACCGCTGGACCGGTGGACTCGGTCCGGATGGATCGCTTCGACAAGATGATCGACGTCAACCTGACCTCTGGGCTGGTGTTGATCCAGTCCGCGCTCCCGTTGCTACGGGCTGCGGCGGCTGCTGATCCCGAACGCGGCGCGAAGATCGTGGCGCTCTCCTCGATCACCGGGGCGTACGCCGAAGCCGGGTTCGCGGCGTACGGCGCCAGCAAGGCCGCGCTGCTCTCGCTGGTCGAGACCGTGAGCCTCGAGGAGTCAGGCAACGGGGTCACCGCGACGGCCGTCGCGCCGGCGTACGTCGACACCGACATGGCCGCCTGGATCACTGACGAGATCCCGGCGCACACGATGATCCCCGTCGCCGATGTCGTGGCCGTGGTCGCCATGGTGCTCGGTCTCAGCCGCAACACCGCCATCACGCGCATCGTCATGGGACGCAGCGGGACCAGCGGGCGGCATGCGTGACACGGGTGCCGGGACCGGCCGGCGTCGATCGACCACAGGACCCAGAGAAGGACGGTTGTGATGGACAAGGTGGTGGCATCGGCCGCGGAGGCGGTCGCGGACATCTCGGACGGTGCGACGCTCTCGGTCGGCGGGTTCGGACTGTGCGGCATCCCGTCGGTGCTGATCCAAGCGCTCCTGGATGCCGGGACCACGGACCTCGAGGCGGTGTCGAACAACTGCGGTGTCGATGACTGGGGTCTGGGGTTGCTGCTGGCGCAGAGGCGGATCCGGCGGATGGTGTCGTCGTACGTCGGGGAGAACAAGGAGTTCGCGCGGCAGTACCTTTCTGGTGAGCTCGAGGTCGAGCTGACGCCACAGGGCACCCTGGCGGAGCGGATGCGCGCCGGAGGCTCTGGCATTCCCGCGTTCTTCACCGCGACCGGCGGCGGTACCCAGGTCGCCGAAGGTGGGCTGCCCTGGCTGTACGACGCCGACGGGAACGTCGTGGTCTCGTCGCCTCCGAAGGAGACGCGGGCCTTCGGCGGGCGCGAGTATGTGCTCGAGGAGGCGATCGTCGCGGACTTCGGGCTGGTGCGGGCTTGGAAGGGCGATCGGCACGGCAACCTCGTCTTCCACTACTCGGCTCGCAACTTCAACCCTCTGGCCGCGATGTGCGGTCGGGTGACGATCGCCGAGGTCGAGGAGCTGGTCGAGCCAGGCGAGATCGATCCCAACGACGTCCATACCCCTGGCGTCTACGTCCACCGCGTGGTCGCCCTGACGCCGGAACAGGTAGCCGACAAACGCATCGAGCGTCGCACGGTGCGCCCCGTCAGGAAGGTCTGAGCTGGTGAGCTGGTCACGTGAGGAGATGGCAGCGCGCGCCGCATCCGAGTTGGCGGATGGCTGGTACGTGAACCTCGGCATCGGCCTACCGACCCTGGTGCCGGCCTTCGTCCCCGTCGACGTCGAGCTGGTGCTCCAGTCGGAGAACGGCGTGCTCGGCACTGGCGACTACCCGTACGACGGTGAGGAGGACCCCGACATCGTGAACGCCGGGAAGGAGACCGTCACGCTTCGGCGCGGGGCCTCGATCTTCGACTCGGCGACGTCCTTCGGGATGATCCGTGGCGGGAAGATCGATGCTGCGATCCTGGGGGCGATGCAGGTCTCGAAAGCCGGTGACATCGCGAACTGGATGATCCCCGGGAAGATGGTCAAAGGCATGGGTGGCGCCATGGATCTGGTGCATGGCGCGAAACGTGTGATGGTGCTGATGGAGCACGTCGCACGCGACGGGTCGTACAAGATCGTCGATGAATGCTCGTTGCCGTACACGGGCCGCGGTGTGGTCGAGCGGATCATCACCGACCTGTGCGTCATCGACGTTCAGCCCGACGGACTGCACCTGGTCGAGCTCGCCCCCGGTGTCACCGAGGACGAGGTTCGCGAGAAGACTGAACCACCGCTCACACGCGCAGCCCGGTGACTCTGGGGCTGCGGGTCGAAGGATCGCGGCCCCTCGAGTACACGACTGGTGCGCTGAATTGGTGCGCTGAATGTCGGCCAGCGTCAGGCCGGTCCGGTCCAGCGCCTGCGGGACCGCCCCGTCGGCCCATGCCGGTCAAGGCCGGAGCTACGCCGACGACCGCAGCGGCGTCGTTGAGCCCTCAGATCAAGGCTCGCGAGCCGCCGTCGCGCGTCGCGTCGCGACCGGCTCCGGGAGCGGAGTGGCGTCGACGTGAGGGAGCACCTCCTCGAAGATCAGCCGGTAGATCTCGTCGCGGTCGCCGGACCGGCCCGCCGGGATGGCGGGGATGATCCGCACGTGCCGGGCGCCCTGCGCGGCGATCTCCTGGATGGTCTCGACGATCCGCTGCGGCGAGCCGACGAGCGAGCCGGAGGCGCGGGCGACCTCGCGGTGGGTCCACTCCTTCGCCCAGGCCGACGGCGTCCCGAGGCGACCGGGCTGCGGGCCCTCACCGCCGACCTCGAGGTACTCGGCCCAGCGCTCCTCAGCGGCGCGCTGGGTCGCCCCGACGACGATGGTGAGGCCGAACCCGAGCCAGGTCAGGCACTCCTCGACGGTCGTTTCGTCGTGGCCGCCGGCGAGCAGCGCATCGCTGTAGAGCGCCAGGTGCTCGCGGTTGTCACCGTCGAGCGTCTGCCACTGGCCCATGATCACCGGGACCCCCTCGCGCCCGAGCCGCTCGATGGTGGCCGGGGTGCGGGTGGCGCGGGCGACGAGCGGTCGGGGGAGCCGGTACGACGCGGGGCTGACCCGGGCGCTGACGACCCCGCGGTCGACGCTCGTGCTGATGTCGAGGGGCGGGTCGTCGTCGCCGCGCGCCCAGATCCGCAGGGCGGCGTCGATCCGCTCCTCGGTGACCCGGGCGCGGTCGATGCCCTCGGCCCCGAAGGCCTCGAGCTCGGTGGGCGAGGCCGACCCGGCGGCCAGGGCGACGAGGAAGCGCCCGCGGGTGAGCTGGTCGAGGATGTTGCACTTCTCCACCAACCGGAGCGGGTGCTCGAGCGCCACCTGGGCGACCGTCACGGAGATGTGCGCGCTCCGCAGCTGGCCGGCGAGGTGGGCGCCCATGAGGAACGGGTCGGCGTAGGTGTTGTAGCCGGCCAGGTGGTGCTCGGTCAGGCCGATGGAGGCGACACCGTGCCGTTCGGCGAGCAGCGCCTTCTCGACCACCCCCGCCATCACGTCGGCGTCGTCCGCCGCGTCGCGGCTCTGCGGGCTCAGGTGCAGGGAGACGTGCATCGGGTCCTCTCACGGCGCACTGGCGTGCACTATCTCTATCAAGATAGCCCACTTCTCCCGTAGAAGTTCTACGGTGTCCACGTGTGGAGTTCTAACGCACGCGGGCTGCCTCGGCGGCCTCGGCCGCGAAGATCATCGACGCCCGCCGCAGCACGGCGTTCTCCTCGCGCAGCGTCTCCAGCTCGGCCTCGAGCTCGGCGATCCGCGCCAGCAGCTGCTCCTTCGGCGCCTGGCGCAGCCGGGCGGCCTCGCCGGTCGAGAACATCCCGTCGTCGAGCCGCTTGACCCAGATCCGCAGCGACTGCTCCCCGACGCCGAACTCCTCGGCGACCTCGCGGAGGATGGCCCGGTTGCCGGGCTCGTTCTGGCGCCGGTCGGCGACCCGGCGTACGGCGGCGTCACGCACCTCGTCGCTGTACTTCTTCTCGAACGCCACAGTGGTCCCTCGGGTCTCGGATCGTCGCCACAGCGTAGCGAGGCGCGGGCCGCTTCAGGAGCGTCGACGCACCAGGTCCGACAGGGGCAGCCGGGTCCGCGGAGCGGTGTCCCGGGCGACGTGCTCGGGCTCGAGGCGGTCGGCCGGCGTGGCCCGTCCGACGGCCACCAGCACCCAGGGGACGTACGGCGGGGCGACGTCGAGCAGCTCGGCGGCGAGTTCGGCGTCGAAGCCGCCGATCTGTCGCACGTGCAGGCCGAGGTGGTGTGCCTGCACGGTGAGGTGGGCGATCGCCTGGCCGAGGTCGTACTCGGCGAACCGCTGGGGCGTGCCGTCCTCGCCGACCCGCTCGACGACGCCCAGCACCAGCAGCGAGGCGCGCTCGGCCCACCACCGGTTGCGCTCGTACGCGGTCGAGACCAGAACGTTGTGCAGGTCGGTGCCGCGGCGGGCGGCGACGAAGCGGCGGGGCTGGCGGTTCTGCGCCGATGGGGCCCACCGCGCCGCCTCGAGCAGGGCGGTGACCTCGTCGTCGGCCAGGTGGTGGCCGCCCTCGAACGAGCGCGGGCTCCACCGCTCGGCCAGCAGGTCGTGCAGCGGCTGCTGGGTGTGGGCCCGCCGGCTCATGCCGCGGCGTCCGAGGGGGAGGAGGCGCACAGCTCGACGTCGAGCACTGTCTCCAGCGCCGGCAGGACGCGGCAGCCGCGGCGGTACTCCTGGAGCAGCTCCTCGGCTTCGGCCGGACCGAGGTCCCCGACGAGCACCTCGACGAGCAGCCGGCCCACCTTCAGCCGACCGGCGGGGTAGCGCGAGACCCGCGCGCGCACCTGCACCTCGCGGTCGACCTCCTCGTCGTCGGCCGGCTGTAGGTCGGACAGCGTCCCGTCGCGCAGCACGTTGAGCATGTTGGCGACCAGGGCCGAGACCAGCAGGTCGAGCGGGCCGGGCGCGCGGCCGGGACCGCCGGAGGCGACGGACCCGTCGGCCAGCAGCTCGAAGGAGGAGCCGCGGAGCGCGAAGCGGCCCTGCACCTCCGTGGTGCAGCCGGTGATGGCACTCGCGTAGTCGTAGCCGGACACGTCTCTCGTTCCTCCTGCGGATTCGGTGGGCGGGCGCTCAGACCGCCAGCAGCGCCTGGGTGTAGTCGTGCTGAGGACGCAGGACGACGTCCTCCGCCGACCCGAGCTCGACGACCTGGCCGTGGCGCATCACGCCGACTCGGCCGGCGACGTCGGCGACCACCGCCAGGTCGTGGGTGACCAGGAAGTAGGTGAGGCCGAGGTCGCGCTGCAGGTCCTGGAGCAGCTCGAGAACCTGGGCCTGAATGGTGGCGTCGAGGGCCGAGACCGGCTCGTCGAGCACGACGAGCTCGGGGTCCAGCGCCAGCGCGCGGGCGATGGCGACCCGCTGCCGCTGGCCCCCGGAGAGCTCCTGCGGCCGGCGTCCGGCGTACGACGCGGGGAGCTGGACGCGGTCGAGCAGCTCGGCGACGCGGGTGCGCCGCGACGCGCGCGAGCCGATCCGGTAGGCCTCGAGCGGCTCGGCGACGATCGCGCCGAGGCTGAGGCGCGGGTTCAGGGACTCGTAGGGGCTCTGGTAGACGACCTGCATCCGCCGGCGCAGGGCGCGGACACCGGCCCGGCCGAGCGACCCGACGTCCTCGCCGAGCACCCGCACCGTGCCCGCGTCCGCGCGCTCGAGACCGAGGATGATCCGGCTGGTCGTGGTCTTGCCGGATCCCGACTCGCCGACCAGGGCGAAGGTCGATCCGGCGGCGACCTGGAGGGTCACGTCGTCGACCGCCTGGACATGTCCGCCGTCGCGGCCGAAGGCCTTCGAGACGCCGGTCAGCTCGATGGCGACCCCCGCCTCCGTGCGGGGCACGACGTCCGTCGGCCGGTCGTGCCGCCGGTAGGCCTCGGCGATGCTCAGCACCCGGCCCTCGGTGACCCGCGCCGAGCTGGCGAGCAGCGACCGGGTGTAGGCGTGCTGCGGTCGGGCGAACACCTCCGCGACGGGACCGGCCTCGACGACCCGGCCGCCCTGCAGCACCACGACGTCGTCGGCGTTGCGGCTGGCCAGGACCAGGTCGTGGGTGATCAGCACGACGGTGGTGCCGTGCTTGGACCGCACCTGGTGCAGGCTGCGCAGGACCTCGCGCCCGACGAGCACGTCGAGCGCGCTGGTCGGCTCGTCGGCGATCACCAGCTCGGGGCGCTGGCTGAACGCGATGGCGATCAGGATTCGCTGCCGCATGCCGCCGGACAGCTCATGGGGGTAGAGCGGGAGCAGGGATCCGGGGTCGGCGAAGCCGAGGTCGCGCAGATCCTCGACGATCCGCTGCTCGACCTCGTCGGCGCCGAGCCGGGAGCCCGTGAGCGAGAAGGCCTCCCGGATCTGGGCGCTGATCGTCTTGGTGGGGTTGAGCGAGGCGATCGGGTCCTGGGGGACGAACCCGATCCGCGCGCCGCGCAGCGGCCGGAACTCGCGGTCGGTGCGGGCCAGGAGGTCCTCGTCCTCGAACAGCACCCGCCCGCCGGTGATCGTCCCCGAGCCGGGCAGCAGTCGTACGACGGCGTGGGCCAGGGTGCTCTTGCCGGAGCCCGACTCCCCGATGACGGCGGTGACCCGACCGCGCGCGATGTCGAGCGAGACGTCGTCCAGCGCGGTCTGCTCGTGCTCCCCGGTCCGGTAGCCGACCGAGAGGCCGGCGATCCGCAGCAGGGTGTTGGTATCGGTGGAGGTGGCGGTCGCGGTGTCGACGGTCATGGGCGGTTCTCCTGGAGCAGGAAGGCGATGCGGTTGAGGAGCACGACGACGGCCGTCAGCGCGACGCCCGGGATGATGGCCACCCACCAGGCGTGCACGAGGTACTTCTGCCCGCCGGCGATCAGCACGCCCCACTCGGGCGAGGGCGGCGCCTCGCCGAAGCCGAGGTAGCTCAGCGACCCGATCGCCAGCATGGCCAGGCCGAAGTGCATGGCGGTGTAGGACAGCACCGGCGGGTAGACGGCCGGGATGACGTGCCGGGTCAGCACCCGCCACGGCTGGGTGCCGCAGGTTCGGGCGGCCTCGACGTACCCGAGGGTCTGGGCCTGGATGACCAGCCCGCGCACCAGGCGGGCGAACCCGGTGGCCTCGGCGACGCCGATGGCGACCGCGGCGATGTAGGCGCCGCGTCCGTACGCCGTGATGGCGGCGAGCGCCAGGAGTACGGCGGGGACCGCCATGACCGCCTCGGTGAGGATGCTGAGCAGCCGGTCGAGGACGCCCCCGCGGCGCACGCCCGAGGCGATGCCGACCACGCTGCCGAGCACAAGGGCCACCACGACGGCAAGGGCCGACGAGAAGAACGAGATGCGCAAGCCGTGCACCACGCGCGACCACAGGTCGCGGCCGATCTCGTCGGTGCCGAACCAGAAGGACCCGCTCGGCGGCTGGAAGGGCATCCCGTCGAGCGCGAGCGGGTCGTGGGTCGCGGCCAGGCCGGGGAAGACCGCGACCAGCACCAGTAGGGTGAGCAGGACCAGGTGCAGGTGCAGTTCGCGCGGACGCCGGCGGAGCCGCCGGGTCGGCCCCCGGCCCACCGACGGCTCGAGCACCAGCAGCTCGGGCGCCGTCACGACGGCAGGCGTCACCGTAGGGGTCGCAGGGTGATGAACGAGGTCGGTCACGACGCCACCTCCGGGGTCCGGTCGGGAGTGCGGGCGGGCGCGCGCCGGCGCGTGCGCGGGTCGAGGACGGCGTACCCGACGTCGACGACCATGTTGATGACGACGTAGACGAGCGCGAGCACGACGACCAGGCCCAGTACGACGGTGAGGTCGACGGAGCGTACCGACTCCACCATCAGCCGGCCGATGCCGTTGCGGGAGAAGACGACCTCGACGACGGCGGTGCCGGCGAGCAGCTGCCCGACCCGGAGCCCGAAGACGGCGAGGAACGGGAACGCCGCGTTGCGCACGCAGTGCCGCAGCACGGTGTAGGTCCGGCCGGCGCCCTTGGCGGGCGCCGTGACGGCGGCGTAGGTCTTGCCGACCTCCGCGCGCAGCCCGCTGATCAGCACCTGCGCGAACTGCGCGGCGCCGAGGAGGGCGAGGACCGCGGTCGGCAGGACGATCGAGGCCGCACCCTGGCTGCCGCTGGACGGGAACCAGCCGAGGGTGATCGCGAAGAGGTAGATGAAGAGCACCCCGATCCAGAAGACCGGCAGGCTGACGTAGGTCGACGGGACCAGCGCGGCCAGCGACCGGATCCGGCGCGAGCGCGGGACGACCGCCAGCAGGGCCAGGAGGAACCCGAGCGGCACGGACACGAGCAGCGAGAGCCCGGTCAGCGTGAGGGTGTTCGGCAGGGCCTCGCCCAGCAGCGCCGACACCGGCCGGTCGTTGATGAGCGAGTGGCCGAGGTCGCCGTGCAGCAGCCCGGTCAGCCCGCTCCAGTACTGGTGGCCGAGGCTGTCGTTCAGCCCGACCTCGGAGCGCAGGGAGTCGAGGTCGACTGTGGACAGGTCGGCGGAGCCGCCGGTGTCGGTGGTGCCGATCCGGGCCAGCACGGCGTCGCCGGGCAGCACGAACAGCAGGAAGAACGAGGCGGAGTACGCCGCCACCACGACGGTCGCGGCGTGGGCGAGCCGCCCCGCAACGACCCGTGCGACGGTGCGCACGGTGTCGCCGCGGGAGGGGCTGCTCGGCACCAGGGCCGGTACGGCGGTCGCCGTGGTCATGAGGGGTCGACCCAGGCGTCGCTCAGCAGCGGGATGTGGCTCGCCTCGAGCGTCGGGATGTGGGTGGTGTTGCGGTAGGCCAGCGGCTGGATGAAGTCGTAGAGCGGGATGAAGAACGCCTTCTCCAGGATCGTGCGCGCCGCCTGGTCGGCCAGCTCCTGGCGGGCCGCCTGGTCCGGCTCGGCGAGGATCGCCGAGAAGATCTGGTCGAGCCCGGGGTCGAGCCCGCCGTAGTTGCCGCGCAGGACGTCGATGTCCGGGCGGGTGCCGCTGCCCCAGGAGAAGGAGTAGTCGCCGTTGACGAGCCGCTGGTTGAGCTCGGCCGCGGTGAGGCTGCCGAACTTCAACTCGACGCCCAGATCCTTCCACTGTGCCTGCACGACGGCGATGTTCGGCTCGTGCGAGATCGTCGAGGGGCTGTAGATCAGGTCGAACGAGAGCCGCTCGCCGTCCTTCTCGCGGACACCGTCCCCGCCCTTGACCCACCCGGCCTCGTCGAGCAGGCGCTCGGCCTCGTCCACGTCGGTCGTGATCAGGTCGGACTGGTCGCTCCAGAAGGGATTGCTCGCGGCGAACACGCTGGTCGCCGGGACGTCGATCGCAGACGCCCGCTGGAGAACGGCCTTGCGGTCGATGGCCAGGGCCAGCGCCCGTCGAACGGTCTCGTCGTCGAGGCCGGGCTGCTTCGGGTTGGCGACGAAGCCGAGAGCGGCGCCGGGGAGCGGCTCGCGACGGATGGTGAGGTCGGGGTTGGTCGAGAACTCGGTCTTGTCGGCCGGCTCGGTGTTGTGCATCAAGTCGATGTCGCCGTTGCGGAGCTGGGCGGCCGCGATGCTGTTGTCGGGCGTGGTCGAGACCTCGATGCCGTCCAGGTAGGCCTCGCCCTGGTTCTCGGCGGACGCCGGCGCCCAGGCGTAGCCGTCGCGGCGCTCGAGGACGTAGCCCTCCTCGCCCCGGGTCTCGCTGACCACGAACGGGCCGCTGCCGATGATCGTCGTGCCCTCCTGGCGCTTCTCGTAGCTCAGCGCCGCCGTCTCCGGGGCCACGATCCCCAGCGGGGTGGTCGAGCTGGCCTGGAGGAAGGAGGAGTTGGGGGAGTCGAAGTCGAAGACCACCGTCGACGGGTCGGGGGTGGTGATCTCGCGCAGGTCGCCGATCCACTCGTTGGCGGTGGCGTACTTCGCGCCCTGGGCGCGCAGGGCGTCGTAGCTCTTCTTCACGGCGGCCGCGTCGAGGGCCTCGCCGTTGCTGAAGGTGACGTCGTCGCGCAGCGTGAACTCGTAGCGGGTGGCGCGGTCGTCGACGGTCCACTCGGTGGCCAGCCACGGCTCGAAGGAGCCGTCCTCCTTCTGGAAGACCAGCGAGTCGACCAGGCTGCGGATCGGGACGGTCGGGCCATAGCCGGTCTGGATGGCCGGGTCGGTCGAGCTCAGGTTGGCGCCGGTGGTGCGGTACTTCAGCACGCCGCCGCTGACCGGATTGGTGGACGAGCTCGACGCCGCTTCGCCGTCGCCGGCGCAGCCGCTGAGCAGCGTGGCCGAGGCCGCGAGGGCCGCGATCGCGACGGTGAGACGCCTGCGGGGGTGACGCAACATGACGGTGGTACTCGCTTTCTCTCGCGGGGCGGGGGTGCACCCACTGGCACCTCGCCGCGCCTGAACGCTAAGCCGCTCGCACCCGACTTAAGTCAACTATCTCACTAGATGAACAAAATTAAAGTTTTCTACGGATCGGCGTTAGATTCCTGCTCGAACTTCTAATGGCGCGGCGCTGGCCGCAATCGAAGGAGCGACATGAGCACTATCAAGATCGAGGCGGCCGGGACGGTGTTCTACCTGCCGTACTACGTCGCCGAGGAGGAGGGCTACTTCGCCGAGGAGGGTCTCGACGTCGAGCTGATCCGCAAGCGCGCGAACGACGAGGAGGGCCTGCGGTTCGTCGAGCGGCCCGACGTCGTCTCCTCGTTCAGCAGCTTCAAGCTGTTCGAGGCCGGGCAGTCCCAGCTCTACAACGCCTGCGAGTGGGGTCAGCTGCGCCGCTCCCAGGACAGCCAGGTCAACGGCAAGGTCGTCGCGCGCCGCTCGGCGGTCGCCACCCAGGCGATCATCGTCCGCCCGGACTCGCCGTACAACGTGCCGGGCGACCTCGCGGGCGTCCGCGTCGGCGTGAACTTCCACCACGGCTCGCACTACCTCGTGCTCCAGCTGCTCGAGGGCTTCCTGCCGCGCACCGACATCAACCTGGTCGGTATCAAGGGCAAGGAGCGCTTCGAGGCGCTGCGCGACGGCGACATCGACGCCGTTGCCGTCATGGAGCCGTGGATCACGGTTGCGGAGAAGCAGGGCTACAAGGTGCTGGCCGAGGGTCACTACTTCGGCGCCGAGATCGCGGGCGAGTCCCTCACCGACGACGAGTTCACCAAGATCACCCGCGCGGTCAACCGCGCGGTGGACAAGATCCACGAGGACATCCGTCCCTACCTGAAGTACTTCATCGAGACCGCGGCCCCGGTCGCCGAGCTCGTGCCCGAGGACTTCAAGCTGGGCCGCCTCCGCTACATCCACGCGGGGCCGTACCCCGAGGACCACTTCAACCGCACGGTCGACTGGGTCGCCAGCTGGGGCCTGATCGGCGCGGAGAACGAGTTCGTCCAGCTCGTCGACTCCACCAAGCTCCTCCAGGGAGCATGACGGACCCGTCCGGCAGCGACCACCCGGCGGCGCAGGCTCTCTCGGCCTGCGCCGCCGTCGCGTCCCGGGGGTGCCCGTGACCGCGGTCCTCCCCGTCGTCCGAAGCCGGCTGGCCGCGGTCACCGTGTGCGGGCTGGCGGCCGGGATGCTGCTGCTCGACATCCACAAGGTCTCGCTGGCCATCCCTGAGATCGAGCGGTCGCTCGGCGCCGGGCCGACCGGCATCCAGTTGGTCTCGGCGGCGTACGTCGTCCTCTTCGCGGTCACTCTGGTGCCCGCTGGCCGGATCGGCGACCACGGGCACCGGCTGCTGCTCACCCGGCTCGGGCTGTGGGGAGGCCTGGTCGCCGCCACCCTCTGCTCGCTGGCACCCGGCATCGAGGTGCTCGTGCTGGGCCGTGCGCTCGCCGGCGTCAGCGCCGGGCTGCTGATGCCGCAACTCCTCGGCATCGTCCAGCACCTCTACCGCGCCGAGGAGCGCGGCCGCGCCTTCGGCCGGTACGGCGTCTGCGTCAGCCTGGCCACCGCGCTCGGGCCCAGCGTGGGCGGCCTGCTCATGGTGATGCCGGTGCTCGGCTGGCGCGGCGTCTTCGCCCTCAACCTCCCGATCTTCGCGGTCCTGCTCATCGCTACCGAGCGAGTCCTGGCCCGGACCGGCCCGCTGGACGGCGGCCGGCGCCGTCCCGACGTGGACTGGGCGGGCCTGGCGCTCGGCAGTGCCTTCCTGGTGCTGGTGCTGCTGCCGCTGGTCCTCACGACAGGACGGCCCGACGACCCCGGTGCCCGCTGGCTGGCCCTCGTGCCGGCTGTCGCCCTGCTCGCCGCCTTCGTCGCCCGCGGCCGCCGGCTCGCCGCAGCCGGGCGGGCGGGCATCATCGACGCCTGGCTGCTGACCGTGCCGTCCTTCCGCAGCGGGGTTCTGGTCTCGCTGACCTGGTTCGCCAGCGGCCCGGGCGTGAACCTGGCGGTCCTGGTCTATCTCCAGGCCGCGCGCGGTTTGAGCCCGTTCGAGGTGGGACTCATGATGCTGCCGTCGTCGCTGACGTCGGTGCTGGGCGCGCATCTCGGTGGCCGATTCGTGGACCGGTGGGGGAGGGCGCTCACCCTGACCGGGATCCTGGTGACCCTCGCCGGCGTGGTCGGGACCGTGGGCCTGGTGGCCGCCGGCGCCTCCACCCTCGTGCTGGTCGCGACCGTCCCCGCGCTGCAGCTGCTCTCCGGCCTCGGCGGGGGCCTGGTCGTCTCGCCCAACCACACCATGACGCTGCAGGACGTCCCGCGCGACCGGGGGAGCGCGGCCGGCGCGATCGGCCAGCTCGGCCAGCGGATCGCCAACAGCCTGGGCGTCTCGACCGCCTCGATGGCCTACTACAGCCCGATCTACGGCTCCGGCCACACGCTCGCCACGGCTACCGAGGGAATGCACCGGCACGCGTTGTACGGCGCGGTGGCCGTGGCCGTCGCCTACCTCGTCGCGGCCCTGGCCGTGGTGCTGCGCGGACTCTTTGCTCGACCAGTCTGACCGCGACACTAGCCGCGTCAGGGGACGAGCTTGCCCGGATTCATGAGGCCGTGTGGGTCTAGCGCGTTCTTCACGGCGCGCATCAGGTCGTTCTCGACGTCCGACCGGTACGACGCGGCCGCGTCGCGTTTGAGGGTCCCGAGCCCGTGCTCGGCGCTGATGCTCCCGCCGCGTGTGGCTACGGCGCTGTAGACAGCACGGGTGAGGTCGCCGGCCGCGGCTCGCAGCGTCGCTTCCTGGTCGGCCGGGGCGGCGAGGTTGTAGTGGAGGTTGCCGTCGCCGACGTGGCCGTAGGTGACCAGACGGAGGTCGGGCATCAGAGCCACCAGACGTGGACCGACCTCGGCGACAAAGTCGGATAGCTCGGCGATCGGCAGGGTTACGTCGTGCTTGATACTCGCTCCCGCGACCTTCTGGGACTCGGAGATGCCCTCGCGCAGCGCCCAGAGTGACGCTCGCTGCGCGGGACTGCCGGCCACGACGGCGTCGGCGATCAGCTCCTGCTCGAAGGCGGCGGTCAGGGCCGCCTCCAGCTCGATGTCGACCTCGTCCGAGGTCCCGGCGAACTCGAGCAGGCCGTACCACTGATGGGCTACGCCGAACGGGTCGCGCGCGCCCGGCAGGTGGGTCAGCACGAGGTCCAGCGCCTGGCGGTTGATCAGTTCCCACGCGGTCAGGAGGCCACCGCCGTGCTCGCGGAGCAACGGCAGCACCGATACCGCGGCATCGACCGACGGCAGGGTGACCAGGGCCGTCGCTCGACGCGGAGTGGCCGGGAACAGCCGCAGCGTGGCGGCGGTGACGACCCCGAGAGTGCCCTCGGCTCCGATGAACAGCTGCTTGAGGTCGTACCCGGTGTTGTCCTTGCGGAGTGGCCGCAGGCCGTCCCACACCCGGCCGTCCGGAAGCACCACCTCGAGGCCGAGCACCAGGTCGCGCATCATGCCGTACCGAAGTACGGCGGTGCCTCCGGCGTTGGTCGCGACGTTGCCGCCGATCGTGCAGGACCCCTCCGAGCCCAGCGACAGAGGGAAGAGCCGGCCCGCGGACGTCGCTGCTTCCTGGACCGCCTGCAGCACGACGCCCGCCTCGACCGTGATCGTGTCCGCGACGGGGTCGAGTTCGCGGACGCGGCGAAGCCGCTCGAGGGAGAGTACGACGCTCGCGCCCGTGTCGTCCGGAGTCGCCCCTCCGGCCAGTCCCGTGTTGCCTCCCTGCGGCACCACCGCCACACCCGCCTCGGTGCAGAGTCGTACGGCGGTGGCGACGCCGGCGGTGTCGGCGGGTCGGACGACGGCCCTGGCCGACCCGACGAAGCGGCCGGTCCAGTCGGCGACGTAGGCCGCCAGGTCGGCAGGCTCGGTGAGCACGGCACCGTCGCCGAGGGTGCTGCGCAGGCGGTCGAGCAGGTTCGCGGGCATGGATCTCCAGTCGGGTCAGCCGAGCAGCACGGCGACCAGCAGTGCGATCGGGAGGCTGCACAGCGTGGTCAGCAGGATGCTCTCGCGGGCGACGTCCTCGCCCACGCGGTAGCGGGTGGCGTGCAGGAAGATGTTCTGGGCAGTGGGCAGGGCTGCGGTCAGCACAACGCCGAGCAGCACGGGGCCGTCGAGGCCCAGGGAGGTCCCGACGACCCAGGCGACGACGGGCATGAACGCGAGCTTCAGCACCGCCACCGTCGCGACCTCGCGGTTGTGCCCGGCTCGGCCCGGCAGGGGACTCAGACGCAGCGCTGCGCCGTACGACATCAGCATCAGGGGGATCGCAGCGCCGGCCAGCAGCTGCAACGGGTCGGCGACGGCCTGCGGCAGCGTCCATCCGGTGATCGCCAGGACCAGTCCGAGCAGCGCCGCGATCGTCAGCGGGTTGGTGGTCAGGCGGCGCAGCACCGCGACGGTGCCCGAGCCCCGGCCCGTGTGCCGGTCCAGGGCGATCAGGGCGATCGGCTGCACCACGAGCATCTGCACGAGCAGGGTCGGCACGACGACGGTGATGTCCTTGACGACGTAGGCCGCGATGGCGAGTCCGAGGTTGCCTGCGTTGACGTACGACGAGGCGAGCGACCCGATCAGCACGGTCCCGCCGTCCAGGCGCCAGCGCAGACGGGCGATTGCGGCGTACACGGTGAAGCTCGTACCGAGCGCGGCCGCCGACGCGAACAGGTTGGTGGCCGCGCCCTCGACCTCGACCTTGCTGATGGTGGTCACCATCAGCGCTGGTGAGGCAACGAAGAACGCGATCTCGCCGAGCGTGCGTTGGGAGCGGGCGTCCAGCACGCCGGAGTGGGCGAGCGCGACCCCGCAGCAGATCACGATGATGATCGTGGAGAAGCCGATCAGCAGGCCCATGGCGCCCCGTCTCGATGCTGCTTCGGCAATGGACGATGCCGGGCTGCCCTGCCTACGGTCGGGGCGTGAGTGATGGACGAGTGGTCATGGTCGGCACGCTGCGCGCGGAGCTGGACGCCGCCCTCCGGAACCGGTACGGCGCCGAACGCCTCGACGACCTCGACGCGTTCGCTGCTGCGGATGCCGTCGTCGCCGTCACCAGTGGTGTCTGCGGGGTGCGTGCCGAGCATCTCGATCGGCTGCCCGGGCTCGGTGCGATCGTGAACTTCGGTGTCGGCTACGACTCGACCGACGTGGCCGAGGCCGCGCGTCGCGGTGTCGCGGTGTCCAACACCCCGGACGTGCTCACCGACTGCGTCGCCGACACGGCCGTCGGTCTGGTGATCGACGTGATGCGTCGCCTCTCGGCCGCGGACCGCTTCGTACGGCGGGGCGAGTGGGAGCACGGCGTGCCCGCACTGGCCCGTCGCGTCACCGGTGCGCGGGTCGGCATCCTCGGACTGGGACGGATCGGACTCGCGATCGCGCACCGGCTCGCGGCCTTCGACGCGACGATCAGCTATCACAACCGACGGGAGCGCGACGACGTGGATTACGCGTACGCCGGCAGCGTCCTCGACCTCGCCCGGGACTGCGACGTGCTGGTCGTGGCCGCCGCCGGTGGGCCGCAGTCTCAGCGACTTGTGGACGCTGAGGTGCTCGACGCGCTCGGTCCCAGCGGCTTCCTCGTCAACGTCGCCCGCGGGACGGTTGTCGATGAGCCGGCCATGGTCGCCGCCCTCGAGGACGGGCGTATCGCCGGTGCCGGTCTCGACGTCTTCGCCGACGAGCCGCGCGTCTCGGCCGCGCTGCTCGACCGCGACGACGTCGTCCTCCTGCCGCACCTGGGCAGTGCCACGGTCGAGACCCGCGCTGCGATGACCGAGCTGGTGTTGACCAACGTGGAGCGCTTCCTGTCCGACGGCACCCTGGTGACGCCCGTCTGAGGCGGTCCTCACGATGCTCGCAGGCGCACGTGCCCGGGCCCGATGCTGTCGACGTCGGGCGTGCCGAGCAGGCACATCGCCCGCCGGAGCTCGTCGACCAGGAGGTCGAGCGTCGCGGTGACTCCGCGCTGACCGCCGACCATCAGCCCGTAGAGGTAAGCGCGTCCGACCATCACGCCTCGCGCACCGAGCCCGATCGCTGCGGCGATGTCGCCGCCCGAGCGGACGCCGGAGTCGACGTACACCTCCGCCCGGTCTCCGACGACGGGGACGACGTCGGGCAGCAGCTCGAGGGGGACCGGCGCCCGGTCCAACTGGCGTCCGCCGTGGTTGGACAACACGATGGCATCCGCTCCGGCGTCGACCGCCTCGACCGCGTCCGCGACGGACTGGACGCCCTTCACGACGACCGGCCCTTCCCACTGCTGCTTCAGCCAGGTGATGTCCGCGGGCCGGATCGCCTGCTCGCGAAGCTGGTTGGACATCCCCCAGCGGGCGTACGTCGAGCCCTCGGGGAACGTCGCGAACCGGAGCGGCTCGGTCGTGAGGATGTTGGCCACCCAGCCGGGATGCCGCCCCATCCCCGCGACGGTGCGCGCCGTCAGTTGCGGCGGGACGGCGAAGCCGTTGCGCTTGTCCTGGCGCTTCATCCCGGTGACCGTCGTGTTGATCGTCAGCATGATCGCCTCGTACCCGCGCTGCCGCGCCTCAGCCAGGTGCGCGAGGCTCACCGCTCGGTCCTTCATCAGGTAGAGCTGGAACCAATTGCGGCCGCCGGGCGCGGCCCGGGCGGTGTCGGTGATGGACGTTGTCGCGTACGTCGAGAGCGCGTACGGCACGCCGGCGGCCGCCGCTGCCGCGGCGACCGCGCGCTCACCCGTGTGGTGGCTCAGACGCGTGTAGCCCGTGGGGGCAAGGATGACCGGCGCGGCGGCCGTACGGCCCAGGATCGTGGTCGCCACGGTCGGCTCGGGCACCTGGCCGAATGCGGTGGGCCGCAGCTCGACCCGGTCGAACGCCGCGCGATTGCGGGCCAGCGCGAGCTCGCCGTCCGACCCGCCGTGCACGTAGTCCCAGACGGCCGCGGGCACTCGTCGTCGAGCCAGGCGTTCGAGGTCGTCGACGCTCAGGCAGCGTGCGAGACGCCGCTGCTCTGCGGTGCGCTGCACCGGACGGGCCTTGAGGAACGGCGCGACGTCGCGCCACTGGGGCATCTGACGGCGGTCCGTGGGAAGTGCGGTCGTCGACACCACTGGACTCCTCGCTACTTGTGTAATAACTTCGGAATTCATCATACAAGTTAACTGAAGGAGCCACCATGTCCGCCGACCGCATCCGCACCGTGACCCTGTCCCACGTCGTCCTGCCGCTGGACAACCCGGTCAGCGATGCCAAGGTCCTGACCGGGCGGCAGAAGCCGCTCACGGAGACCGTGCTGCTCTTCGTCGAGGTCCAGACCGAGCAGGGCCACCAGGGCATGGGCTTCAGCTACTCGAAGCGAGCCGGCGGCCCGGCCCAGTACGCCCACCTCAAGGAGGTCGTCGAGGTCGCGATCGGTCAGGACCCCTCCGACATCGCCAAGATCTACGAGTCGCTGATGTGGGCGGGCGCGTCGGTCGGCCGTTCCGGCGTCGCGACCCAGGCGGTAGCGGCCCTCGACGTCGCGCTGTACGACCTCAAGGCGCGGCGCGCGGACCTTCCACTCGCCAAGCTCCTGGGCGCGCACCGCGACTCCTGCCGCGTCTACAACACCTCCGGCGGCTTCCTCCAGGCATCGGTCGAGGAGATCAAGGAGAAGGCGACCGCCTCGGTGGAGTCGGGGATCGGCGGCATCAAGATCAAGGTCGGCCAGCCCGACTGGGCCGAGGACCTGCGCCGGGTCGCCGCGCTGCGCGAGCACCTCGGTGACACCCCGTTCATGGTCGACGCCAACCAGCAGTGGGACCGCGCCCGCGCGCGCCGGATGTGCCGCGAGCTCGAGCAGTTCGACCTGATCTGGATCGAGGAGCCGCTGGACGCCTGGGACGCCGTGGGCCACGCCGACCTGTCGCGGAGCTTCGACACCCCGATCGCCACCGGCGAGATGCTGACCTCGGTGCCCGAGCACATGGCGCTGATCGACGCGGGCTATCGCGGCATCGTGCAGCCGGACGCACCGCGCATCGGTGGCATCACGCCGTTCCTCCGCTTCGCCACGCTGGCGTCGCACGCCGGACTCGCGCTCGCCCCGCACTACGCGATGGAGATCCACCTGCACCTCGCCGCGGCGTACCCGAGCGAGCCGTGGGTCGAGCACTTCGAGTGGCTCAACCCGCTGTTCGACGAGCGCATCGAGATCCGCGACGGGCAGATGTTCGTGCCGGACCGTCCGGGACTTGGCTTCACGCTGAGCGAGCGCATGCGCCAGCTCACCAAAGAAACCGCTACCTTCGGCTCGTGACGACCACCCTCGCCCAGACCGTCGTCGCCGGCCTGAAGTCGCGCATCCTCGCCGGCTCCCTAGCCCCAGGGACCAAGCTGCCCTCCGAGGCGGAGCTGATCGAAGAGTACGCCGTCTCGCGGACCGTGATCCGCGAGGCGGTGACGCGGCTGCGCGCCGAGGGACTGGTCGAGACCTTTCAGGGACGCGGCTCGTTCGTCCTGGCGATGCCGGAGCCGACGTCGTTCACGGTCGAGGCGTCGGCGATCCGCACGCAGGCCGACGTGCTGGCGATGGTCGACTTCCGGCTCGGCATCGAGAGCGAGGCGGCGTACCTCGCCGCGACGCACCGCACGAAGGCCGGGGCCGACGCGGTGCGAGCGGCCCTCGAGGCATTCTCCACGGCAGAACCCGAGGAGGCGGTGGAGGCGGACTTCGCCTTCCACCGTGCCGTCGCTGCGGCCAGCGGCAACCGCTTCTACCTCGACCTGCTCGACTCGATCGGGCCGATGATGATCATGCTGCCGCGCACCCGGCTGCCCGAGGAGTTCTCCCCCACCGACTCCGCGCACGTCGAGCGGGTCCGCCGCGAGCACGACAATGTCGCCGCGGCGGTGATCGCCGGCGACGCCGAGACCGCGCGCGCCGCGATGCGGGTGCACCTCGGCAACACCCGCCGACGTCTTCAGTCCTGAGCGGTCACCAACGTGCGGTGTTCGGCCTGAAGGACGGATCGATCGACTGCATGTAGACGGTGTCCTCGCGCCGGCGTACGCCGCAGGTGAGGTACTGCTCGTGCAGGACCCCGAGCTGGTCACGGTCGAGCTCGACCCCGAGCCCGGGGCCGGTCGGCACCACCACCGACCCACCCTCGAACGACAGCACGCCGGGCACGATCAGGTCCTGCGTCTTCCACGGGTAATGGGTGTCGCAGGCATAGGTCAGGTGCGGCGAGGCGGCCGCCAGGTGAACCATCGCGGCGAGGGAGACTCCGAGGTGCGAGTTGCTGTGCATCGACAGCCCCATCCCGAAGGTCTCGGTGATGCCGCCGAGCAGCGCCGAACGTCGCAGACCACCCCAGAGGTGATGGTCGCTCAACACGATCTGCACGGCGTTCACGGCAACCGCTGGGGCCAGGTGCTCGAAGGCAATGACGCACATGTTGGTTGCGAGCGGCACATCGGTCCGTGCCGCGACGTACGCCATGCCTTCGATGCCGGGCGTCGGGTCCTCGAGGTACTCCAGGACACGGGCCAGGCGCTCGGCGACGCGGACAGACATCTCGGGCGTCCAGCCGGCGTTCGGGTCCAGCCGCAGTGGCACCCCCGGGAACGCCTCGGCCAGAGCCTCGATTGCCGCGCACTCGTCGTCTGGGTGGAAGACGCCGCCCTTGAGCTTGAGAGAGCCGAAGCCCCAGCCGTCGATCATGCGCTTCGCCTGGGCCACGATCCCGTCGGGGTCCAGGGCCTCGCCCCAGTCGTCGTCGGGTAGTCCCGGGTGGCCGGCCCACTTGTAGAACAGGTAGCCGCTGAACGGCACTCGGTCGCGCACGGCTCCGCCGAGCAGATCACTGACCGGCCGACCGGCTTCACGGGCCTGCAGGTCGAGGCAGGCGACCTCGAACGGCGAGTACACGGTGGCGACGGCAGACGAGACGTCGAGCATGCCTCCGAAGGAGGCACCGGCGCCGCCGGTCTCCCGGCCGAGCACCCCGGCCACGAGTCGGTGCAGGCCGTGCAGGTCGTAGGGGTCGTGGCCGGGCAGGACGGACGCGACCGCCTCGAGGCGGGCCAGGTGGCTCTCGTCGGCGTACGTCTCGCCCAAGCCCAACAAGCCGTTGTCCGTGTGGAGTTCCACGATCGCGCGCAAGGCCCACGGTTGGTGGACTCCGACGACGTTGAGCAGAGGCGGATCGCCGAAAGCGACCGGAGTGACGACGACCCGGCTGATGCGTGATTGGGTTGAGGCACTCATGCAGACGGCTTCACGGCCAGCACCGGCACCGTTGCCTCGAGCAGGATGCGCTGAGCGTCGCTGCCGAGAACCAGCTTGCCGACCGGCGAACGCCTGCGCAGGCCGATCACGATCAGGCGGGCGCCGGTCGAGGCGACAAGGGCCTCGAACGCCGAGACCAGGTCGGGTCGGTGGTCCGTGTGGTCAACCCTCGCCTTGACGCCTGCGGCGCTCGCCCGAGCGACCAGGGCCGCATCGGCGGCGGTGTCCACGAGGTCGGCATCAACGGTCGCCCCGCGCCGAGGGCTGTTCACGATCACGACGTCGTCACCTCGTGCTGCCGCTTCGGCGAACCCGGCTTCGAGCGCGGCCTCGCCGACGGGAGTGGGGACGTACCCGATGAGAAGGGTCATCGCAGGCCTGCTTCCTGGTCGTGGTTCTCAGAGTCGGAGGTCGCCGGGGCAGACGTCGCCGGGTCGGGCGTTGTGGGAGTACGCCGCCGGAACAGCAGCTTGATCAGCGGCAGCAGCAGCACGAGCAGGAGGAAGGCCAGGATCGATCCGGAGATCGGTCGGGTGACGAAGCCGGTCGGGTCGCCGTCGAAGATCAGCATGGAGCGGCGGAAGCTCGACTCCATCAGCGATCCGAGCACGAAGGCGAGCACCAGCGGGCCGGGCTCGAAGCCGGTCTTCTTCATCAGGTAGCCGAGGATGCCGAAGGCGATCATCACGAAGATGTCGAAAACGGAGTTGTTGATCGTGTAGACGCCCAGGATGGTGATCAGTGCGGTGATCGGGGCCAGGATCGCCGGCCGCACCCGCAGGATCTTCACGAAGACGCCGACCAGCGGAATGCTCAGCATCAGCAGGATCAGGTTGCCGATGTACATCGAGTTGATGACACCCCAGAACATCTCCGGGTTGTCGTCGATGAGCTGAGGGCCGGGCTGCACGCCGACGACGAGGAACGCCGCGAAGAGCATCGCCATCGAGGCGTTGGCCGGGATGCCGATCGTCAGGAGCGGAATGAAGGACGAGGTGGCTGCGGCGTTGTTGGCCGACTCCGGCCCGGCGACGCCCTCGATCGCCCCGCGCCCGAAGCGGGAGGGGTCCTTGGCGACGCGCTTCTCCGCGGCGTAAGACGCGAGGGAGGCCATCACGGCACCGCCCCCCGGCAGCACCCCCAGGAAGAAGCCGATGACCGAGCCGCGACCGATGGCCGGTGAGGCCTCCTTGAGGTCCTTGCGCGAGGGCCAGATATTGGCGATCGCGGCGGGCACGTGGGCCTTGCCGTGCCGCTCCTCGAGGTTGTAGAGGATCTCGCCGACTCCGAAGAGACCCATGGCGACGACGACGAAGTCGATCCCACTCTGGAGCTGGAGGGTGTCGAAGGTGAAGCGGTTGGCGCTGGTGAAGCTGTCGCTGCCGACCGTGGCGAGGAGCAGGCCCACCGCCGCGGCGGCGAGCGCCTTGATCGTGTTGCCGTTGCCGACTGTGGCAACCAGCAGGACGCCGAGCAGCGCGAGGGCGGCGTACTCCGGCGGGCCGAAGTCGAGCGCGTAGCCGGCGACGATCGGGCCGAGCAGGGTCAGCCCGATGATGGAGATCGTGGCGCCGACGAAGGAGCCGATCGCGGCGATGCCGAGGGCGGTGCCGGCCTTGCCCTGCTTGGCCAGCGCGAAGCCGTCGAAGACGGTGACCACCGAGCTTGCCTCACCGGGGATGCGAAGCAGGACCGAGGTGATCGTGCCGCCGTACTGGGCGCCGTAGTAGATGCCCGCGAGCATGATGATCGCCGAGACCGGGTCGCTGGCGTTGTAGGCGATCGGCAGCAGGATCGCCATGGTGGCGGCGGGGCCGAGGCCGGGCAGCACGCCGATGAGCATCCCGATCAGGACGCCGATCAGGCAGTAGAGCAGGTTGGTCGGCTGGGTCACGACTCCGAAGCCGTCGAGGAAGGCGTTCCAGTCCATCGGGGTCTCCTCTCGGGATCAGAAGGCGAGCAGGTGGGGCAGGGGGATCTTCAGGGCGTAGAGGAACAGCAGGTAGAACGCCGCGGTCATGGCGACCGAGATGACGATCGTGCTGCGCCAGGTCTCGCCGCCGAGGAAGCGGAGCCAGATGATGCAGAGCAGGACGGCCGGGATCTCGAAGCCGATCGACGGAAGCAGCACGCCGAGGCCGACGAATGTCGCCCCGCCGGCGAGGACGAGCAGGCTGGCCTTGGTGAACTTCTCGGCGTCGTCGAGGTGGCGACCTACGATGAGTAGCACCACGGCGAGCACCACGATCAGCGCCGAGACTGCGAAGGGCCACAGGCCGGGGCCGGGTCGCCGGAGCGACCCGAGCCCGTAGCCGTAGGCGAGATAGCCCGCCAGGAGCCCGAAGGCGAGGAGCACGAGCGCGGCCGCGACCTGGTAGGCCGGGCCACCCACGGGCGGTCGCTCGTCCGCCAGGTCTCGGGCGACCTCGGCCTGGAGCTCGGCCAGGATGTCGGGCTCGGCGCCGGCACGTGTCTCGTGCTCGCTCATGTCTCTCGCCTCTCCGGTCGGGGTGGGGTCGGGCGGGAGGTCAGCTGGCGTCGCCGAGGTCGATGTCGTACTCCTCGACGAGGTCGGCGTAGCGCTGCTTGTCCTCTTCGAGCATCGTGACGACCTCGTCGCCGGGGATCTCCAGCGGCGTCAGGCTGTTCTGCTTGTTGAAGTCCTGGTAAGCCTCGGTCTCGAAGGTCGCCTGCATCGCCTCGGCGATCGCGTCCTGGACGTCTTGCGGCGTGCCCTTCGGGACGGTCATGAAGCGGTACTGCGAGACCTCGACGTCGAGACCTTGCTCCTGTGCGGTGGGCACGTCGGGGAGGGAGTCGACGCGCTCGGGCCCGAAGACGGTCAGCGGCACGATCTTGCCGGCCTCGATGTTCTCGACGGCCTCGCCGATCTGGAGGCAGGCCGTGTCGACCTGGTCGCCGAGGAGTGCGGTCAGCGCGGGGGCGCCGCCGTCGAAGGGGATCGCCTCAGCAGGGGTCTTGTTGACGTTGAAGGTCAGCGCGCAGGCGAGCTGGGCGCCGGTTCCGACTCCGGTCGTGCCGTAGGTGATCTTGCCGTCGGCGCTCGAGAGGTCATCGATCGAGGTGAGTCCGGAGCCCTTGCTCGCGACGAGCACGTAGTCGTCTCGGGACACGCCCTGTACGACGTCGAAGTCCGAGATGTCGGTGACCTCGTCTTCGCCGACGGCGAGCGGGGTGATGGCGAAGAGTGACGCGTTCTGCACCGAGATCGTCGAGCCGTCAGGCTTGGCCTTGGCGACCTCGGCAGCGGCGAGCGCGCCGTTAGCGCCCTCGCGGTTGATGACGGCGAACGTGCCGCCGAGCTCGTCGGAGAGGCCCTTCGAGATCTGGCGACTGATCAAATCGGAGGAGCCGCCTGCGGAGGCGCCGACCGGCATCTCGACCGCTCCGTTCGGGTAGTCGCCGGAGTTGCTGCCGCCTCCGGCGGTGTTCTCGACGCCGCCGCAGGCGGTCAGGGCAAGACTCGCGCCGCCGATCGCGGCGGCGAGGCGGATGGTGTGCTTGCGCATCGTGGACTCCTTGATCCAGGACGTCAGGACGCGGGACCCCGACGTGGTGTGATCACCGACACTAGGGAGCGGGGTCGATGCTCGTCCAAGCCCGTTTCAGCATGGAGTGATCCACTGCGCGCATCGTAGGGTGAGAACGTGATCACCCTCGACCAGGTCCAGTCGTTCGTCGCCGTCGCCGAGGAACTGCACTTCGGACGCGCTGCCGAGCGGCTGCAGATGACGCAGCCTCCGCTGTCGCGGCAGATCCAGAAGCTGGAGAGGTCGATCGGCGCTCAGCTGCTCGAGCGGGACAATCGCCGGGTCGCACTGACTGGAGCCGGCGTCGCGTTCCTGGACGAGGCCTACCGCTTACTCAACCTGGTCGACAGTGCGGGCGACCTGGCCCGACGCGTCGACGCCGGTGCGGCCGGTGTCCTGCGGCTCGGGTTCACCGCGGTGTCCGCCATCTCGATCCTCGGTCCTCTGCTTCGGCGGCTGACCGCCGAGCTGCCCGACGTGGAGGTGCGACTCTCGGAACGGGTGACGAACGCGCAGGTCGACGGGATCCGCCGCGGTGAATTGGACATCGGTCTTGCCCGCCCTCCGTTCGACACAGCGCTGCTCTCCTCGCGGGTCATCCTGCGCGAACCGCTCATGGCAGTCGTCCCCGAAGCGCACCCGCTGGCGGCGCTGGACAGGCCGCTGACCCCACAGGACTTAGAGGGGGAGTCCGTCATTGGCTACAACCCGCAGCAGTCGCGCTACTTCGATGAGCTGACGGTGCGGTTCCTCGCCAACGCTCATCCGCGCATCGAGCAGCGCGTGCACCAGGTGCTCACGGCGATCTTGCTAGTCGCCGCCGAGCGCGGCCTCGCTCTCGCGCCTGCCTCGGCGAGCTCGCTCCACGTCGAAGGTGTCGTCTTCAAGCAGCTCGACCACGGTGGCGGCGACACCCGGCTGGACGCGGACCCCGAGCGACCCGTCGAGCTGCACGCCATCTGGTCCCGCGGTGCGCTCACCCCAGTCATGCGACGTGTTCTGGACGTGGTCACCGCAATTGACGAGTAGCCCCGTGATCCCGGCCGGCATCGTGCGATGCCCGATCGGTCTTGGCTGAGACGTACGTCACGCTCCTACTGTCGCTCTACCTTCTCGGGACAGGAGCACAGCATGGACAAGCACGTGATGGGTGGTGTCGGTCTTCTTCTGCTCGCGACCGGCGCCCTGACCGCCGCACCGGCGGTCGGGACCCCGGATCGACACGGCGGGGACGGAGGCGTGGCCAGCGTCGAGGTGGGGCTCGTCGTGGGTCCGGCAGCGGTGGTCAGCGCGCGGGGTGCGAACAGGGTGGAGCTGCCGGTCCTCACGGACGGTCGGCGCACTACGGTCGTGACCGAGCCTCTTGACGCCGCCTCGGCTCAGGCGGTCGCGGGCAGTGTCGCGTCCGGTGCGCTGGTCGACTTCACGGTGCGCCGAGGGCAGGTCCAGGTCCCCGGCGACGTCGCCGAGACGTTCCACGTCTCACTGGTCAAGGGGGCCCGGCCGGTCTTCGACACCCAGAAGTACGGCGCGGAGCTCGCCGCGCGCGCCGGCCGACCGGGCGCCATGGTCGCGGCCGGGTGGGTGTACGGCAAGGACCGTCGCTCGATCACCATCGGCGATGGACGCAAGCTCACCGAGGACATCGCCGGCCGGGCGCTGCCGCGGCCCAGCAAGCGCTACGAGGAGACCTACCGGGTGAGCAACGACGCGGAGGTGTACGCCGTGAACACCGCGGACTGGTCCACGTCGCGGCGCTCCTCCCTGGCGGCGGTGCCGGTGACCCGGGACTACGCGTACAGCACGACGCAGCGGCAGGCGGCGTTCGTGGTCTTCGACCGCAGCTACCGATCGGCACGCTCGGCGAAGGTGGAGAAGGTCTACTACTTCACCCCGCAAGACGTCTCCGACGGCAAGCCGGTGTGGGACGTGCCGACGCAGAGTGACCTGCTGACCGACAAGGGGGTCGACCCGGTCTCCGGCAGGCCCTACGTCGAGATCTCCGCGACCGGCGTCTCCAACGCGCCGTACACCCGCAGCACGGAGCCGTTCGAGATCGTGCCCGACACCTTCTACTACGTCGGCGACAACGAGGTCTCGCTCTACCTCTTCGACACCGACATGGGCACCCGATCCACGCGCGACGACAAGCTCGTCCTCGTCGACACCGGTTGGCCCAACAGCGGCTACCAGTACTGGAAGAACATCGAGGCGATGGGCCACGACCCGCGAGACGTCGACCTCGTGATCATGCCGCACGGGCACGGTGACCACTACGGCACGACCGTCGAGCTGGTCACGATGATCGAGAACGCCGGAGGCCGGGTGCAGCTGCTCTCGCCGAAGGAGGACGTGGACGGACTGGGCCAGGACGCAGTCGGCAACATCTGGAACCTGCCGCCGGCTCTTCCTGCTAGCGAGACGGAGATCCGGGAGCGCACGGGCTTCACGAAGTACGACAAGTGGATGGACTTCGGCAATGTGCGGCTGCTGCCGCTGTGGTCGCCGGGCCACACTCCGGGCTCGACGTCGTTCGTGTTCGACATCGAGAACCCCGAAACGGGGGAGCGGCTCGACTTCGGCTACATGGGTGGCTACGGGTGGAGCCCCAAAATGGTCAGCCCGACCAACGGCTGGCAGCGGCTGGGCTTCGCCTACAACCTGGCCTGGCTCCAGCAGCGTGTCGATGCCGACTATGCCGCCCCCCAGCACGCCAACCAGTTCCCGCTGATCGAGATCTACCAGGCGCTCAAGGCGTACAACAACGAACCGGCCAACCGCCGGCGCCAGCTCACCATGCTCGACGCCATGACCCGAGGCGAGTTCGTGAATCAGTTGGAGAAGCGGTACGCCGTTGCCACCAACGCCGTGTCTGACACCCAGCCCGGCTACCAGAGCATCGAGAGCTTCGGGCCCTTCAAGCCCGGCCGGGAGAGCGGCGTCCAGGACGCTCGGGTGACGCTGGCCGACGACGGGATGGTCCTGCACGGCTACGACAAGGCGATGAACGTCAACCCGCGCATCCCACTGCTGGCCGACGGCGTCACCATCAACCTCGACAGCCACGTGCATGACCCGAACGGCTGGTATGTCCAGTTCGAGCTCGACGTCCTCGACTCATACGGCGGCTTCCTGCCGGGGGTGGGTCCGGTCGAGTCCATCAGGCCCGAGACGACCGAGGTGCTGCGCACCCAGCGGTTCGACACTCGCGCAGAGGCGGAGGCTGTGCTGGCGACCGTCCGGGCCGGCGGCACCTACCGCGTCGACCTCACCAAGGCCAGTGCCATCGTGATCCCGAGCGACGGGAGTCCGGTCTTCGACACCGAGTAGACAGCCGGACCCGCGGCCGTCCGGTCGGCTCGACATCGTGTCGGGCCGACCGGGCGGCCGTCCTGCGTTCGCGCGACGTGACGGCCCACCAGGGCCCGGAATGTGATGCAGGCCACGCATCCAGCGATGCGGAAACGGACGTGGACCGGCTCGGAGGACGAGCGGAGACTCGGCAATGAGACGACCAGCTGCCGTTCATCGGGGACGACAGAGGAGTCCGGAGGGAGACGCTCGTGAGCACCAACGCAGTCAACAGAAGGGCCCTGATCCAAGGAGGCGTCGTCGCTGGCGCAGCGCTGTCCGCCACCGCGGTCGCCGGTGTCGAGTCCGCAACTGCGTCGGGGATGCGGAAGGGGCGTCCTGGCCGGGTGCCACGGATGGTGGTCGGCACTCAGCGCCGAGCCAGCACCGTCGAGGCCCTGCGCGAGTTCAAGCGGCACGGCGTCGAGCGAGTGTGCGGCTACCCGCCGAACCCGCCCCGCGACCAGGGCACCGGTGAACGCGGGTACTGGCTCGAGGCGGAGGTGGCGCAGACCAAGGAGTTCATCGAGAGCGAGGGACTCGAGATGGACATGGTCGCTCTGCCGTTCCTCGGCTCGACCCTCATTGACCGCGACCGTCGGCCGGCCATCATGCTCGGTCGCAGCCCCGAGCGGGACCGCGACATCGACGACGTGCAGCGCAACATCGAGGTCTGCGCGTCCGTCGGCGTCTCGACGATCAAGTACAACCAGAGCATCCTCGGGGTGCTGAGCACCGGCGAAGTGCCAGGTCGCGGAGGATCCGTGCTCCGCCAGTTCCGCGCCTCCGACCTGGACCGGTCCCTGCCGGACACGATCGCCGGCAAGGTCGACGCCGACACCTTCTGGGAGCGCATCGAGTACTTCGTCGACCGGGTGATGCCGGTGGCGACGCAGTACCGGGTGCGGATGGCGTGCCACCCGCAGGACCCGGGGACGCCCCCTGGTGGCTACCGCGGCGTTGAGGAGAACGTGCTGAGCGTTCCCGGAGGCGAGGGTCTGTTCACGTTCCTGCGTCTGAACCGCAGTCCGTACCACGGACTCAATCTGTGCTGCGGGACGTTGGCCGAGATGTTGTGGAACCCGGCTGAGGAGATCTACCCGATCTTTCGCAGGCTGGTGCGCACCGAGCGGGTGTTCAACATTCACCTGCGCAACATCAAGGGCCGGCGCAACGACTTCGTGGAGTGTTGGCCGGACGAGGGCGTGGTCGACCACGCCAGGATCATCAACATTGCGGCCGACGAGGGGTACACCGACGCGATCGACCCCGACCACATCCCGGACAGCGATGCGGACGAGACCGGGGCGCAGGGGTACGCCCACGGCTACGGGTTCATCGCCGGCGCGATCGCCGGCGCCCGGCACCGCAGAACGCGGACCTGACGAGTCGCAACGGGCGAGGACCGGGCGGCGGGAAGCCGCCGCTCCGGTCCTCGACTCTTCGCACATCGATGCACCACGCGCATCACTGCATTCAAATTCGGGCTTGGACAAGCATCGTTCTGCCTCCCTAGCGTGATGACCACTACCTCCACACCGACGAGAAGGACCGCCTCGTGACCGAGTACAGCCCGACCGACCTGGCCGCACAGTTGAAGAGCGGGCTGCTCTCGTTCCCGGTCACGCACTTCACCGACGACCTGAGCTTCGACGACGGTGCGTACCGCAAGCACCTCGCATGGCTGGCGGAGTACCCCGTCGCGGGCCTCTTCGCCGCCGGGGGGACAGGAGAGGGCTTCTCGCTCACCTTCGAGGAGACCGACCGCGTCGTCCGCACCGCCGTCGACGAGGTGGCCGGCGCCGTCCCGGTGCTCGCTCCCGCTACCGGTAGCACCGCCAACGCCGTCGCACAGGCCAAGGCGGCCGAGGCGGCCGGCGCGGACGGCCTGCTGCTGATGCCGCCGTACCTCACCGAGGCGAGCCAGGCCGGCCTGGTCGAGCACGTGTCGGCGGTCTGCCGGGCCTCCGGGCTGGGCGTCATCGTCTACAGCCGCGCCAACGCCGTCCTCAACGACGTGTCGGTGGCCGCGATCGCCGACCGGAACCCGACGCTGATCGGGTTCAAGGACGGCGTGGGCAACATCGAGCAGATGACTCGCACCTACGCACGCGTCGGCGACCGGCTGACGTACATCGGCGGCCTGCCGACAGCGGAGACGTTCGCGCTGCCACTGCTCCAGCTCGGGGTGAGCACCTACTCCTCCGCGCTCTTCAACTTCCTGCCGCAGTGGGCGATCGAGTTCTACGACGCCGTGCGTGTCCAGGATCGTGACGAGGTCTACCGTCGGTTGAACGAGTTCGTCATCCCCTACCTCGACATCCGCGACCGCACGTCCGGGTACGCCGTCTCCATCGTCAAGGGCGGCCTCGCCGCCGTCGGTCGTCCGGCCGGACCCGTGAGGCCACCACTGACCGACCTGCGGGACGAGGAGGTCGCGGAGCTCCGCGACCTGATCGCCCGCATCCCCTGAAAGGACGACATGTCTGAGCACCCCCGATCGATCATCGCCGGAACCGAGGCCGACGAGGCCGACGTCGTCGCCGCGACCTCCGCAGCCGTCGAGGCGTTCGGCGCCTACCGGGCGACGACTCCGGGTCAGCGAGGAGACTTCCTGGAGGCGGTCGCCGCCGAGATCGAGGCCGACAAGGACGCAATCGTCGAAGCCGCCGTCGCCGAGAGCAACCTGCCCGAGGCGCGCATCTCCGGCGAGGTCGGGCGCACCACGGGCCAGCTGCGGATGTTCGCGAGCGTCGTACGCCGCGGCGACCACCTCGGCGTACGCATCGACCCGGCTCTGCCCGACCGCGCCCCGATGCCCCGTGCTGACATCCGCCAGCGACACATCGCCCTGGGCCCGGTTGCGGTCTTCGGCGCCAGCAACTTCCCTCTCGCGTTCTCAACCGCAGGCGGCGACACCGCGTCGGCGCTGGCGGCAGGATGTCCTGTCGTGGTCAAGGGTCACCCGGCACATCCTCGGGCCGGGTACCTCGCGGCCGCAGCCGTCACCCGCGCCGTGGAGAAGGCCGGCCTGCCTCTCGGCACGTTCTCCTTCCTACTCGCCCCCGGTGGGCAGAGCAGCATCGATCTCGGCCAGTCCCTCGTCACGGACCCACGGATCAAGGCCGTGGGCTTCACCGGCTCCCGCGGCGGCGGCCTCGCACTCGTGGCTGCAGCCGCCGCGCGACCCGAACCGATCCCGGTGTACGCCGAGATGTCCTCGATCAACCCCGTGGTCGTGCTCCCCGGGGTCCTCGCCGACGGCGACGTCACTGCGCTCGCGTCGGCGTACGTAGGCTCGCTGACGCTCGGCGCCGGGCAGTTCTGCACCAACCCTGGCCTGCTCTTCCTTCCGCGTGGCGACGCGGGTGACGACTTCCTCGTCGCCGCCGGGAACGCTGTTGCGGAGGCCGTCGGCGGCACCATGCTCACGCCGGGCATCGCCACGGCGTACGAGAAGGGCACCGCCAACCTCCGGGACGTTTCCGGTGTGCGCATCGTCGGACAGGGCAGCGACGGAGGGGAGCACGCCCCCGCCCCGCTGCTCCTGGAGTCGCCGACGCTCACCGGTGTCACCGACGAGGTGTTCGGCGCTTCGGGCGTCGTGGTCCGGTACGACGACGTGGCCGACCTGCTGCCGCACCTCGAGTCGCTCGAGGGTCAGCTCACCGCGACCGTCCACGCGAACGATGCCGACGCCGACGACGCGGCACGCCTGCTGCCGGTCCTGGAGTTGAAGGTCGGTCGGATCCTCTTCAACGGGTGGCCGACCGGGGTCGAGGTCGGGCACGCGATGGTGCACGGTGGCCCGTTCCCGGCGACGTCCGACTCCCGGAGCACGTCGGTCGGGAGCCTCGCCATCGAACGGTTCCAGCGTCCGGTCGCCTACCAGGATGTGCCGTCCGGGGTGCTTCCCGAGGCCGTCCGCGATGACAACCCATGGGGACTGGCCCGGCGGATCGACGGGGAGCTGCAGTTGCCGTGACGGTCACGATCGCGCAGGTCGAGGTGGTCCCGGTCGCGGGCCGCGACTCGATGCTGCTCAACCTCAGCGGCGCGCACGCGCCGTACTTCACGCGCAACCTCGCAATCGTCACCGACAGCGACGGT
Source organism: Nocardioides endophyticus (assembly GCF_039543845.1). Classification (NCBI taxonomy): domain Bacteria; kingdom Bacillati; phylum Actinomycetota; class Actinomycetes; order Propionibacteriales; family Nocardioidaceae; genus Nocardioides; species Nocardioides endophyticus. Next base: position 369,047 of record NZ_BAABKN010000005.1, on the reverse strand, counting down.
CGAGAGGGCGTCGGCGAGGTGCCAGGTGGCGAAGCCATCCGAACCACGATCGCCGACGCGGTCGAGCTCCTGGTCGGGCAGCCGGTCGCGACCTACCGATCGCTGCTGCGCAGCGTCGCCGCCCGGTTCGCCGACAGGGACGCGGGTGGACGTGGGCTGCAGACGTTCGACCTGCGCACCACCGTGCACGCCGTCACCGCGCTGGAGTCCGCGCTGCTCGACCTTGCCGGGCAGGAACAGGGGGTTCCGGTCGCGGAGCTTCTCGGTGACGGACAACAGCGGACCAGCGTGCCGATGCTCGGCTACCTCTTCTACATCGGCGACCCGGACTCCGCCGACCTGTCCTACCTGCGCGAGCCCGACGGCGCCGACGACTGGGAGCGAGTGCGTCGCGAAGAGGCGCTCACCCCGGAAGCGGTCGTCCGCCTCGCGGAGGCGGCGCAGCAGCGCTACGGCTTCACCGACTTCAAGCTCAAGGGCGGCGTGCTCCCGGGCGAGCAGGAGGTCGCCGCCGTCACCGCGCTGCACGACAGGTTCCCCGACGCCCGGATCACCCTCGACCCCAACGGCGGCTGGCTGCTCGACGATGCGGTCCGGCTTCTGCGCGGTCAAGACGACGTGCTCGCCTACGCCGAGGACCCGTGCGGTGCTGAGGGTGGCTTCTCCGGACGCGAGGTGATGGCCGAGTTCAAGCGTCTCACCGGGCTGCGCACGGCCACCAACATGGTCGCGACCGACTGGCGCCAGCTGGCACACGCCGTACGCACCAATGCCGTGGACATCCCGCTCGCGGACCCGCACTTCTGGACGATGGCGGGTTCGGTCCGGGTCGCCCAGCTCTGCCACGACTTCGGACTGACCTGGGGCTCGCACTCCAACAATCACTTCGACATCTCGCTGGCGATGTTCACCCAGGTCGGTGCCGCCGCCCCCGGTGAGATCACCGCGCTCGACACCCACTGGATCTGGCAGGACGGGCAGGGGCTCACCGAGCACCCGCTGCAGATCCGAGACGGCGCCATCGATGTGCCGACCACGCCCGGGCTCGGTGTCCGCCTCGACCGAGCGAAAGTCGCTGCCGCGCACGAGCTCTACCTTGAGCACGGGCTGGGTGCTCGTGACGACGGCATCGCCATGCAGCACCTCCTGCCGGGATGGTCCTTCGACCCCAAGCGCCCCTGCCTGGTCCGCTGAACAGCGAGACGCTCTGGTTGGTGCTCGCCGGCGTCGGTGCGGGTCTGACTGGATCAGTCGCCGGCCTCGCGTCTCTCGTGAGCTACCCCGCGCTCCTCGCGGTCGGACTGCCGCCGGTGACGGCCAACGTGACGAACACGGTCGCGCTCTTCGGGGTCACCGGCGGGACCATCGCCGGGTCGCAGCGCGAGCTCCGCGGACAGGGCAGGCGCCTCCTGCGCCTGGTCGTCGTCTCGGTCCTCGGTGGGGCGGTCGGCGCTGCGTTGTTGCTGCTGACTCCCGCCGAGGCGTTCGAGACGATGGTGCCGTGGCTGCTCGGGCTGGGTTCGCTGCTGTTGCTCGCCCGAGATCGGGTGCGGTCGTGGGTCTCCGCGCGACCCTCGAACGGCCTGAGTTTCGACGGCGTCCGGCGTACGGCGACCTGGGCGACCGTCGTGTTTGCGCTCGGCGTCTATGGCGGCTACTTCGGCGCTGGCGTCGGCATCATCGCCCTCGCGGCTTTGGCCCTGGAACGCTCTGAGCCGCTGCCGGTGACGAATGCGGTCAAGAACGTCGCAACCGGCGCCGCGAACGGCGCCGCCGCCATCACCTACATCCTCTTCGCTCCAGTGCAGTGGTCCGCAGCCATCGCCCTCGGCTGCGGCGCCGTCGTCGGTGGACTCGTTGGTCCGTCGATCGTCCGGGTCGCTCCAGAGACCGCCTTGCGGTGGCTGGTCGGTTCGGCCGGCCTGCTCCTGGCCGTGCGTCTCGCGACCAACTGACGGGGAAGACGTTCCGCATCGGTGACCGCGCCCGGAGTCGGTACCCGGGCACTCCCTGTTGTTCGGGCCTGGCGGACGAGCGTCGCGCGCGGACGTTCAGATGTCGGATGCGGGCCGGTGCGCGGGCAGCAACTCCGCTGGGCCTCAGCACCTTCGATCACTGGAGACGTCGGATGTCGTAGCGACGACGAGCGTCTCGGCGAGTAGCTTGGGGTGGCGGGCTTCGTTGCACACGAGGTGCCGGCGGGCACCCGTGGCGCTCGCACCGGTTCGGCATCGATTGCGCCTAAACGAAGCGCCGAAGGGCGGCCGCAAACCGCCCTTCTCGGCGGGACGGACGAAGTGCGTCTTCGAGGAGTGCGCGGGGGGCGTTGTCTTCAGGCGTGGGACTTGTTGCTTTCCACCCACCGTGCGGTGGCTTCGTTCGAGGATCTCAAGTGGGAGACCATGAGCCGTCGGGCAAGGCGTGCGTCGTGGTTGATGATCGCGGAGGCGATGCCCTCGTGCTGCTCGAGATTCTTGAGCAGCAGGCGTGAGTTGCCTGCATAGGCGCCGTAGGAGAGATTCTGGGGTAGGCGCCGCTTGAGTTCCGCGATGCTGAGGACGAGCTGATGGTTACCCGAGGCCTCAACGATGACCGAGTGGAACTGGTTGTTCGACTCGACCCATCGCTCCGCCTGGATCCGCTGGTCTTCCTCATTCTCGCTGAGCTGTTGTATCGCGTCGCCGAAGCCTTCCCAGGCTTCGCGCATGCGCTTCAGCTGCGCGTCGTTGATGCGCTCGGTCGCGAGCTCTGCGGCGAAGCCTTCCAGCTCTGCACGGACTGCGCCGATCTCGCGGATGTCCTTGCCGGAGTGCCCGTTGACCCGTGCGCCCCGGTGGGGATCGATCGCGACCACGCCTTGTGAATGCAGGATCTTCAGGGCTTCTCGCACCGGGGTGCGGCTTACGCCGAACTCCTCGGCCAGGGCTCCGTGCCGCAGCCATGCGCCGATGGGGATCTCTCCTGACAGGATCCGTCGTTGGAGGGCGGCGACGATTCGATCGCTGATCGGTTCTGCCGGCGTCGGTTCAGGAGCGTCGGCGGGTTGGCCGATGGTCATGAAGCCCCCTTCGCGAGTCGTGTGGCACTGCCCGATCGTAGCGGCTGACGGGCCGCACGTCGGCGTCCTGTTGCATCTGGCCCTCGCTAGATGAGATGCGAGTTTGCTTCCTCCGGCGGTCCTGCGTGGAATCAGCATCGCGACGGCGGCCGCTAGCACTAGCGCAGTCGACATAGCCCAGAACCCATGCGTGTAGCCCGTTTCGCGGGGGAGCCCGTCGGCGGCGTGGTCCGCGGTCACGATGCCAGCGATCACGGCTGTGCCGATCGATCCGCCGATCGTGCGAATGTTGGCGTTCATCCCTGTGGCTACGCCGGTCTGACCAGGCGGCACTGCCGCGACAATGAGGTTCGACAGGCACGCCAGGACGAGCCCTGTTCCCACGCCCATCGCGGCATTCGCGACGTAGTGCATCCACCTCTCGCTGTGAGCCACCGCGAGCATAGCCATCGAAGCCGCGGACACGAGGCACCCCAGGATCACGACCGCCTTCGGTCCGGTCATTCTGACGAGGGTGCCGGAGAGCATTCCGACTGAGAACATCGTGCAGGCCATGGGCAGCAGGATGATCCCGGACTCAGTGATCGATGCGCCGAAGCCGTAGCCCGTCGAGGTGGGGGTCTGGGTGAACTGGGGCAGGAATGCGTAGCCCGCGTAGATGCCGAACCCGACAAGGAGGCTGACCGAGTTCGTGATCGCCACGGTGGGCAGTTTCATCATCGGCATGTCGATCAGGGGCGCCGCGGATCGCAGCTCGATCGTGACCCAGACCGCGAACAGCGCAACGGCACCGGACAACAGACCGAGGGTCGGCGGAGAGGACCAGCCCCATGAGTGGCCACGGCTTACCGCGAGCAGGAGACAGACCAGCCAGCTCGACAGCAGGATCACTGGCGCCACGCTGATGGGGCCTGGCGCACTCGAGGGCGAGTCTGGGATGACGAGATGCGCTGCGGCGGCGGCTAGGCCGGTGACGATCGACGGGAGCCAGAAAAGCCAGTGATAGCCCATGAACTGCACGATGGGTCCCGCCAGCACGATGCCGATGCCGCCTCCGACGGCGCCTAGCGAGGCAAGGAGGCCGATGGCACCCGGGACTCTCCGACCGGGGAGCTCGTCGCGGATGATCCCGAATGCCAGGGGAAGGACTCCGCCGCCAGCGCCCTGGATGACACGTCCGATGATCATGACGCTGATTTGTTCAGCGACGCCGGAGACCAGGGAGCCGACGGTCAGGCAGACGAGCGCGCAGACCAGCATGCGCCGTTTGCCGATCGCGTCGCCGACGCGGCCGATGATCGGAGTGCAGATCGAGGCGGACAACAGGTAGACCGTCATGACCCAGGTGACTGTGCTCTGATCGGTCTTGAGCTCGGTCTGCATCTGCGACAGGACCGGTGTGATCAGCGACTGGACCAGGGCGAAGCTGGTGACTGCGACCGCGAGGATGGTGAAGGTCGCTCGCTCGTGGCCGCGCCCCGAGGCGCTCGGCCGGGAACGGCCCGCGGAGGCGGGCGGCGCGGTCAGTGGTCGGGGTCTAGCACGGTGTGCGGCCGGGTGGTCGCGCCCCGGCCGTTGGTCTGGGACTCAGAGGGGCCTTCGGACGGCGACTCCTCGCCGATGAGCTCGATGATGTAGTGCGTCACGGGATGGTCTTCGAGGTTGCGAATGCGGTGGGGCACGAGAGGCCCGCCTCGACCAACGGTCTTGAAGAACGCGAACCCACGCTCGGCGTGCTGGACGATCGGCCACTCGTCCTGCCCAAGCTCTTGGGCTTCGGCCCGTCCGGCATCCGGCCACAGGATCAGGTGGTCGTGGTGGTGCTCGTGGAAGTCGAACATGCCGCCGGCCGGGAGGTTCATGGCCCAGACCCGCACCCGTTCGTTCTCGAAGATCAACTCGTCACCGGGGGTAGGGGGATATCCAGTGACGGAGACGGGGTGTGGCTTCGTGGTCATGCGCGTTCTCCTAGATCGCGGGGCGGAAAGGTCGGGGTGCCGTGGAGCATTGAACATGCGTAGTATTGCATCCAATCGGTGAAAGTATAGATGCAGATACGACTAAGGGGCAACGCGTGGTCAAGAGTGCGAGCCAGGGTCTTCAGGCCCGACCGGACCTGACGGGATCGTTCGGCATGTGCGCGTCGACGCATTGGATCGCGTCCTCCTCGGCGCAGGCAGTACTCGAGAGAGGAGGCAACGCTTTCGACGCCGCCTTCGCGGCGGCCTTTGTGCTTCATGTCGTCGAGCCGCACCTGAACGGGCCAGGTGGAGATCTGGTCGCGCTGATCGCGCCCGCCGACAAGACACCGCAAGTGTTGATGGGCCAAGGTCCTGCGCCACTGGCTGCCTCGATGGAGCACTTCCGCGCAGAGGGCCTCGACAAAGTGCCCGGCGCTGGTGCGCTCGCCGCAGCGGTCCCCGGTGCGGTCGATGCATGGCTGCTGATGTTGCGCGACCACGGGACGTGGGAGCTCTCAGACCTCCTCGAGTATGCGATCCACTACGCCTCGTTCGGGCACCAGATCATCCCTCGTGCGGCTGAAGCCATCGCGGCCGTGGCCTCCCTGTTCCGCGAGAGCTGGCCATCCTCGGCCGCACTGTGGCTGACTGACGGCGTCGCGCCGCAAGCGGGCGAGGTCGTTCGCAACCCGGACTACGCACGCACCCTTGGCCGGCTCGTGGAGGAATCGTCGACTCGGGCCGGAGAGGGCGGGAGTCGCGTCGAGCGCGTCGAGGCGGCCCGTCTCATCTGGCGCTCCGGATTCGTCGCGGAAGCTGTGGACGAGTTCGTGCGCTCGACCCCGCACCTGCACTCGTCCGGAACGGTGCACCGCGGGGTTCTCACGCTGAAGGACATGGCGGCGTTCCGGGCGACGTACGAGGCGCCCGTAACCGGATCGTTCCGGGGAGTCCACATCCTCAAGGCCGGGCAGTGGTCGCAAGGCCCCGTCCTTCTGCAGGCATTGGCCATCCTCGACGGATTCGAGGACGACGACTTGGATCTCACGACCGACGTCGGGGTCCATCACGTGCTGGAGGCGCTCAAGTTGGCGATGGCCGACCGCGAGGCCTACTACGGCGAAGGGCTCTCTCAGCACGATCTGAGGGATCTGCTCTCGGTCGAGTATGCGAAGGAGCGCCGCTCCCTGATCGGCGCTGCGGCAACGCATCAAATGCGCCCGGGCCGACTGCCGGGAAGGGATGAGCCACACCTGGGGGCGTTCGATCTCGCTGGTCAGATGCCGGCCGCGCACGCCGGAGTGGGAGAGCCGACCGTTTCTGAGTCCGGGGTGGTGCAGGGCGATACCTGCCATCTCGACGTTGTGGACCGATGGGGCAACGCAGTGTCCGCGACCGCGTCCGGGGGCTGGCTGCAGTCCTCGCCAACGATTGCGCCACTGGGATTCGCGCTGGGGACACGGTTGCAGATGGCATGGCTCGATGCGCGCAGCCCGTCAGCCCTCCGGCCAGGGAAGCGCCCACGCACGACGTTGACGCCGACGATGCTCGTGCGAGACGGAGCAGTCGTGAGTGCGTTGGGCACACCTGGAGGCGATCAGCAGGATCAGTGGCAGGTCGTCTACCTCGTCAACACCCTGGTGGCGGGCTTGACCCCTCAACAGGCGATCGAGGCACCCACGTTCCACTCCACGAGCTTCCCAGGCAGCTTCTGGCCACGTACATGGACACCTGGAGGTGCCGTGGTCGAGGACCGGCTTGGCGATGAGCTGATCGCAAAACTCATCCGTCGGGGTCATGTGGTGACCAGGGCCGGCGACTGGGCGCTCGGCCGAATGTCGTCGGTCAGCCGTGATCCATCGACGGGGTTGCTCGCGGCCGCCGCGAACCCTCGGGGTGCCCAAGGGTACGCGGTCGGCCGGTGAGGAGTCGACGAGCGTGCAGCCGATCGCGGCCCACGTAAACACTTTGTTTCGACCCTGGCCGATCCCCCGATTGGATGCAATACTCTCCAAATTGCGTTTCATGTTGATGCCGGAGGGGATGTCTCCGGTCTGACCGAAGGAACCGAACGATGAAGATGTCCCAGATCTTGGCCACGCGTCGACGAGTAGCCGTGCTGGTGATCGCGCTCGTCTCGACGCTGGCCTTAGCGGCTTGCACGTCCTCAGCATCGGACGAGGCGGCGGACGATGGCGATCTCAACCTGATCGTTCCTTCGGCGCCTGCGTCGTGGGACACGCGGCAGACTGGGTCGCTGACGCTGGCCGCCCAACTGCTGGTCAACGAGCCGCTGATGACCTACCAGGCCGACGGCGCAGTCGTCCCCAATCTCGCCAGCGCGGTGGCGAACCCGTCGCTGACCGTGTACGAGTACACGCTCGCCGAAGGCATCACGTTCTCCGACGGCAGCCCACTCACCGTCGAGGACGTCAAGTTCTCCTACGAGTTGCACAGCGCCGCCGACTCCACGTCCTATACCGCGGCCGCGTGGTCGCAGGTCGAGAGCATCGAGACCAGCGGCAACGACAAGATCGTCATCACCCTGAAGGCCCCGGACCCACAGTTCCGCTACACGATCGCCAAGGTCGGCATCGTGAGCAAGGCTTACTACGACGAACACGGCGACGCCGTCGGCACCCCCGATGTTCCACAGATCGGCACCGGCCCGTACCTGTTCGACCGGTTCGTGCCACAGTCCGAGACCACCCTCGTCCCCAACCCCGACTATCGCGGCGAGAAGCCGCGATTCAAGAGCATCACGATGAAGGTCGCCAAGGATGACGCGGCTCGCGTGGTGGCCCTCCAGACAGGCGAGTTCGACGGGGTCGTGAGCCCGCCGCTGAGCCAGATCGCTTCATTCGAGGACCTCGACGGATTCACGGGGCAAGAGGCGCCGGACTTCGGGCTGTACCGGATCAACTTCGACACCAAGAAGGCCCCGTTCGACGACGTCCACGTGCGCAAGGCCATCATGCACGCGACCAACCGCCAGGCGCTCGTCGATGGCATCTTCGCCGGCCAGGCGACCGTGGCCCCGACACTGGTTCCCGAGTCGATCATGGCCGCCGCGGGCGATCCCGCCGAAGTCAAGCAGGCCTATGTAGAGCTGGAATCGGACCTGGCATTCGACCTCGACGCCGCGCGTGCCGAGCTCGAACAGTCAAGCCGGCCCGACGGCTTCGACCTGGAGATCCCGGTCGACCAGGGCGATCCGAGCCAGTCGCTCATCGCCCAGACCATCGGGCAGGACCTGGCCGAGATCGGCATCAACATCACAGTCAAGGCCATGGATCAGCAGGGTCACGGTGATGCGGTGTACTTCAAGCACACGGCCGACGGACTCTCGATCGACTCGTGGAACGGCGGCACACCTGATCCGCTCAACATTCCGAAGAACACCCTCCTTCCGGGCCTCTTCGGAAACGTGGCGCAGTACGACAACCCGGAGGTCACAGAGCTGCTCGATGCGTACCAGGCGCTCGACGTCGAAGACCCGACGCGGGTCCCGGTATTGCTGAAGGCACTGTCGATCAGCGGTGACGACCTGCCAATGGTGCCCCTGTTCACCCCGAAGGTCTTCGCCTTCTTCAAGGACGGCATGGAGCTGAAGAACTTCGACACCTTCTGGTACATGACGCGCTGGACCGACAACCTCACCACGTCATGAGCCTCGACATCACGACGACGGAGACCACCGATAAGCCGTGGTTGATCTCCCCACTGGCCAGGATGATCCTGCAACGCCTCGTTGCAGCAGTAGTCGTGCTCTTCGTCGTCACAATCCTGATCTTCGCCTTCATCCACGCGGCCCCGGGTGGCCCGGAACAGGCGATCGGCGGCCGTGAGGCGACACCGGAACTGTTGGAGTCCATCCGTGAGGAGAACCACCTCAACGACCCGCTCTGGCAGCAGTACACAACTTTCGTGACCAACCTGCTGCACGGTGACCTGGGTACCTCGTACACGCGCCGCGAGCCCGTCTCGACCTCGATCGCGACGGCAGCGGGGGTGACGCTCCCGCTGCTCCTGGCCACGTGGGTCTTGTCCACTGTGATCGGTGGCGCGCTGGGCCTGTACACCGCACGCAGACAAGGAAGCCGCGCCGATCGCGCCGTCATCGGATTCACCGTGGTCGGTGCGAGCTCGCCGGTCTTCGCGACCGGCGTCCTTCTGTCATACGTGTTCGGGGTCAAGCTCGGGTGGCTGCCCACCCTTGGTTCTGGCGATGGCGGCATGGACACCGTGAAGCACCTGATCTTGCCGGTGCTGACGACGACCATTGTGCTGATGGCCTCGACGACGCGGTTCGCCCGGGTCCGGTTCGGGCAGGTGCTCGAGGAGGACCAGGTGACATTCGCAAGGTCCAGGGGCCTCTCCTCTCGATACATCGTCAAGACCGTCGTTCTGAAGAACTCGGGCGTCCAAATGATCACCCTCGCGGGTGCCGTCCTAGTCGCCATGACCGGCGGGCTCGTCGTCGTGGAACAGGTGTACGGCCTCCAAGGCATTGGGACGCTGCTGATCACCGGCATCACCATGCGCGACATCCCGATCGTCCAGGGCGTGACGCTCGTCATCGCACTGATGGTCGTCGTGATCAACCTGGTCGTGGACGTCTTGTGCTTCGTGATCGACCCCAGGTTGCGCAAAGGTCTGGAGGCGACATCATGACCGACGCCAGCGCTCTGACCGGCGGGCGGATCACGCCGTGGCGCCGCTCCGCCAGACGACTCAAACTTCCGGTCGCAGTGGGGATCTCTGTGCTGTTCATGGCCCTCGCGGTGATCTGCGTGATAGCGCCGTTCGTAGCTCCTCACGATCCGACGTTCATCGATCCGACGAAGTCCTTCCTGGGCCCGAGCCTTGATCATCCTCTCGGCACCGATCAGCTCGGGCGCGACATCGTCTCCAGGATCATCGCGGGTGCCAGGACAGCGGTCCTCGCCCCCCTCGCTCTAGCAGCAGGTGCGGTCCTTCTCAGCACGGTGCTCGCGGTGCTTGCGGGGTACACGGGCGGCCGCATCGACGCGGTCATCGGCCGAGCCAACGACATCCTCTACTCGATCCCGTCGCTCACCGTGGCGATCGTGATCGTCGGCGTCGTCGGCGGGGGTTTCACACTTTCGATCGCGGTGCTGATGGTGTTCGGCCTCCCCGGCAACATCCGCCTGCTGCGTGCCGCGGTCCTCGAGCGGGTCAATCTCCCCTACATCGAGGCCGCCAAGATGTCGGGACTCTCGACCCCCCGCATCCTTCTGACCCAGCTCGTCCCCGCGATCAGCCCCTTGATCGTGACCTCGTTCTTCCTTCAGGTCACCTTCGCGATCGTCGAGCTGTCGTCTCTGTCATTCCTCGGGCTCGGCGTCGCGCCCGGATCTCCGGACTGGGGTCTCATGCTGGCCGAGAACCGAGCAGCACTGTCGTCGAACGTCTGGGCCGCGGCCGGACCTGCTTTGTGCCTGGTGGCTCTCGCGGTCTCCAGCAACCTGATCGGCGACTGGCTCTACACAAGATACGAGAAGGCAGGTCGGTCACGATGACACAGGCTCAGAGCACGACTCCGGCACTGCCCGCAATCCGCGCGAAGGGGCTCAGCGTCTTCGGCCACCGGGGTGGACAGCCGGTATCGATTGCCGATGACGTGAGCATCCATGTCCGTCCCGGCGAGTCCATCGCGATCGTGGGGGAGTCGGGCAGTGGCAAGTCCATCACGGCGAGAGCCATGCTCGACCTGCTGCCGCAGGGACTGGATGCGAAAGGTGTCGTCGAGCTGGCTGGTGCTCCGCTCGCCGGCCTCACCCGTCGCCAGGCGCAGAGACTGCGCGGGGGCGAGCTGGCGTTCGTCATGCAGGACCCCTTCACAATGCTGAACCCGATCAGCCGCTGCGGTGAGCAGATCACGGCCAAGCTCCGTGACGAGAACGGCAAGCGCCTCTCGAAGAAGGCACGCAGGGAGCAAGCGCACATCCGTCTGGGAGAGGTCGGGATATCCGATCCTGCCGTCGCTGACAGATACCCCTTCGAGCTGTCGGGGGGCATGCGGCAGCGAGTCGCGATCGCTGCGGCTATCGCGGAGAACCCCCGGGTCCTGATCGCGGACGAACCCACGACGGCGCTGGACGTCACAACGCAGAAGGAGATCCTCGAACTCCTCAGCAAGCTTCGCGACACTCACAGGCTCGGGTTGATCCTGATCACGCACGATCTGCGCGTGGCCTTCTCGGTCTGTGACCGGGTCTACGTAATGTACGCCGGGGAGATCATCGAGACCGGCCGACCCGACGACCTGGTCGGCGCCCCTCGCCATCCCTACACCGCCAACTTGATCGAGGCGGACCCTCCGATCGATCGCCGCCTCGGGAGCCTGGCGAGCATCCCCGGCTCGGTGCCGGCGCCGGGTTCGCGGCCTTCGGGATGCCGATTCGCCCCACGGTGTCAGTGGGCCGCACCCGAGTGCGAGGCCACGCACCCTTCGCTGGAAACCTCGTTCTCGGGCCACGCGGTGCGGTGTGCGAGGGCGGACGAGATCGCGACTGATCTGGTCGCGGATCTGCATCGCCACAGGCAGACGGTGCTCACGCCTCTGCGCGTTGACGACGGATCGGTTCCGGTCATCAGTACGCGAGCCGCCCGCCGGGTCTATGGCGCCAAGGTGGCTGTGGCGAGTGCAGATGTGGACGTCTATCGCGGTGAGAGCATCGGGCTGGTCGGCGAATCTGGATCGGGCAAGACCACGTTGGCGCGCATGATGGTGGGCCTCACCCGGCCGACATCGGGCTCGATCCGAGTGGCCGGCGTCGACCTGGCCGCAGCTCGGGTCTCGAAGGGCGAGTGGGAGACGGTCCGCTCGACAGTCCAGATGGCGTTTCAGGATCCCTACTCGACACTGAACCCCCAACGATCGGTGGGATCTGCCTTGCGCGACGGGCTCCGACTCACGGACAAGTCGTCGGTCCCGCGTCGCATCGACGAGCTCCTCGAGCGCGTGGGCCTGGCGTCCAGCTATGCACGCCGCATGCCTGCCCAACTCTCGGGCGGCGAGCGTCAGCGCGTCGCGATCGCCCGAGCTCTCGCGCGCAATCCCCAAGTCGTCGTCTGCGACGAGGTCGTGTCGGCTCTCGACGTGTCGGTTCAGGCGCACATCCTCAACCTGCTGCGGGAGCTGCAGAGCGATCTCGGCCTGGCCTACGTGTTCATCACCCACGACCTCGCAGTCGTGCGGCAAGTCACGGACCGCATCTACGTGCTCAAGGACGGGGCGATCGTAGAGCAGTCCACGACCGAGAAGGTCCTCGACGATCCCCAACACGACTACACGAAGCGGCTGATCGGCTCCATCCCCCATGTCGAGTTGATGACCCCGCGATGACGTCACCGTTGAAGGCAAGACCTAATCACCCCAAGGAGAAGAACGTATGACCACGCAAGGCCCGCAGAGAGTCGCAGTCGGCTCGATGGAGGTCGCCTATACCGAGTCGGGCGAGGGCGAGCCGCTGATCCTGGTGCACGGGGGCGAGAGCGACCGCACCCAGTTCACCGCCCTGCGACGGTTCTTCGGGGACGGCATTCGCGCCATCTCGTACGACCAGCGCGACACAGGCGACACGGCCGGACCAGACGATCCGTACACGATCGACGACATGGGCACGGACCTGGCTGACTTGGTCTTCGCGCTCGGCTACGAGCGCGCACACCTGCTTGGCACCTCATACGGCGGCATCGTCGCGATGCATGCGGCCCTGGACTACCCCGAGCGATTCAGCAGCCTCTCGCTGGCTGCCTGCGCGCCCAACGCCGAATTCGGCGGCCCCGGAATGGCGACATTACTCAAGCTCGATCCACAGGAGCGCAGGTCATTCATGGTCGACATGCTCATCACGACCCAGGGGCAGATCGACAACCCTGGACTCCTTGACCGAGCCCGCAGCGTCCTGGCCCCGAGGACACCGGAGCAGAACGCCCGGCGCATGGAAGCGGTCGCGACACACGACGTCCTGGACCGCCTGGTCGACCTGGATGTGCCGACCCTACTGATTCACGGCACCGACGACCCCCTGATCGTCGTGGAGGCAGCACACGAGATGGCCAAGCGGATTCCGAACTCACGCATGGAGCTCATTGAAGGCGGACGTCACGGAATCGCGACGGAGTTTCCTCAGCTGGTGGGAGGGGCCGTGCGCGAGTTCGTACACAGCTACCCCACCACGCGATGAGCCGCCACCAGCCCAGCGGTGCCGACCCGACCACTGCCGACACCTCGACACGGAGAAGATGATGAACCAGGCAACACCTCGAACAGTCCTGATCTCCGGCGCCAGCATCGCCGGACCGGCGCTCGCCTTCTGGCTACACCGCTACGGATTCGACGTCACGGTCGTGGAGCGCGCCTCGGCAGTCCGAGGCGGCGGCTACAACATCGACATCCGTGGTGCCGCGGTTGATGTCGTCAAGCGCATGGGCGTCTACGACGAGCTGGAGGCAGTGCGTACCCCACCGCAGACCATCAAGTTCGTCGACAGCGCAGGGGACGAGGTCGCCTCGATCAACACCGTCGACTATGTGAGTCAGGTCAACCCCGATGATCTGGAGATCGCACGGGGCGAGGTCACCAAGGTGCTGTATGCGCACACCAAAGACGATGTGACCTACGCATTCAACGACTCGATCGACACGCTCGACATGCACGACGGTGGCGTCGACGTGACCTTCACGAACGGAGAAGCGCGCACGTACGACATCGTCGTGGGCGCCGACGGCATTCACTCGAACACGCGCCGACTGGTCTTCGGTGAGGAGAGTAGGTTCAGCCGCTACCTGGGCTACACCGTAGCGATCTTCACCGTCGACGGCGGACTGTCCTCAGGGGCTCAGCAGTCCACGATGTACAACGTCCCGGGGCTGACGGCGGCATTCGGTCAGGTGACACCCGACGGCCCTGCGCAAGCGTTCTTCGCCTTCAAGCAGGACGATCCGGATGCGCTGCGGGAAGCCGACTTCGAAGGGCAGTGCGATCTCGTGGCGCGCGCCTATCGCAACGAGGGCTGGCGGATCCCCGAGATCGTGGCTGCCATGCGTTCGACCGACGACCTGTACTTCGACAGTGTCGGTCAGATCCGGATGGAGGAGTGGAGCAAGGGTCGCGTCGTGCTGGTCGGAGACTCGTGCTTCGCCCCCGCATTCCTGTCAGGCCAGGGAACGAGCATGGCGCTCATCGGCGCGTACTGCCTGGCCACGGCTCTCGCAAACAACACCGATCACACCGCCGCGTTCGCCGAGTACGACCGCTCGTGTCGAGACTTCATGGTCAAGTCGCAGGATCTGGCACTCAGCGGCTCGTTGACGGTGCTGCCCGCGACCCAGGAGGCGCTTCTCCAGCGCAACGAGGTCTTGCGGACGCTCGCGAGTCGCAAGGAAGCCGGCGGGGGTGGGGAACTGGGGGCCGCGACCCGCGAGGCCTCGAACGCGATCATCCTCCCCGAGGCGGCCGAGGCCGCGTGGCCGCGTCGAGCGGCGAGCACATGGCGCTGACGGTCTCAGAGGACAGAGCCACCCAGGGCTCCGGTTCGCAGGCACTTGCGAACGCGCAGCGCCAACTGGCCACGGCTGCCCGTGTGGTGGGGCTCAGCGAGGGTGCCCACCAGATGCTCGCGCGGTCGCGACGCGAGGTGCGTGTCAGCATCCCACTGCGACGAGACGACGGGTCAGTCGAGGTCCTGACTGGTTTTCGGATCCAGCACAACGTGTCGCGCGGCCCCGGCAAGGGCGGGCTCAGGTTCAGCCCGCAGGTGTCGCTCGACGAGGTCCGGGCCCTCGCGATGTGGATGACCTGGAAGTGCGCCCTGATGGATGTTCCCTTTGGCGGGGCCAAGGGCGGGGTCGTCATCGACCCGCGACTCTACTCAGACGCCGAGCTGGAGCGCATCACCCGGCGCTACATCAGCGAGTTGCTTCCGGTCATCGGACCCGAGAACGACATCCCTGCACCTGACATCGGCACGGATGAGCGAACGATGGCGTGGATCATGGACACCTACTCGGTCAGCGTGGGTGCCACCGTGCCCAGCGTCGTGACGGGAAAGCCGATCAGCGTCGGAGGGTCACTCGGACGGGCGTCGGCAACTTCGCGCGGGGTTGTGCACGTAGCCCTTCGTGCGCTTGAGCACTTCGGTCTCCAACCGGCGGCGTCCACCGCTGCTGTGCAGGGATTCGGCAAGGTCGGCTCGGGCGTCGTCGAGTTCTTGAGCCAGGCTGGTGTCACAGTTCGGGCGGTGAGTGACCAGTACGGTGCGATCGCGAACCCCAGGGGCATCGACTCCCAGGCCCTGCACGAGCACGTCGCCGAGACCGGCACTGTCGTCGGATTCGCCGGCGCCACGCCGATGGACGCCGCGCGGCTCCTCGAGCTCGATGTCGACCTCCTGGTGCCAGCTGCAGTGGAGGGGGTCATCCACGCCGACAACGCTCCGCACATCCGCGCGCGCCTCGTGGTCGAGGGGGCCAACGGTCCCACCACGACCGCAGCCGACCAGATCCTCGAATCCAAGGGCGTCGCCGTCGTGCCCGACATCCTGGCGAATGCGGGTGGCGTCATTGTGTCGTACTTCGAATGGGTGCAGGGCAACCAGTCGTACTGGTGGTCTGCCCACGAGGTCGACGAGCGCTTGAGGGAGCGCATGCTCGGCGGCTGGGAACGGGTTCTCACGATGAGCCACACGCGATCCCTCTCGCTGCGCGACGCAGCGACCGCGACAGCCGTCGGACGAGTCGCGGAGGCCCACGGCCTGCGCGGGTTGTACCCCTGAACACGAGATGGGGCGGGCCCGACCGACGCCCGGTGGGTCTCATGCTCGCGTTGACGTTCTCGACGGGCATCATCGATGCGGTCGGATACCTCGGGCTCGACCGGGTGTTCACGGGCAACATGACCGGCAACGTCGTGATCATGGGCATGGCCATGGCCGGAGGGGACGGACTTCCTGTCCTGGGACCAACACTTGCGCTAGTGGGCTTCATGCTGGGCGCCGCGGCTGCAGGTCGGGCGCTCAGAGGAGGGCACCCGGGGTGGAGCTCCCGCACGACGCGACTCCTGCTCGTGGTGGGCGCCATGATGGCCGGT
This sequence comes from Nocardioides endophyticus, assembly GCF_039543845.1. Lineage (NCBI taxonomy): Bacteria > Bacillati > Actinomycetota > Actinomycetes > Propionibacteriales > Nocardioidaceae > Nocardioides > Nocardioides endophyticus. The sequence goes on along the minus strand of NZ_BAABKN010000005.1, from coordinate 352,909 downwards.
GTGTCGGTGACCCTGTTCGCCGTCGGCGACGACCTCACCCAAGCCGGCGGCGTGGCCGTCACGACCGTCCTGGGAGCCGCGATGGGACTCCAAGCGGCCGCCGCCCGTGTCGTCGCGGTCAAGGACGTCACGACCGTAGTCGTGACCTCGACCATCACCGGACTCGCGGCCGACTCGGTCTTCGGCGGCGGGATCCCAGGCGGAGGCGTCCGACGAGTAGCTGCGGTCGTCCTGATCCTGGTGGGCGCCGGTGTCGGAGCGCTTGCCATCACCTGGCACCTCGGCGTCGGGCCAATGATCTGCGCCGTACTGACGGTGGCGGTGGCGGTGGCGGGCCGCGGGCTGGCAAGGACTCCCTGACCTCGACCCATCGATGGGCCGGGCGCTTGGTGGAGTCGGCCCACGCTGCCCGTCACGAACCGGCATGCTGCTCTCGACCTCCCGGCGGTTCTTCGAGGTGATGGGTGTCGAGCAACTGGGCGTCGGTGGACGCGTCACCGTGCCGACGGATGTGGAAGGCAGGGCGATGGGCGCCTTGGTGACACAGAGCCGACGATGAACCGCAGACCGGCGTCGTCGATCTCGTTCAGGTTGGTGGTCAACAGCATCCCGGCGGCAGCGACCATGTCACCCAACCTGTGGCGCGGCAAGGAGTCGGTGGTCGCTGGGTGGTCCAGTCCCAGGTCGCCGGCGGCCAGCGTGCCGGCGCGACGACGGAGGAGCTGGTTGTGATCAGGGCGCTGAAGGCCGAGAGCCGTCGGCTGCGCGAGGACGTCGGGATCCTGCGCGGGCAACAACTTTCCTTGTCGGGGCAAGATCTGGTCGACCAGTCCCCTCGAGCGCGTCAACAGGGAGATCAAGCGCCGCAATCGAGAGCGGCGAGTAGGGCACCGAGGATCCCTCAAAGCCCACTACCCAACGGGGCTCTGTCCGATACAAACCGGTCGTGACCGTTCTTGCTTTGCCTCAGCGGATGATCCGGGTGCATGCGGGGCTTCGCGAAAGACGTCTTCGTTGCGCCTATCGTCCGATAGCTGCACGGTAGTCGGCTACCCAGCGGGTTCGAAGTAGCCGCGAACCGGACGTGACCATGCTCGGTCGGTGCCATCGTGGCCGATGCCCGGAGGTTACTGCTCTGGCGGCCGCCGCGTCCGCTCGGGTCGGTGACCGCTCAGGCACGGTGGCGGCTGCGCCGCGTCGCCGACTCCCCGTCAGGACGGGCATGTACTCCCGCGCGGGAAGGGGTCATGATGGAGGTTCCAGTGGCCGAGCCCCCGCCATCGAGCGCGTGACGATGATCGAGGGTTCGATGATGAGTGCGGAGCCGGTGAACGGCCGTGGCGTGGCCGCAGTGGTCGACCTGTGGGCCCGGCGAGCGAGCGAAGCCGTGCCGTCCGTGGCCGTGCGCGTGCATCGGTCCGGGTCCTGGACGGTGGTCGAGGTCGAGGGCGAGATGGACGTCCAGGTCGTCGCGCTCGTCGCGGACCTGGTCGGCGTCGACACCACACGGGTCGTCTTCGACCTGCAGCGGGTGACGTTCATGGACGCCGCCGGCTTGAGCGCGGTGGGCGGCAGCATCCGGCACCGGGCGATGGGGGCGGGCGGGAGCGTGCGTCTGGTCGCGCCCTCCCGAAGCGCGCGGAGACTTCTCATGCTGGCCGGATGCGCTCGTGTGTTCCCGGCGTTCGACTCGCTCGAGGAGGCGATGTCCGCCCCGCTGGGCACGGGCTCGACCCGGAGTGCTCGGGGCCGGTGACGAACGTCGGGCCGAGCCGAGGTGGGTCTCGCCTCGCCAGCTGGTCGGCGCGTGCCTACGGGACTGCGGTGGACGTGCGCTGGGCACCGAAGATCGCGGCGATGTCGGCACGCGACAGGCTCTCGTGCTCGAGCAGTGCCTCGGCGATCGCGCGCACCAGGTCGGCGTGGGCGTGCAGCAAGGCCCCGGCCTCGTGGTGTGCGTCGCGCAGCAGCCGGTCGACCTCGAGGTGCACCCGCTCGGCGACGGCACCGCCCATGCGGACCGTGTCCGCGGCGACGACTGCGTAGCCCAGGCTGCTCATGCCGTGCTGGGTCACCATCGTGTACGCGAGGGCGGAGGCAGCGGCCAGGTCGCCGTGCGCTCCCTGGGTGTACTCACCGTCGAGCAGCAGCTCCTCGGCCGCTCGGCCCGCCATCGACACGCACAGGCGGGCGTGTGCCTTGCGCCGGGTCAGGAACTGGTCGTCGGATCCGCTCATCCAGGTGACGCCGCCGGCTGCGCCGCGGGGGACGATGGACACGCTGACCGGGTCGTCGGCTTCCGGCTGCACCAGTGCGGCGACTGTGTGCCCGGCCTCGTGCCAAGCCGTGATGAGCCGGTCGTGCTCGGTGACCAGGGCCGAGGTGCGGGCGCGACCGAGCGTGACGGTGGCGACCGCCGCGTCGAAGCAACCGCCGTCGACGACGGTCACCGACCGTCGCGCTGCCTCGAGGCGGGCCTCGTTGACCACCTGGGCGAGGTCGGCGCCCGTCATGCCCGGCGTACGACGGGCAAGCAGGGTCAGGTCGACGTCCGGGCCGAGCTCCTTGCCACGGGTGTGGACGGCGAGGATCGCTTCGCGGCCGCGTCGGTCGGGTGCGGGGACCTGGATGACCCGGTCCAGTCGTCCCGGTCGGGTCAGCGCGGGATCGAGGACGTCGTAGCGGTTGGTCGCGGCGAGGACCACGATGCGTACGTCGGACGCGAAGCCGTCCATCTCGCTGAGCAGGGCGATGAGGGTGTTCTCGCGCTCCGACTCGCCGCCATGGCTGGGCCCGTTGCTGCGGGTGCGGCCGACGGCGTCGATCTCGTCGATGAAGATGATCGCCCCGCCGGCCCTCCTCGCGCGGTCGAACAGGTCGCGTGCCCGCTTGGCGCCGACACCGGCGAACGTCTCGACGAAGTCGGACCCGGCGAGGGCGAAGAACGGCAGTCGTGCCTCGCCGGCCACGGCACGGGCCAGCAGCGTCTTGCCGGTGCCGGGTGGCCCGACCAGGAGACCTCCGCGCGGGGCCTTCGCGCCCAGGGCGATGAAACGGTCGGGGGCCTTGAGGAGCTCCACCAGCTCTCTGAGGTCGTCGATGGCCTCGTCGCAGCCGGCCACGTCCGTGAAGCGGTCGTCGGGGACCTCTCCGATCTGCTGGCCGCGCTTGCCGGAGAACTTCCCGATGCCCCCGGTGAGGACCCGCGATCGAGCCAGCCAGATCAGTAGCCCCACGATGACGAGGAGGGGGAGTAGTGAGAGCAGGACTCGGCCCACGACCGATGGCGGCTCGGGGGCCGTGGTCTCGACCAGGACATCGTGCTGGAGCAGGAGCTTCGTCAGGCTGTCGGAGTACGCGTACGGATAGTGCGCCGACAGCACGCTTCCGTCGTCGAGGGTGATGGTCACGGTGTTCTCGCCGTCGTACAGCTCCGCGCCCTTGACGTCGCCCTGCTCGATGGCGGTCACGACCGTCGACAGCGGCGCGACGGCCGGCTCCGGAGGGTCCGACCTGCCGAAGAGAAGCGAGCCTCCCAGGCTCCCGAGGATGATGACCAGCGTGATGACCTTGCCGGCGTGCGGCCCGTACCTCTTGAACGGCTGCGGACGGCGGCGTTCGGAAGTCCTCGTCATGCGCGACACCTCATCCGAGCCATCCGCCCAGCCTTCTGTTCGATGGGTGTCCGCGTCATACCCACAACGGGTGAAGGTGAACCGCTGTGCGCGACCTCGACGTTCTGCGAGCGGCAACCCCGGGGACCCGCTCGCCTGCGTAAGGGCGGTTCCCCCGGGGTCTCGTCGTCGCGCGCTCGCCCACCGTCGAACGGAGGGCGAGCGATGGGTCAGGCGTGGATGGCAGCCGGACTGTCGCTGCGGTCTGCCGTCGGGCCCAGCCCGACCTCGATCTTGCGGGGCTTCGCCTTCTCCGCGACCGGAACCACGAGTCGCAGCACGCCGTCGGCGTAGCCGGCTTCGATGTGCTCCAGATCGAGGTTGTCCCCGAGCACCAGCTGGCGGCTGAACACGCCGCGCGGGCGCTCCGAGGCGAGGGACTCCCAGTCGCCGTTGCGAGCCACGCGCTCGGCCCGGATCGTGAGCACATTGCGTTCGACGTCGAGGTCGATGCTGTCCCGGGCCACACCGGGGAGGTCGAACTCGATGACGAAGCGGTCACCTTCGCGCCACGCGTCCATCGGCATGACCGCGGGGCGGTTCGTAGTGCCCAAGACCTGCTGAGCCAGGCGGTCGAGGTCACGGAACGGGTCGGTCGTACGGATCAGCATCACATGTCCTCCTGGTTCATCGCGCCAAGGACCTCAACATCCTTGGACCTGTACTGACGGTTACAGGTTTTATATAGTCAATCCGTGAGCCCGAGTCAAGAGGAGAAGCGCACCCGAAGTCGCGGCGTGTTCGCGATCTCGGTGGCCGCGCAGATGGTGTCGATGGAGATCCAGAACCTGCGCGTCTACGAGCGCCGCGGCCTTGTCGCGCCCGACCGCACGCCCGGTGGATCGCGCCTGTACAGCCCCGACGACATCGATCGGCTCCACCGCGTGCGCGAGCTCCTCGCCGAAGGGCTCAACCTCGCCGGCATCGCGCGCGTCATCTCCCTCGAGGATCGGGTGCGGGTCCTCGAGGAACGTCTTCGCCGTCGCGGCTGAACCGACAGAGACTCACGGGCCTCCGATAACGATTTTGGGGCGCCGTTGCCGATCGGTTCCTACGACCCGCTCAGCGTCCGGAGGTTCTTCATGCTGCACGGGTCGAAGGTTGCCAACTACATCGCAGGGCCGGCTTCCAACGACTTCCCCGACCTCGGATCGATCGGAGCGGTCAGCTGAGCCGGCCGTCTTCCACAGCCCTCTCTTGGGGTGAGGCAGCGACCCGCTTCCGACGGGTAGCGTCAGGACCAGCCCAGATCTCGGACCCCGACCCCCGGTGTCCCGGCCTCGGTTGATCACCACCCTTGGATGTCGCATGGCGTTCTTCTCGGCAGTCGCTCTCCTCCCGCCTCAGGCTCACCTGGTCCTCACGGGTGAGTTCGACACGTTCGCGGCCCGGACCCTCCGCTTCCGGCTCGAGCAGGCGATCGATCGCGGGTGCATCGACATCGTCGTCGACGCGAGCGCCGTCTCGTTCGTCGATGCCGGTGGACTCGGCATGTTCGTGGGTTTGCGCAACTCGGTCACGCCGTACGGCGGGAGCGTCACGGTCGCCGCGGCGAGCGACCGCTTCCTCCGGGTTGCGGAGCTCGCAGGCCTCCGGACCACGTTCGACCTGGACCTGCTGGCCGGCGACCCCGGCGAGACGAGCCGGCGCAGCAGTGCGAGAGCGAGCTGAGGCGTACTCGCACCGTTTGGCTTTCCGGTCACGGGGAACTGTTCCTGTGCGCCCAAAGGCGCGCGGGACGCGGCCCTCCGGTGCCTGACCCAGGTCCGGTCGACGGCGTCTCGATCCAACGAACGGACGGAATCTCGCCATGTTGTGGACCATCCTCATCATTCTCGCCATCGTCGCCCTGGTGCTCTTCATCCTCGGTCGCGTCCGCGGAGGACGCGGCGCCTGAGCCGCGCGGTTCCACCTACGACGAAGCGGAAGGCCCCTCGCCGCGCGCGGTGAGGGGCCTTCGCACGTCCAGCAGAGCGTCAGGCCTGGATCCGGACCAGGACGTCCCGGGTGAGCTCGGCGATGCTGGCGTAGCCGTTCAGACCCATGGTCAGGTCGGCTTCGGCGAGCAGGCACGAGAGCACGAACTCGATCCCGGCGGTGCCGCCCAGCACGGCGCCGTACCCGTAGGGCCGCCCGATGCCCACCGCGGTGGCCCCGAGGGCGAGCGCCTTCACGATGTCGGCCCCGGAGCGCACGCCGGAGTCGAACAGCACCGGCAGGCCCTCGGCGGCGTCGACGACCGCCGGCAGCAGGTCGAGAGCCGGGGCGCTCGCGGCCTGTCGTCCGCCGTGGTTGGAGCAGTAGATGCCGTCGACGCCCGCGTCCTTGGCCCGGCGTACGTCGTCGGGGTGGCAGATGCCCTTGAGCAGCAGGGGCAGGTCGGTGAGTCCACGCAGCCACGCGAGGTCGTCCCAGGTCAGGGTCGGGTTGCCGAAGGTCAGCGCCCACTGGAACGCGGCCGCGGCCGGGTCCTCCCCGGGCGGCGCGGCCAGCCGGGACCTGAAGACGGGATCGGAGGTGTAGTTGGCCAGGCAGGCGCCGCGCAGCTGCGGGAAGGTCGCGTGCTGGAGGTCGCGGGGTCGGTAGCCGAGCGTCCACGTGTCGAGGGTGACCACGATGCCGCGGAAGCCCGACGCCTCGGCGCGACGGACGAAGCTCTCCGCCAGCTCGCGGTCGTTGGGCGTGTAGAGCTGGAAGAAGCCGGGGGTGCCCCCGAGCGCTGCTGCGACCTCCTCCATCGGGTCCTGCATCAACGTCGACGCGACCATGGGTACGCCGGAGGCGGCCGACGCCGCAGCGGTGGCGAGGTCGCCGTGCTCGTCGTCGGTCATCACGCCTAGCACGCCGATGGGAGCGAGGAAGATCGGCGCCCGCAGGGTGTGGCCGAAGAGGTCGACCGACAGGTCGCGGTCCGCCGCTCCCGACAGCATCCGCGGCAGGATGCCCCAGCGCTCGAAGGCCGCGACGTTGCCGCGCTGGGTGTGCTCGTCGCCCGCGCCGCCGGACACGTAGTCCCACAGCCGGTGCTCCATCGTGTCTCGGGCGGCGGCCTCGAGGCCCGTGAAGGTCAACGGGTACGCCGGCGTCTCGCCGGCCAGGCCTGCGAAGTAGAGGCCGGTCTGGAAGTCCGCGTAGTTCGCCATGGCGGCCATCCAACCACCGCCTCAGCCCACCCGGAACGTCGCGCGGTACGCCGTCGGCGTCACTCCCACCGCACGGTGGAAGTGGCGTCGCAGGGTCGCGGCGGTGCCCATCCCGCAACCGGCGGCGACCTGCTCGACGGAGGCGTCGGTGCGTTCGAGGAGCTCCTGGGCTCGCGCGATGCGCTGCTGGTGGAGCCAGTCGAGCGGGCCCGCCTGGACCTCGCTCTGCATGCGACGGGCGAGCTGCCGGGTGCTGAGACCGGCGTGGCCCGCGAGGTCACGCACGGTGAGGGCCTGATCGAGGCGGGCGTGTGCCCACTCCAGCGTCGGTGCCAGGCCGTCGGGGCTCCGGGGCTCGGCGGGCGGCGTGATGAACTGCGCCTGCCCGCCCTTGCGGTGGGCGGGGACGACGAGCTGTCGCGCGATCCCGTTGGCCGCCGAGGCGCCCAGATCGCGGCGCACGAGGTGGATGCAGAGGTCGACCGCCGCGGTCTTTCCGGCAGACGTGAGCACGTCGCCGTCGTCGACGTAGAGCACGTCTGCCCGCACGTCGATCTCCGGGTAGCGGCGGGCGAGGTCGTCGGCGTGCATCCAGTGGGTCGTCGCGGGCCGGCCGTCGAGGAGGCCGGCTGCCGCCAGCACGAACGCGCCGGTGCACAGGGATGCGACCCGGACCCCACGCCGGTGCGCGTCGCGCAGCGCCAGCACCAGGTCGGACCTCGGGTCGACGTCCAGGTCGTCGGTGGAGGGCACGACGACGGTGTCGACCCGTGCGATCTCGGCGTACGACGCGGTCGGCAGACCCGGCAACCAGGGATGCTCGGCGCCGTCGACCGTGCAGACCACGAGGTCGTACCACTCGCCGGTGGGGGACAGGTCCGACCGGTCGACGCCGAGGATCTCGGAGGCGATCGCGACCTCGTAGAGCATCGGGAACTCGGGCATGGCGAGGGCGATCCGGGGCATGTCTGAAACTGTACGCACAGCGTCGTTTCGGACGCTCGTCGGCGGCCATCGGCTCGCCGAGGATTGACGTCATGAGCACCTGTGAACGAGTCCTGGTCTACGGCGCCACGGGTCACACCGGGCGTTTCGTCGTCGACGAGCTGCTGAGGCGCGGGCTGACGCCGGTGCTGGCCGGGCGCAACGCCGCCCGGCTCGCCGATCTCCCGCAGCGGTACGCCGCCCTCGAGCGGGTCGTCGTCGGCCTGGACGACGCCGAGGCCCTGCGGCGGGCGCTCGGGGGTGTCGGCGCGGTCGTCAACACAGCGGGGCCGTTCCTCGACACCGCACTGCCGCTGGCGCGCGCCGCCGTCGCGGCCGGCGCCCACTACCTCGACGTCACGGCCGAGCAGGGCGTTGTGCGAGAGCTCTATCGAGAGCTCGATGCGCCGGCGCGTGAGGCCGGTGTGGCGGTCGTGCCGGCGATGGCGTTCTACGGCGGGCTGGCCGACCTGCTGGCCACCGCGGCCCTCGGCGGAGAGTCCAGTGCGGACGAGGTCGAGGTCAGCATCGGCCTGGACCGCTGGTGGCCGACCGCAGGGACGCGCGAGACCGGCGCCCGCAACACCGCGACCCGCCTGGTGATCCGCGATGGTGCACTGGCTGCGTTGGCCGCTCCCGCGCCGACCGGCGTCTGGTCCTTCCCGGAGCCGCTGGGCGACCAGGCTGTCGTGCAGCTGCCGTTCTCGGAGGTCGTCACGGTCGACCGCCACCTCCGCGTCGGCGAGCTCCGCTCCTACCTCAACACCGCTTCCCTCGAGGACCTGCATGACGCCGCCACCCCGCCGCCGACGGCCGTCGAGGAGGACGGCAGGTCGGCTCAGCAGTTCGTCGTCGACGTCGTCGTACGCCGAGGCTCGGACGCCCGCCGCCTCACGGCGTCGGGTCGTGACATCTACGCCGTGACCGCGCCGATCGTGGTCGAGGGCGTGGTCCGCCTCCTCGACGGTCGCCACCGCGGCCCGGGCGCGTCGGCGCCCGGCCAGCTCTTCGATGCCGCTGACGTGCTCGCCGCGCTGGCCGGGAGCCTGACGGTCAGGCCCGGTTCCCAGCCAGGTACGGCGTCCGGCCGGCGATCTGCGTGACCACGATGCTCGTGACGATCATCGCCAGGGCGATGTCGGCGAGCACCACCAGCTGGAACTGGGCCGCCTCGGCCGGGCTGGCACCGCCGAAGAGAGCACCGACGAAGGCGCCCGGCACCGTGGCGAGCCCGGTCGACTTCGTCTGGTCGAGCGTCGGCAGCAGCGACTTGCGGACGGCCTCGCGGCCGATCTCCTCGTGTGCTCGGGAAGAGCACCACGGTCCACGGCACGGCGAGGATGCCGCGCAGCAGCAGGGCCACGACCGTCAGCTGGACGACGGCGCGCAGGATCGCCCAGAGCGGGAAGAGCCCGAGCCCGACGCCCGCCCACCGGCCCAGCCCGACCGTGAGCGCCGTGATCGCGAGCAGCCCGAGCCCGCCCACCAGGGCATGGTGTCGTGCCGTCGTACGGGCCTGTCAGGAACGCCCGACATCGCGGTGCTGGCAGGATCGTGACCATGGACGCGGGCCTCGAGGTTGTGCGCCGGGGGCGGCTCACGGTCTACCTCGGAGCCGCGCCCGGTGTCGGCAAGACCTACGCGATGCTCTCGGAGGCGCGCCGCCGGTGCGAGCGCGGCACCGACGTGGTCGTCGGGTACGTCGAGACGCACGGTCGCGAGGTGACGACCGGCATGCTCGACGGCCTCGAGGTGGTGCCGCGGCGGGAACTGTCCTACCGGGGCGCGACCTTCACCGAGATGGACACCGAGGCCGTGCTCGCCCGCCGGCCGGCGGTGGTCTGCGTCGACGAGCTCGCGCACACCAACGTGCCGGGCAGCGCGACCGAGAAGCGGGCCGAGGACGTGGAGCGGCTGCGCGCCGCCGGCATCGACGTCATCACCACCGTCAACATCCAGCACCTGGAGTCGCTCAACGACGAGGTCGAGCGGATCATCGGGGTGCGGCAGCGAGAGACCGTGCCCGACGAGGTGGTCCGCACGGCCGACCAGATCCAGCTCGTCGACATGTCGCCGGACGCGCTGCGCCGCCGGATGGCGCACGGCAACATCTACCGCCCCGAGCAGATCGACGCGTCGCTCGCGTCGTACTTCCGGGTCGGCAACCTGACCGCGCTGCGCGAGCTCGCCCTGCTCTGGCTGGCCGACCGGGTCGACGACGCGCTCGGGGACTATCGCAAGGCGCACCAGATCGAGGCGCCCTGGCCGGCGAAGGAGCGGATCGTCGTCGCAGTCACCGGCGGCGCTGAGAGCGAGACGCTGCTGCGTCGCGGCGCGCGGCTCGCCCAGCGCGCTGCCGGCTCGGAGCTGCTCGCCGTCCACGTCATCGTCAACGACGGCCTGGCCAACCCCGACGAGAGCCGGATCGCCCGCGCCCAGCAGCTGGTGGCCTCGCTCGGCGGCACGTTCCACTCGGTGGTCGGGGAGGACGTGTCGGCAGCGGTGGTCGACTTCGCGACCGGGGCCAACGCGACCATGGTCGTCGTCGGCGTCTCCCGCCACGGCCGGGTGCGGCGCCTCTTCGCCGGTACGACGGGGGACCGGATCGCTTCCCTGGCCGGGTCCATCGACGTCCACCTCGTCACGCACGGCGAGGGCGCCCGCGCCGCGAGGCCGCGCCGGTACCTCTCGCCGCTCAGCCGTCGTCGGCAGGTCGTCGGCCTCGCTCTCTCCGTCGTGCTCCCGGTCCTGCTGACCCTGGTGCTCCGCGCGACCGACGACCCCGACCAGCTGCCGCTCGACGTGCTCCTGTTCCTCGCCGTCACCGTCCTGATCGCCCTCGTCGGCGGGCTGGTGCCGGCGCTGGTGGCGGCGCTGGGCGGGTTCCTGCTGATGAACTGGTTCTTCACCCCACCGGTCCGCGGCTTCACGATCTCCGAGCCGGCCAATCTCGTGGCCCTGTTGGTGTTCGTGGCCGTCGCTGTCGGGGTCGCGACCGTCGTCGACCGGGCCTCGCGACGCGCGACCGACGCCGTACGCGCCCGGACCGAGGCCGCCACCCTGGGTGCCCTCTCCCGCTCCGTGCTGACCGGTCAGGACACCGCCGAGGCGATCGTGGAGCGGCTCCGCGAGGTCTTCGGGCAGGAGGCCGCCTCGCTGCTCGCGCGTGGCCCCGCCGGCTGGACCGTCGTCGCGAGCAGCGGCGCCGCACCAGCCGCGGACCCGGACTCCGCCGACACCCGGGTGCAGGTCGACGACGACCACGTCATCACGCTGCGCGGCTCGGCGCTGCGGGCGAGCGACCAGCGGGTGCTCGAGGGTTTCGCCGTGCAGACCGGCCTGGTGCTCGAGTACCGACGGCTCCGGGAGCGCGAGGAGCGTGCCGCCGCTCTCGAGCGCGCCGAGGCGACCAGTACGTCGGTGCTGCGGGCCGTCTCGCACGACCTGCGGACGCCGCTCGCCACGGTGCGCGCGTCCGTCGACGGGCTCGTCTCCGGGTCGCTCGGCGAGGCCGACCGTGCCGAGCTGGTCGCGGCGGTCGACTCCTCCACCGAGCAGCTCGAGCGGCTGATCGACAACCTGCTCGACCTCTCCCGACTGGAGTCGGGGCTGCTGCACCCGGTGCTTCGCGACCGCAGCCTCGAGGAGATCCTGCCGCTGGCCGTCGCCGGGCAGCCCGAGGGCGCCGTGACCCTGGAGGTCGACGAGTCCGCGCCACTCGTGCACACCGACGCAGGCCTGCTGGAGCGCGTCGTCGCCAACCTGGTCTCCAATGCGGTCCGCGTGTCGGGCGGTACGCCGGTGCGGGTGCTCGCGCACGTGCTGCCGCACGCCGTCGAGGTGCTCATCGTGGACCGCGGCCCCGGCGTACCGGAGGACCGGCGGAGCCGGATGTTCGAGCCGTTCCAACGGCTCGGCGACACCAGCGCCGGCGGTCTCGGTCTCGGGCTCGCAGTCGCTCGCGGGCTCGCCGAGGCGGTCGGCGGCACCCTCGAGGCGGAGGACACGCCCGGCGGCGGCCTCACCATGGTGCTGTCGGTGCCAAGGGCGAAGGCATGAGGCCGCCGTGCAGCGGTGAGTCAGCAACCGAACCTGGCTCGCCCGCGGCCGAGAACGGTTGCCTGCTCACCGCCGCACGGCGCCGTCGGACCTGGGAGACAACGTGAGCAAGGTCCTGGTCGTCGACGACGAGCCGGCGCTTGCCCGCGCGCTCGCGATCAACCTGCGCGCGCACGGCTGGGAGGTCGTGACGGCAGCCGACGGCCGGTCGGCGCTGGAGGCGGCGGCGACCGAGCACCCGGACGTCGTGCTGCTCGACCTGGGGCTCCCGGACCTCGACGGCACCGAGGTGCTGGCGGGTCTGCGCGGCTGGACCAAGGTCCCGATCGTCGTGCTGTCGGCGCGCCAGCACGGCGAGGACAAGGTCGAGGCGCTCGACCTCGGTGCCGACGACTACGTCACGAAGCCGTTCGCGATGAACGAGCTGCTCGCCCGTCTCCGCGCCGCCGTACGGCGAGGGCAGGATGCCGCTCCGGAGACGACCGAGGTCGTGGTCGGCGACCTGGTCATCGACCTGGCCCGCAAGCGGGTCGCCCGCAGCGGCGTCGACGTACGACTGACGCCCACCGAGTGGTCGTTCCTCGAGCTCCTCGCCCGCAACCTCGGCCGGCTCGTCACGCGCGAGCAGGTGCTGCGCGAGGTGTGGGGGCCGTCGTACGAGCACGAGACCAACTACCTGCGGGTGTACGCCGCGCAGCTGCGCCGCAAGCTCGAGGCCGACCCGGCGCACCCGGTGCACCTGGTGACGAGCGCCGGCCTCGGCTACACGCTGGAGCCGTAGACGCGATGTCGGACCAACCGGTCGCCAACGGGTCCGGCGCAGGATCGTGATGTGACGTCGGTCACGCCAACGATCTTCGGGAGGAATCATGCACACTCGCGGCGCAGTCATCAAGGAGGCACCGGGCACCTACGAGGTGGTCGACCTCGAGGTCGAGGACCCGAGGCAGGGTGAGCTCCAGGTGCAGATGACGGCATCCGGGCTGTGCCACTCGGACGACCACGTCGCCACCGGCGACATCCCCGTCGGGATGTACCCGTTCTGCGGCGGTCACGAGGGTGCCGGCGTCGTCACGGCGGTCGGGCAGCACACGCCGGGATGGAAGGAGGGTGACCACGTGGTCTTCTCGTTCCTGCCGTCGTGCGGGCAGTGCACCTGGTGCTCCCGCGGGATGCAGAACCTCTGCGACCTCGGTGCCACCCTCCTGATGGGCTCCCGCTGGGACGACCCCACCAGCTTCCGCCTGTCGTACGACGGCAAGCCGGTCGGCCAGATGTGCGGCATCTCGACGTTCGCCGAGGTGACCACTGTGGCTGTCGACTCCGCGGTCAAGGTGGCCGACGACATCCCGCTCGACAAGGCCTGCCTGATCGGGTGCGGAGTCGGCACCGGCTGGGGCTCGGCGATCAACTCCGCCGACGTACGCCCCGGCGACGTCGTGATCGTCATGGGCATCGGCGGCATCGGCATCAACGCCGTCCAGGGTGCGGCACATGGCGGGGCGTCGTTGGTGATCGCCGTCGACCCGGTCGAGTTCAAGCGCACCAAGGCGCTGGAGCTCGGCGCCACCCACGCCGTCGAGACCATGGAGGAGGCCACCGAGCTCGCCCAGTCGGTGACCAACGGCCAGGGTGCGGACTCCGCCATCGTCACCGTCGGCGTCACCACCGGTGACCACCTTGCCCAGGCGATGGCCTCCATCCGCAAGGCCGGGACCGTCGTCGTTACCGGGCTCGGCGACGTCCAAGCGGTCGGCGCGCCCATCTCCCTCGCCGACATCACGCTCTTCCAGAAGCGGATCCAGGGCTCCCTCTTCGGCGCCTCCAACCCGAAGACGGACATCCCCAAGTTGCTGCGCCTCTACCAGGAGGGCAGCCTCAAGCTCGATGAGCTGGTCACCCGCACCTACAAGCTCGACGAGATCGCGCTCGGCTACGAGGACATGCACGCGGGCAAGAACCTCCGCGGCGTGGTCGTCTACTGATCGCCGATCGCCGGTTTCGAGGCCGTCTCCGGTGGTTGAGGTGTGAGGGCCCCCTGCCCGAGCCTCGACCCCCCCACGGACGTCGCGTTCCGGTTGTTCACACGTTCGTGCGGAAAGGCCGCACGATCGTGCGGAAGATGGATCATCAAGTTCCCAGGACCCTGTGAAAACAAGGGGGTTCTGGGCCTCTGAGGGTCGGTGGTGCCTGATGGGGTTGACCTATGACAGCCATGACCACCCCCGCCACCAGGTGGCCTCGGCGACCGCGCACGCGTAGCGCGGTTGCGGCGCACCGACACCTGGTTGTCCGTCCGGACGTCTGTGTAACGTTCGTCGAACCAGTGATCGCCCAGGAATCGGCGGAACGCTCAGGCGTCGCTCGACAGGATCGAGATGTCCATGTCCTCGTCGTGGCGGGGGACGCCGGTGGAAGACCTCGATGCTCCACCCTCTGACGATCCACCACGGACGATCGAAGCCCTCCGTGAAAGCGCCGATGCTGGTGGGGTCGAGCGGGTCCCGGCCGCCGTACCAGTGGTCGAAGTCGGCTGGAAGGAGGGCTACGTCACCGGCTCAGTCGGGCCGCTTGACCGCGACGACCGGGCACGCGGCGTCGAGGATCACCTGCTGCGAGCTGCTCCCCAGGAAGAGCTTGCCGACCGGCGAACGCCGGCGCAGACCGATCACGATCAGGTCGGCGTCGACGTCGCTTGCTGCCTGCAGGATCTCCTCGGCTGGCGAGATCGCCTGTGGCGCCTGGCGGATCTCGTGCTCGATGCCGAGGCCAGTCAGGCGGCCGGCGAGCGCGTCGAGGTCGGTGGGGGTCGCGAACGCCGGGTCGGAGTCGTAGCCGCGGACACCGGAGTTGACGATCACCAGGCGGGCGGTGCCGCGCTGTGCCTCGTCGACGGCGTACTCGACGGCGGCGAGACCTTCGGGAGTCGGCACGTAGCCGACGACGATCGTGGCGGGCGCGGTCATGGACCCACCCTGCCACCAGTGAGCGCCGTCGCGCTTGAATGGTCACGTGAACGAGCTCTGGGCGGTCCGCCATGGCAAGACCGAGTGGAGCGTCGCCGGCAAGCACACGTCGACGACCGACCTCCCGCTGCTGCCGGATGGTGAGTCCGTCGCGCGCGGTCTGCAGGGCCGGCTGGGCGACGTCGACTTCGCGCAGGTGCTGACCAGCCCGCGCCTGCGGGCCCGGCGTACGGCGGAGCTCGCGGGCTTCCCCGACGCCGAGACCGACGACGACCTGTCCGAGTGGGACTACGGCGACTACGAGGGCATCACCACCGACGAGATCCGGGTCCGTGACCCACGCTGGACGATCTGGACGCACCCCACACCGGGCGGCGAGACGGCGGCGCAGGTGCAGGCTCGGCTCCAGCGGGTCGTCGCGCGGGTGCGTGCGACGGAGGGCAGGACGCTCGTCTTCGGGCACGGTCACTCTCTACGGGCGTTGGCCGCGTGCTGGCTCGGCGTCCCGGTGGCCAGCGGACGGCACTTCCAGCTCGACACCGCCACCCTCTCGGTGCTCGCGTACGAGCGGGAGAGCCCGGTCCTGCGGAGCTGGAACGCTCCGTGAGCCGATGCCCGGGAAGATTGACGCTTCAACTTTGTTGAGATGAACATGAAGAAGATCGGGTTCCTGTCCTTCGGTCACTGGACCGACTCGCCGCAGTCCCAGACGCGCTCGGCGGCCGACGCTCTGCTCCAGTCGATCGACCTCGCGGTCGCCGCCGAGGAGGTGGGTGCCGACGGTGCCTACTTCCGGGTGCACCACTTCGCGCGCCAGCTCGCGTCGCCGTACCCGCTGCTCGCGGCCGTCGGCGCGCGCACCAGCCGGATCGAGATCGGGACCGGCGTCATCGACATGCGTTACGAGAACCCGCTCTACATGGCGGAGGACGCCGGCGCGGCAGACCTGATCTCGGGCGGTCGGCTCCAGCTCGGCATCAGCCGGGGGTCACCGGAGCAGGTCATCGACGGGTTCCGCTACTTCGGCTACGAGCCAGGGGAGGGCTCGGACCACGCCGACATGGCGCGTGATCACACACGGGTCTTCCTCGACGTGATCGAGGGTAAGGGCTTTGCGCAGCCGAACCCACGGCCGATGTTCCCGAACCCGCCTGGCCTCCTGCGGCTCGAGCCCCACTCGCCAGGTCTGCGGGACCGGATCTGGTGGGGTGCCGGATCGCGCGCCACCGCGGAGTGGACGGCCGAGCAGGGCATGAACCTGATGAGCTCGACCCTGCTCACCGAGGACACCGGCGTGCCCTTCCATCAGTTGCAGGCCGAGCAGATCCAGATGTTCCGCGACGCGTGGCGGGCGGCCGGGCACGAGCGCGAGCCGCGGGTGTCGGTCAGTCGCAGCATCTTCCCGATCGTCAGCGACCTCGACCGTGCCTACTTCGGGCACGAGTCCCGCAGTCAGGACCAGGTGGGTCACATCGACGGCGGCCTGGCCCGCTTCGGCAAGTCGTACGCCGGGGAGGTCGACCAGCTGGTCAAGGACCTCGCCGAGGACGAGGCGATCGCTGCTGCCGACACGGTGCTGCTCACCGTGCCCAACCAGCTCGGCGTGGACTACAACGTCCACGTGCTGGACAACGTCGTCCGCTACGTCGCCCCGGAGCTCGGCTGGCGCTGAGCAGCCCTGAAAACGCTCGACCCCGCCGGTCCAGGGGGATGGCCACCGGCGGGGTCGTCGCATTTCCGAGTACCGCGCACCCCCGAGAGCAGCCCCCAGGGGGGACCAGTGGGGCCGCTTTCGGCGCGCGGTGTAGCCATCATGGCACATTCCTTGACAAGATGTGACTGTAACTTGTCAAACCATTCCCAGTGGGGGGATGGAATCAAAGGGGAATGTGGTCATGAGCCGTACTCGCAACATGCTTGCCGGAGTGTTCATCGTGCTGTCGCTGCTGGTCGCAGGCGGCGCCATCGAGGGGGCAGGGGGTGCGGCCGGCGTCGTGTCGGCAGACCGCCTCTGCTGCTAGTCGAGCAGGGTCACGCGGTGACCGGTGCGGACGACGTCGTCGACACGACCAATCCGGTGGCTGCGCCTGCCCGCTTGTAGGCGTCCAGGGCACTCGACGCCTCGCCGATGCTCTCGAGCAGTCCGGCCAGCTCGAACCAGAGCTGGGCGGCCGAGCGGTCGGCGCCCACGCCGCTGAGCAGCAGGACCGCCTGCTGGAAGTGGTCGCGGGCCGCACCGAGGTCGCCTGCCTGCGCGCTGAGCCGGCCGAGCAGGGCCAGTGCGTCGGCCGCCACGATCGGCGCCGTCCCGCGCGACCTGTCCACCGTCGCACTCGCGAGCTGTCGGGCGGAGTCCGGGTCGCCGAGCAGGAACTGGGCCCTGGCCTGGGCGAGGTGGTTGTCCGCAACGTCGGCGGGACCGGCTCCGGTGACGGTCATCGCTCGCTCGGCCCGCAGGAGCAGCTCGAGGGCTTCGGCGGCCTCGGGCGGGTCCAGGCGGAGCTGCAGGATCGCCAGCTGGGTCTGGAGCCGCACGAGGCTACGACTCTCGTCGACGGCGCTGAGGATCCCGAGCGCGCGGCGGGCGAGCTCCACGGCGACGGCCGCGTGGCCGCGCCTGGACTCAATGGCCGACAGGTTCCAGTACGCCGACGCCTTGGCGGTCGGCGAGGCCAGCTCCTCGGCGCGGTCGATCACCCGCTGGCACATCCGCGCGGCGTAGCCGATGTCGCCGCGCTCCAGGTAGGCGCCGGCCACGGTCAGGCTCAGCCGTACCGCTTCATCGAGGCCCGCGAGGCCGTGGTCCTCGATGAACGCGCCTGCGCGCTCGCCGACCTCGATCGCCCGGCCGAGCTCGCCGGATTCGCGGTAGCACCGGCTGAGGGCAGTGAGGCCGTTGATCCACCGCAGGTCGCCGGTCGACTGCTCGGCGAGGTCTTCGAGCACCAGGATCGCGGACTGGAGGTCGCCAGTCGCCTCGAGGGCGGTCGCGCGCAGGTACGACGCGTCGCGCTCGAGGTCGGGCAGGTCTTCGACCTCGGGCTCGGCGAGGATCCGGTTCACCGTCTCGAGTGCCTGGGCGACCGAGCCGGTCGCCAGCTCGAGCTCGGCGTGGTTGAGCAGCACCAACAGCTCGGTGACCCGGTCGGGGGAAACTCCGAGGAGGAGCTCCTCGGCCGTGACGCCGAGGCGTCCCGCGATCGACTCGAGCACCTCGGGGTCCGGCCGGCGCTGCCCGCTCTCGATCCGAGAGATGTAGCCGACCGAGACCTTCTCGCCCGCGACGTCGGCCTGGGTCAACGCCGCGCGTTGCCGAGATTTGCGGACCCGGTTGCCGAGGAGGGCGAGATCGATGGACCGGGAAAGTTCGATGAGGTCGGCGCGCATCCGCCCATTGTGACCGAAGATGCCAGGTCCGCGTCAAACGTGTCGCAAGTCGCAATGGTCGCGGGCGATGGAAGAGTGGCTTCACGGGGGTCACACCGAGGAGGGCGGATGGCGGAGGCGATCGACGAGCACTTCGTGGCGTCCGTCGGCGAGCTGCGCCCAGCGGCCCGCGCAGGCGATGCCGACGCTGCTCAGGTGCTGGCGCTCTTCGACGCCCAGCTGCAGAGCCGGCATCTCGACCTCGCCGCGCGCTGGCTGCAGGCGCAGGGCGAGGGCTTCTACACGATCGGCTCGGCCGGCCACGAGGCCAACGCCGCGGTCGGCCTGCTGACCCGAGTCGACGATCCGGCACTGCTGCACTACCGCTCCGGCGGTTTCTACGCCGCGCGAGCGTCCCGTCACGCGGCGGAGCGGCCAGAGGCGGCCACGACGCCGGTCCGCGATGTGCTGCTCGGCCTCAGTGCAGCCGCGACCGACCCGATCTCCGGGGGCCGGCACAAGGTGTTCGGTCACCCGGCGCTGCACATCGTCCCGCAGACGTCGACCATCGCGTCGCACCTGCCGCGCGCGGTCGGGCTGGCCTTCGCCCTGGGCAACCTCGCCGACCTGGCGCCGGAGCGCCGCTGGCCGGAGGACGCGATCGTCGTGACCAGCCTGGGCGACGCCTCGGTCAACCACTCGACGGCCCAAGGCGCGCTCAACGCTGCGGCGTACCTCACTCACCGTCGCCTCGATGTCCCGCTGCTGGTCGTCGTCGAGGACAACGGCCTCGGCATCAGCACCCGCACGCCGGCGGGCTGGATGGAGGAGTCGCTGCGCCGGCTGCCCGGCATCCAGTACGTCGAGGCGGCCTCGCCGCGCCCGGACCGGCTGCTCGCCGACGTCGGCTCCGCGGTCGACCGCGTCCGCCAGCTGCGGCGTCCGGTCCTGCTGCACCTGCGGACCGTGCGCTTCCTCGGTCACGCCGGGTCCGACGTCGAGCTGGGCTACCGCACCAGCACCGAGATCGCGCGCGATCTCGAGCTGGATCCGCTGCTCGCGTCCGCGGCGTACCTCGTCGAGACCGGGGCCTTGACTCCCGACAACGTCCTCGACCGCTACGAACGCACCCGCGCTGCCGTCACGCACCAGGCGAAGTCGGTCATCGGCGAGCGCCGCCTGGAGTCGCGCGGCGAGGTGGTCCGGCCGATCCATCGCCCCGACACCCGTCCGGCACCGCTGCGGCTGCCGGTGGCGGCGGTGCGGGAGGGCCAGCTGACCCTGGCGCAGGCGATCAACGCCACGCTCGCGGAGCTGCTCGAGGAGCGGCCCCACGCCCTGGTCCTCGGTGAGGACGTCGGCGTCAAGGGCGGGGTGTACGGCGTGACGCGCGGCCTGCGGAAGCGCTTCGGCGGCCGCCGGGTCATCGACACCCTCCTCGACGAGCAGACCATCCTCGGCACGGCGCTCGGTGCGTCCCTCGCCGGGCTGCTGCCGATCCCGGAGATCCAGTACCTCGCCTACCTCCACAACGCCGAGGACCAGCTGCGCGGCGAGGCCGCGTCGCTCGCCTTCTTCTCGGACGGGCACTACCGCAACCCGATGGTCGTGCGGATCCCCGGCCTCAGCTATCAGCAGGGCTTCGGCGGACACTTCCACAACGACAACTCGCTCGCCGTGCTGCGCGACATCCCGGGTCTCGTGGTGTGCGTGCCCAGCCATCCGGCCGACGCGCGCACGCTGATCCGGGAGTGCGTCGAGCTCGCCGAGCTGGAGGGCCGCGTGTGCGTGGTGGTCGAGCCGATCGCGCTCTACCACTCCCGCGACCTCTACGAACCCGGCGACGGGGCCTGGACCGCGCTGCACACCGCACCCGGCACCCCGCGCGGTCCGCGTGCTCACGGCGACGGCACCGAGCTGCTCGTCGCCACCTTCGGCAACGGCGTGCCCATGTCGCTGCGGGCCTGCCGGGCGCTCGGGGCCACCGTCCTCGACCTGCGCTGGCTCTCGCCGCTGCCGGTCGACGAGCTCGCGGCGTACGCCTCCGGCTTCCGGCGGGTGCTGGTCGTGGACGAGACGCGGCGCTCGGGCGGTGTGGGGGAGGGCATCGTCAGCGCGCTCGTCGAGCGGGGGTACGACGGACGCATCGCCCGGGTCGCGAGTGCCGACTCCTACGTGCCGCTCGGTCCGGCCTCCCGCACGGTGCTGGTGTCCGAGGAGGAGATCGCCGAGGCCGCCCGCGCGCTCGTCGGAGCCACCGGTGGCTGAGCTCCCGGCCAGCGCCTCCGTCGTCGTGGTCGGTGGCGGCGTGATGGGGTTGAGCACGGCGTACCACCTCGGGCGTGGCGGCGTGACCGACGTCGTGGTGCTCGAGCGGCACACCCTCGGCTCCGGGTCGACGTGCAAGGCGGCGGGCGGGGTGCGCGCGCAGTTCTCCGACCCGGTCAACATCGAGCTCGGCCAGCGCAGCCTGCGTGCCTACGAGCGGTTCGCTGACGAGTTCGGGCAGGAGATCGACCTGCACAAGTCCGGCTACCTCTTCCTGCTCGACGACCCCGACCACGTCGCGGCCTTCGAGGCCAACGTCGCGCTGCAGAGCTCCATGGGCGTCCCCAGTCGGATGATCTCGGCCGCCGAGGCGAAGCGGCTGTCGCCGATGGTCGACCTCGACGGGATCCTCGCCGCGGCCTGGTCGCCCGAGGACGGCCACTGCACGCCCGAGTCCGTCGTCCTGGGGTACGCCGGCGGTGCACGTCGTGCCGGCGTCCGGATCGTCACGCACTGCGCGGTGACCGGGGTCGAGGTCGTCGACGGGCAGGTGCGCGGTGTGCTCACCGACGCCGGGCGGATCGCCACCGACACCATCGTCTGCGCGGCCGGCGCCTGGTCGCGTGCGGTGGGGGAGATGGTCGGCGTCGACCTGCCCGTCGTCCCCCTGCGCCGGCAGATCCTGACGACCGAGCCGATGCCCGGGCTGGACCCGGCGACGCCGTTCACGATCGACTTCGCGACGTCCCTCTACTTCCACCTCGAGGGTCCGGGCCTGCTGCTCGGCATGTCCGATCCCGACGAGGTGCCCGGCTTCGAGGTCGGTCGCACCGATGCCTGGCTGCCCCGGCTCGGCGACGCGATCGCCCGGCGGGTGCCCGCACTGGCCGAAGTGGGGATCGCCTCCGGCTGGGCCGGGCTCTACGAGATGACCCCTGACCACAACGCGTTGGTGGGGGAGGCCGCCGGCGTCTCGCGGTTCCTCTACGCCACCGGCTTCTCCGGCCACGGCTTCCTGATGGGTCCGGCGATCGGCGAGGTGCTGCGAGACCTCGTGCTCGGCCGTCACCCGGTTGTCGACGTGAACGCGCTGTCCGTCGACCGGTTCGCCGACCGTGGCGTCCGGCCGGAGCTCAACATCGTGTGAGTTCCGGTGATCGAGCAGGGAAGGCCGCCAGGCCTGAGCGTCGTCGAGATCCCCGCAGCGAAGGCAGGCGCTCGGGCGCCGGGGTCTCGACGATGCTCGCTGGCGCTCGGTCCTCGACCAACGGGTGGCATCGTGTAGGAAGGGCCAATGGCGACCATCCCCACTCAGTCCGAGCTGTCCGCGCTGGCCCTCGACACCGCCCGCCGCTGCGGCGTCGACGTCGACGCGCTGGGCGGCGATGTGGCCACCCGCTCGCCGATCAACGGCCAGCAGGTCGCGTCGCTGAGCTGGCGAGACGCGGCGTACGTCGAGGAGGCGGTCGGCCGCGCGAGCGAGGCGTTCCTGGCCTGGCGTCGGGAGCCGGCGCCGGCGCGCGGGGCCCTGGTGAAGCGGTTCGGCGAGCTGCTCGCCGAGCACAAGGACGACCTGGCGGTCCTGGTCAGCGTCGAGGCCGGGAAGATCACCTCCGAGGCGCGCGGAGAGATCCAGGAGATGATCGACATCTGCGACTTCGCGGTCGGCCTCTCGCGCCAGCTCTACGGCCGGACGATGCCCTCGGAGCGGCCCGGCCACCGGCTGATGGAGACCTGGCATCCGCTCGGTGTCGTGGGTGTGGTCTCCGCCTTCAACTTCCCGGCCGCGGTCTGGTCCTGGAACACCGCCATCGCCCTGGTCTGCGGCGACCCGGTCATCTGGAAGCCCTCCGAGCTCACCCCGATCACCTCCCTGGCCTGCCACGCCGTGCTCGCCCAGGCGATCGCCGAGCACGGCGCGCCCGAGGCGCTCTCCCAGGTGCTGCTCGGCGGCCCCGAGGTCGGCCAGGCGCTCGTCGACCACCCCGGCGTCGCGCTGCTCAGCGCCACCGGCTCGACCCGGATGGGCCGCCTCGTCGGGCCTCGCGTCGCCGAGCGTTTCGGCCGCAGCCTCCTCGAGCTCGGCGGCAACAACGCCGCCGTGGTCTCCGCCAGCGCCGACCTCGACCTGGCCGTCCGCGGCATCGTCTTCTCCGCCGCCGGTACGGCGGGCCAGCGCTGCACCACGATGCGCCGCGTCATCGCCCACACCAGCGTCATCGACGAGCTGACCGACCGGCTCGCCTCGGCGTACGGCCGGCTGCCGATCGGCAACCCGCTGGCCGAGGGCACGCTCGTCGGCCCGATGATCAACCAGCGGGCGTACGACGCGATGGAGGCCGCCGTCGCGGCGGCCACGGCCGACGGCGGCAAGCTGCTCGCGGGCGGCGGACGCGAGCACGCCGACCTTGCGCCCGACGCCTACTACGCGCGGCCCGCGATCGTGCGGATGGACGCCCAGACCGAGGTGGTGGCCAGCGAGACGTTCGCCCCGCTGCTCTACGTGCTGCCCTATGACGACTTCGCGGGCGCGATCGAGCTCAACAACGCCGTCCCGCAGGGACTGTCGTCGAGCGTCTTCACCTCCGACCAGGCCGAGGCCGAGCTCTTCCTGTCCCCGGAGGGGTCCGACTGCGGCATCGTCAACGTCAACATCGGCACCTCCGGGGCGGAGATCGGCGGCGCGTTCGGAGGCGAGAAGGAGACCGGCGGCGGCCGCGAGTCGGGGTCGGACGCCTGGCGCGCCTACATGCGCCGGGCGACCAACACGGTCAACTTCTCGGGTGAGCTCCCGCTCGCCCAGGGCGTGGACTTCACCGTCTGACCCGGTCCGGCTCACAGTTCGGGCGGACCCGCGCTAGGATGGCGACGTCGTCGGCCCGCTCGGGCCGCGTCCTCGTCGGTCGCGTGGGGGTCACGCGGACCGCCTCGCGTCAGGGAAGTGGCAGCACGTCCACCTCGTCGACGCACGTTCGTCCCGGTCCCGGAGGCCGTGAGGGTGCAGCAGCCCTCACCGCCGTCGTGGCCGTCACTCCGAGGAGGGGTCCTTGGCTCGATCGGGCCAGCAGCAAACGGCAAACCGCCGTACGTCGCAGCGCAACTCGTCGCGCTCGTCCAACCAGCGCGGTTCCAACCAGCGCAACGGACGACGCCGTCCGCTCGACAACGACGGGATCATCCCGGTCCTCGCCCGCGCCGTGCGCGAGGTCGAGAACGCTGTCGAGCGACGTTCGGCGATGCCCGGCGTACGCACCAAGTTCCAGGTCGTCGCGCTCCTCGCTCGCGAGGAGCGGATCCGGGTCAAGAGCGACACTGAGCTGACCGAGGCGCAGCGCAACGAGCAGCTCAAACGGCTCGACGGGATCGCGACGATCCTCGCCAAGACCGCCGCCCGCGACTCCACGCTCTTCACGCTGCTCGCCGAGGACGCGGTCATCTCCGACGCGGCCAAGGAGCTGCGCAGGGAGATGGTCGCCGCGGCCGGCCTCGAGGCCGAGGTCGAGGAGGTCCCCGAGGTCGAGGAGACCGCCGACGCGGGCCACACCGAGCGTCGGGTCGTCCCGCAGTCGGTCATCTCCCGTCAGCTCGCCAACCCGTTCCTGGCCCCCGACTTCTCGGCCGGCGACCGCAAGCGGCTGACCCACCGGCTCGCCACCTGGGAGCTCCTCGGGCCGCTGTTCCGCTCGTTCGAGTTCGCCGGGGCCGGTGCCACGTCCTGCATGGCCCTGCCCGAGCCGGCGTCTCTGTCGGCGGCCGGTGGCCACGAGCTGATGCACCACCAGGCGCAGCTGGTCGAGGCCGCGCGCCAGGGCCACCGCACCTTCCTGCTCGCCGACGAGCCGGGTCTCGGCAAGACCGCACAGGCGCTGCTGGCGGCCCAGGCGGCCAACGCGTTCCCGCTGCTGGTCGTCGTGCCCAACGTCGTCAAGATGAACTGGGCCCGTGAGGCCGGCATCTGGACTCCCCACCGCGCCGTCACGGTGATCCACGGCGACGGCGACGACATCGACGGCTTCGCCGACATCGTGGTCGTCAACTACGAGGTCCTCGACCGCCACGTCGGCTGGATCGGCGACCACGGCTTCCGCGGGATGGTCGTCGACGAGGCCCACTTCATCAAGAACAAGAGCTCCCAGCGCTCGCAGCACGTGCTGCACCTCTCCGAGCAGATCCGGCGGCGCACCGTCCGGCCGCTGCTGATGGCGCTGACCGGCACCCCGCTGATCAACGACATCGAGGACTTCCGGGCGATCTGGCAGTTCCTCGGCTGGATCGACGACAAGAAGCCGTTGCCCGAGCTGATGGGTCCCCTCGAGGAGACCGGCCTGACCCCCGCCGACCCGTCGTTCTACCCGGCCGCACGCCGGTGCGTCGTCGACATGGGCATCGTGCGTCGTCGCAAGATCGACGTCGCCGCCGACATCCCCGCCCGCCGGGTCGCCGACCTGCCGGTCGAGCTCGACGGCGAGGTCGGTCGCTCGATCCGCGACGCCGAGCGCGAGCTGGCTCGCCGTATGGTCGAGCGCTACGAGACCGCGCTCGCCACCCGTACGTCGGGCAAGGTCGTGGACGGCATCGACCACGCGCTGGTCCGCCAGGTCGCGACGTGGGAGCGCGAGGACACCGACAGCTCGTCGGGAGAGAACGTCTTCACGATGATGCGTCACATCGGACAGGCGAAGTCCGCCCTCGCCGCCGACTACGCCGCCCAGCTGGCGCGCAGCGTCGGCAAGGTGGTCTTCTTCGCCAAGCACATCGACGTCATGGACACCGCCGAGGACACCTTCGCCCGCCGCGGTATCCGCTACACGTCGATCCGCGGCGACCAGACGACGAAGGTGCGCGAGAAGAACATCCACGACTTCGTCAACGACCCCGAGGTCGTGGTCATCGTCTGCTCGCTCACCGCGGCCGGCGTCGGCATCAACCTCCAGGTCGCATCGAACCTCGTGCTCGCGGAGCTCTCCTGGACCGACGCCGAGCAGACCCAGGCCATCGACCGGGTGCACCGGATCGGGCAGTCCGAGCCGGTCACCGCCTGGCGGATCATCGCCGCGCAGACGATCGACACCCGGATCGCGGAGCTGATCGACAGCAAGGCCGGGCTCGCCGCCCGCGCTCTCGACGGTGCCGGCGAGACGGTCGCCACCTCGGTCGACGTCCAGCTCGAAGCCCTGATCGGCCTGCTCACCGAGGCACTCGAGGAGAAGCAGGACTGAACCGGACCGCGCTGAACCGGATCGAGCTCGGGCCCGTGTCAGTGGTGGAGGTGACGATGGCGGAGAGTCCGGTGGCGCTGATGCGTCAGCTGCACGACGAGCACGCTGCCGCCCTGTGGGGCTACTGCCTGCGCCTGACCGGCCACGACCGGGCCCGGGCGGAGGACGTGGTGCAGGAGACGCTGCTGCGTGCGTGGCGGCGGATGCCGGACCTCGACGAGTCGCAGGGCTCGGTGCGGGCGTGGCTCTTCACCGTGGCGCGCAACATCGTGATCGACGACTGGCGCACCAAGCGCTCCCAGAGCGAGGTCTCGGTCGCCGACGTGCCCGACGGCGCCGGTGAGGCCGACCGCACCGACCAGGTGCTGCTCTCGTGGGTGGTCGCCGACGCCCTCACCCGGCTGTCACCGGATCACCGGGCCGTGCTCGTGGAGTGCTACTACCGCGGGCTGCCGGTCGCGGAGGCTGCCGATCGGCTAGGCGTCCCGGTGGGCACGGTGAAGTCGCGGGCGCACTACGCGCTGCGCGCGCTGCGGCTCGCGCTGGAGGAGATGGGGGTGGTGGCATGACGACCGGTGGCTTGAGCGACGGGCACGGCTGCCAGTTCGCGCAGGACGACGCCGCCTACGTCCTCGGTGCCCTGCCGCCCGCCGAGCGGCTCGCCTTCGAGCGCCACCTCGAGACCTGCTCCGCTTGCGCCGCCGCGGTGCGTCAGATCGCCGGGCTGCCCGGCCTGCTCGGACGGCTGCCGATCGACGCCGTGGAGTCCGCGCCGGAGCCCGAGCCGCTGCCGGACACCCTGCTGCCCCGACTGGTCCAGGACGTACGGCGCGCGCAACGGCGCCGTCACTGGGCGGTCGGACTGGCCGCGGCGGCGGCCGTGGTCGCGATCGGGGCGACCGGTGCGACCGTGCTGGCCGTGACGTCGGACGACGCGCCACCGCCGACGGCGACCGGGCAGACGATGACGCCCCTCGACCAGGACCGGGTGGACGCCAGCGTCGCGCTCACGTCGGTCGCCTGGGGCACCCGCCTGGACCTGACTTGCAGCTACGACGAGCCGAGCGGCGGCTACCAGCACGAGGACCCGGCCCCGACGTACTCCCTCGTGGTGCGGACGCAGGACGGCGCCGTCGAGCAGGTCGCGACCTGGAAGGCGCTGCCCGGCAAGACGATGCACCTGACCGGCGCCACCGCCCTCGACACCGACCAGATCACCTCGGTGGAGGTGCGCGCCGCCGACGGGCGGCCGGTCCTCCAGCTCGACGGCTGAGCCTCATCGGCTGAAGGCTGACCGGCTGAACGACTGCAGGAAGCGGTCCCGTACGGCGTCCATCCGCCAGACCGGGGCGTCGGGGCCGGGGTGCAGGCCCGGCTGCCAGCCCCATCCGGCGATGCGGCGCACGACCCGTGGGTCTCGAGCGATGACCGAGACCGGGACGTCGTGCCCCGGGTTCGGCCCGGTGACGTAGGAGTGTGGCTGGTGGTCGCCGAGCACGAGCAGCACCAGGTCGCGGTCCGGCTGGGACTCGAGCCATGAGACCAGGGTGGACATCGAGTACTCGATCGAGCGGCCATAGAGCGTCGGGATGTCGGGGTCGCCGGTCGCCGGTGGCGCGGCCAGCGTGGAGCCGTCGCCGACCTGGTCCCACGGCACCGGCGCGGGCGAGGGCGCCCACGGGTGGTGGCTGGAGACCAGGTCGATCTCGGCCATCACCGGCGGTCGGTCGCGCGGTGCCAGCTCGAGGCGCTGGAACTGAGCGAGCGTGTACTGGTCCGGCACCGGGGCGTACCCGAACTCCGGTCCGCCGTAGCCCACGTTGCGGGAGTCGTAGAGGTGGTCGAACCCGTAGAACTCCTGACCCTGTGGCCAGTCCTCGGTGTTGGCGGGTACGTCGAAGACGGTCCGCCAGCCGCCGGCCGCGAACGCCGAGGTCAGGGTGAGCCGGTCCGCGCCGATCAGCTGGTCGTAGCGCCGCTGGCTGTCGACCCAGAGGCCCGACTGCAGCGTTGAGTGCGCCAGCCAGCTCGCGGCACCGAAGGTGGGCGAGGTCAGGAACGCACTGCGGCTCGACCACCCCGCGGCATCGAGGCGCCCGGTGCCGTCATCGACGACCGCCTCGACGCCGGGTGCGAACGACGTGCCCTCCAGGGCCACTCGCCCGTAGGACTCGACGAACACCACGAGCACGTCCTTGCCGCGCAGGGCGTGAAGCAGCCCGTCGGGTGGCACGTCGGCGTACGGGTCGGCCGCGATCGCGCGGGCGAAGTCCTGACGGTCAGCGAGGTCCGCCCGGACCTGGCGCACCTCGTCGTACGCGAGCCCGGCGGCACTGGTCGACCCGACCTGCGCGAGGGGCGCGACGGCCAGCACGAGTGCCGCCGCGAGCGCCGGGCGGCGGTGGCGGGCGATCGTCCCGGCCGCCCGGACCGTCGCGAGCGGCAGCACGACCAGCAGTGCGGCTACCAGGACGGCCGCCAGGGCCGCGGTCGCGCGCGCCGGGCCGACGCCGATCGAGTCGCCGAGCACGCCCACCCCCGGCCCCAGGTAGGCCCAGTCGGTGAGTGGGTCGAAAGGCCGGTCCAGGAAGGTGTGGAACCCGACGTCGAACGCCTCGACGACCACGACCGCCGCCAGCCCCACCCCGAGCGCGGCGGACGCGATCGCCCGGGCCCGCCGCCAGGGTAGGAGGGACACGACGACGAGCAGCAGCGCGTCGACCGGGAGCCGCGCCAGGTCGCCGGCGTCGTGGGGCAGCACGAGCGCGACCCACACCGCACCGAGGGCCACGAGCGTCACGCCGCCGCCCTCCGGATAGGGCACCTCCGCGGACCGGCTGCGCCACAGCCACCACACGTCCCGGCCGAACGACTCGGCGAGCAGTGCCAGTGCTCCGACCAGCAGTGCCGCTGACCACCCGGACGGCAGCACACCGGCGACGGCGACCGCGAGCACGGTGCCCTGGATGGCCGCGACCACCTTGCGCCAGTAGCGCGGCGGCACCGGCCGGCGCAGCCAGGGCAGCAGGCGCTCGGCGAGCCAGAGCAGGTAGCGGGCAGCGCCGATCAGGAGCACCCACCAGCCGAGGTCGGCCGCGGCGTACGCGCTGAGCACCAGGATCAGGAACGCGTCGGTCTCCATGTCGAAGCGGGCGCCGAACGCGCTGCACGTGCCCGTACGTCGGGCGACCTGGCCGTCGACCCAGTCCAGCGCGAGCGCGACGACGACGAGCGTCAGCCCGGGACCGGTCGGGCCGGTGACCGCGACCGTGACGGCGAGGAGGGCCCGCACGAACGTGATCCAGTTCGCCGGGTGCTGAACCTGGGGCACCGCGCCTCCGTGTGTGGGGGTGTGACCAGCCATACGGCGACCGCGTCCGCAGGGTTCACCCCCACCGGCCGAGCCACCGCGACCGGGACGGCCACGGCCTACTGGCTCCGTGAGCCGGGCCGGGGCGAGTTGCGCGCC
Organism: Nocardioides endophyticus; assembly: GCF_039543845.1. NCBI lineage: Bacteria > Bacillati > Actinomycetota > Actinomycetes > Propionibacteriales > Nocardioidaceae > Nocardioides > Nocardioides endophyticus. Next base: position 323,761 of record NZ_BAABKN010000005.1, on the reverse strand, counting down.
GAGCGGCTGTCTCCACCTGGCCCCGACGAGGTGCTGGTGCGGACGCTGCGCTCCGGCGTCAGCCGCGGGACCGAGCTCCTCGTCCATCGTGGCGGCGTCCCGGTGGACCAGCGAGCCGCGATGCGGGCGCCGTTCCAGGTGGGGGAGTTCCCGGGGCCGGTGAAGTACGGCTACCTCTCGGTCGGCGTCGTCGAGGAGGGCCCGACCGCGCTGCGGGGACGCACGGTCTTCTGCCTGCACCCCCACCAGACGGCGTACGTCGTGCCGGCCTCGGCGGTCACGGTGGTGCCCGACGACGTGCCACATCGTCGGGCGGTCCTCGCCGGCACCGTCGAGACTGCGATCAACGCGTTGTGGGACCTGGCGCCGCTCGTGGGTGACCGGGTCGCTGTCGTCGGGGCGGGCATGGTCGGCTGCGCGGTGGCCCGGCTGCTGGCGCAGGTCCCGGGCGTCGAGGTCACCCTGGTCGACGTCGACCCGGACCGGGCGACGGTCGCGATCGCGCTCGGTGCCCGCTTCGCCGTACCGGGCGAGGCACCGCGTGCCTGCGACTCCGTCGTCCACACCAGCGGCACCGGCTCGGGCCTCCGGCTGGCGCTGGGGCTGCTGGCGCCGGAGGGCGAGGTGCTGGAGCTGAGCTGGTACGGCGACGAGCTCGTCCAGCTGCCCCTCGGCGGGGTCTTCCACTCCGGGCGGCTCGCCGTCCGGGCGAGTCAGGTCGGCCGGATCCCATCGGGCCGACGACGCAGCACCTCCGACCGGATGGCGTTGGCGCTCCGGCTGCTCGCGGATCCGGCGTACGACGCCCTGCTGACGGGGGAGTCGGACTTCGCCGACCTGCCCGCGGTGATCGCCGCACTGGCCTCGGGGGAGCTGCCGGCCCTGTGCCACACGATCCGCTACGCCGAGGAGGCCTGACGGTGTTCACGGTGAACGTCCGCGACCACATGATGATCGCGCACAGCCTGCGAGGCGAGGTGTTCGGGCCGGCGCAGCGGCTGCACGGCGCGACGTACGTCGTCGACGCGGCGTTCTCGGGGCCCGAGCTCGGGCCGGACGGGATCCTCGTCGACATCGGCCGCGCCACCCAGGTGCTGCACGAGGCGCTGGGCGCCCTGACCTATCGCAACCTCGACGACGAGCCCGACCTCGCCGGTGCCAACACCTCGACCGAGGTGCTCGCCCGGGTCGTCGCCGACCGGCTCGCCGCTCGCGTCGCCGAGCTCGGCGACGGCGTACGACGCATCGTCGTGACCCTGCACGAGTCCCACGTGGCGTGGGCGGCGTACGAGAGGCTGCTGTGATCCATCTCGTGCGACCCGCTGACGTCGACGATCCGGACCTGCCGTCCGGGGGGAACGTCTACGACCGCCGCGTCGCCGACGGGCTCGACGCCGTCGAGCACCTCTCCACGCGCAGCGTCCCCGACGGTGCGCTGGTCCTCGTCGACGGGCTCCTGACGTCGGCCGCACTGGTGGCAGAGGCATGCCGGGTGCGCCTGGTCGTGCTCGTGCACATGGCGCGTCGGCAGCCGTGGGAGGGCCCGCTCCTGCGCGCAGCGGCCGGGGTGGTCGCCACGAGCCACTGGACGCGCGAGTGGCTCGTCGCGGCGTACGACCTCGACCCGGGCCGGGTCCTCGTCGTCGAACCCGGTGTCGACCCGGCGCCGCTCGCACCCGGCTCCGCCGACGGGTCCGCGCTGCTCTGCGTCGGCGCCGTGACGACGCTGAAGGGGTACGACGTGCTGGCGGAGGCGCTGCGGACCCTGGGCGACCTCGAGTGGTCGTGTCGAGGGGTCGGAGCGACGACGATCGAGCCCGACCTCGCGGCCGGGCTGGGTGACGTCGTCCAGCTCACCGGTCCGATGAGCCGCGCGGAGCTCGACGCGGCGTACGCCGAGGCGGACCTGCTCGTGCTCGCCTCGCGCGCGGAGACGTACGGGATGGTCGTCACCGAGGCGCTCGCCCGCGGCCTGCCGGTGGTGGCCAGCGACGTCGGCGGCGTGCCCGAGGCCCTGGGCGGGGCTGGGGTGCTGGTGCCGCCCGACGACCCGGACGAGCTTGCGGCCGCGCTGCGCCACTGGCTCACCGACGCCGGTCACCGAGCCGAGCAGCGGGCGGCCGCGCGGTCGCGTCGTACGGCGTTGGCCGGGTGGGACCGCACGGTCGCGCGGATGGCCGGGGCGCTCGAGGTGCTGCGATGAGGTGGGCCAGGCTGCTCGGTGGCCTCGCGATCCTCGCGGTGGTGGTGTGGTGGGTCGGTCCGCAGCCGTTCGTGACGGCGGTGCGGTCGGCCGGCCCGTCCGCTCTGGTTGCGGCTCTTGCGCTGACGGCGGTGACCACCGTCTGCTGTGCCTGGCGCTGGCGGGTGCTCGCCCGCGGTCTCGGTGTCGAGGTCTCACTGCGTGAGGCAGTCTCGGCGTACTATCGCTCGCAGTTTCTGAACGCGACCCTCCCGGGGGGCGTGCTCGGTGACGCGCACCGGGCGCTGCGGCACGGGGCCTTGCCCGTCGTCGCCGACCGCGGGTCCGGTCAGGCGGTGCAGGTCGCCGCCGTCGGGGCGCTCCTGCTGACCGGCCCGGCACCATGGGCAGCCGCGCTGCTGACGGCCGGGATGGTCGCGGCGCTGGTGCGGTGGCCCCAGGTGGTCGTGACGTCGCTCGTGGCGTCGGCCGGTCACGTGGTCGTCTTCCTGGTCGCCGCTCGCGCCGCCGGCACCGACGCGTCCCTGGCGGAGCTGGTGCCGCTGGCGCTACTGGTGCTGCTCGCCGCGTCGATCCCGCTCAACGTCGCGGGATGGGGGCCGCGCGAGGGGATGGCCGCGTGGGGGTTCGCAGCCGCGGGGCTCGGTGCGGCACAGGGCGCGACGGTGGCGGTGCTGTACGGCGTGCTCGCGCTGGTCGCGACTCTGCCCGGTGCCGTGCTGCTGGCGAGAGGAGCGGTGCGTGCCTGAGCGTCCGTACACCGTCCTCAGCTGCAGCATGTCGATCGACGGCTACCTCGACAGCGCCGGCGACGAGCGGCTGATCCTGTCCAACGAGGCCGACCTCGACCGGGTGGACCAGGAGCGCGCCGGGTGCGACGCGATCCTGGTCGGCGCCACCACGGTGCGCAAGGACGACCCGCGGCTGCTGGTCCGGTGTGCCGACCGCCGCCTCGAGCGAGTCGCCCGCGGGCTGAAGCCGTCGCCGCTGAAGGTGACGATCACCTGTCGGGCCGACCTCGACCCCACTGGCCGGTTCTTCACCACCGGGGACTCCGAGAAGCTCGTCTACAGCCCGTCGGCGTACGCCCCCGAGGCCCGATCCCGGCTCGGCGCGGTCGCCACGGTCGTCGACGGCGGGGACCGGGTCTCGATGCGGGGGATCGGCGAGGACCTGCACGAGCGCGGCGTACGGCGCCTGATGGTCGAGGGCGGCGGCACCATCCACACCCAGTTCCTGGCCGAGGACGTCGCCGACGAGCTGCAGCTGGTGGTCGCGCCGTTCTTCGTCGGCGACTCGGCGGCTCGCCGCTTCGTCGACGACGGCCCCTTCCCGGCCCGCCCGGGGAGCCCGGCCGTGCTGGCCGACGTACGCCGGATCGGCGAGGTCGTGCTCCTGCGCTACCGGCTGTCCGACCGCTTCGAGGAGACGGGATGACCACGATCCGCGCAGAGCTGGCGCTCCCGATGCGGTACCCGGACGGCTGGTCCACGACGGCACGCGTGGTGTCCTTCGACGGGCTCGCCGACGGTCGCGAGCATCTCGCGCTCCGCCTCGGCCCGCCGCTGCGCCGTACGCCGTTGGTGCGCGTGCACAGCGAGTGCCTCACCGGCGACGTCTTCGGCAGTGCGCGCTGCGACTGCGGCCCGCAGCTGCGCGAGTCGGTGGAGCGGATCGCGGACGCCGGTGGCTACCTCCTCTACCTGCGCCAGGAGGGGCGCGGGATCGGGCTCTACGCGCAGCTCGACGCCTACGCGCTCCAGGACGACGGGCTGGACACCTACGAGGCCAATCTCGCGCTCGGGTACGGCGAGGACGAGCGCGACTACACGGTCGCCGCGCAGATGTTGCGGGCACTGGGGGAGCGGCGGATCGCGCTGCTCAGCAACAACCCCGACAAGGCCGCCCAGCTCACCGCGCTCGGCATCGAGGTCGACCGGCTGGTGCCGACCGCCGCGCACCTGTGCGCTACCAACGCCCGCTATCTCGCAGCCAAGGTTCGACAAGGGCACCTGCTCCGCACCGTCGCGCAATAGGCTGCGCGACGATGAGCGAGAACCCGAGCCCGGTCGCGGCGCCGGCGCCTGACTCCACGGCAGGCGAGTACACCCACCGGCAGATCCTGACGATCCTCTCGGGGCTGATGCTCGGCATGTTCCTGGGTGCCCTGGACCAGACGATCGTGAGCACGTCGATCCGCACGATCGCCGACGACCTCAACGGGCTCTCGGTCCAGGCGTGGGTGACCACGTCGTACCTGATCACCGCGACGATCACGACACCGATCTACGGCAAGCTCGGCGACAACTACGGTCGCAAGAAGCTCTTCATGTTCGCGATCACCGTCTTCATCCTGGGGTCGGCCCTGTGCTCGTTCGCGACCTCGATGTATCAGCTCGCGGCCTTCCGGGCGTTTCAGGGACTCGGCGCCGGAGGCCTGTTCACGCTGGTGCTGGCGATCATCGGCGACATCGTGTCGCCGCGGGAGCGCGCCCGCTACACCGGCTACTTCATGGCGATGTTCGGGACGTCGAGCGTGCTGGGCCCGCTGATCGGCGGGTTCTTCGCCGGCCAGGCCGTCATCCTCGGCATCGACGGCTGGCGCTGGGTCTTCCTCGTCAACGTCCCGATCGGCATCGTCGCGCTGCTGGTCGTCTACCGCACGCTGCACGTGCACCACACGCCGCGCAACGTGCGCATCGACTGGTGGGGTGCGATCGCCCTGGTGGTCGCGCTCGTGCCGCTGCTGACCGTCGCCGAGCAGGGCCGGGCGTGGGGTTGGGGGTCTCCCCGGTCGCTCACGGCGTACGCCGTCGGCGCGATCGGCGTCGTCGCGTTCGTGCTCGCCGAGCGGGCGATGGGCGAGGCCGCGCTGATCCCGCTGCGGATCTTCCGGATCCGTGCCGCCTGGGTCGCGATCGCGTCCAGCGTGATCATCGGCATGGCGATGTTCGGCTGCATCATGCTGCTGCCGCAGTACATGCAGATCGTCCACGGGGCCTCCCCGACCGAGGCCGGGCTGCTGGTGCTGCCGATGGTCGCCGGCATGATGACCGGCTCGATCAGCGCCGGGCAGGTGATCTCCCGGACCGGCCACATCCGGCTCTTCCCGATCGTCGGCTCCGCCGTGATGGTCGTCGGCCTCTCCCTGTTGTCCCTGTGCGGTGCCGACACCTCGATGGTCTGGGTCAGCCTGTCGATGCTGGTCTTCGGACTGGGCCTCGGCAACTGCCTGCAGCCGATCCTGCTGATCGTGCAGAACGCGGTGCCGCCCACCGACATCGGTGTCGCCACCAGCTCCTCGACGTTCTTCCGCCAGATCGGCGGCACGCTCGGCGTCGCGATCTTCCTGGCGGTGCTCTTCAGCAGCGTCGGCGGCAACATCAAGACCGCCATCGAGGCGGACGCCCAGACACCCGAGTGGCGTCAGGCCGTGGCCGAGGGTCACGTCTTCGACCCGTCGGTGGTCGCGCAGTTCAAGGACGACTCATCGTTCATCGAGCAGCTGGCCCCGGTGTTCGCGCACCCCTTCAAGGTCGGCTTCGCCGAGTCGATGGACCTGGTCCTCATGCTCGCAGCAGGGGTGGGCGTGCTGGCGTTCCTGATCCTGCTGCTGCTCCCGGCCGTCGAGCTCCGGGCCACGTCGGCCGGGGCGGCCGCCCGCGCCGAAGCCGCAGCCGAGCCACCGGTCTGACGTCCGCGTCTGTTTGGATGGACGCATGACGGACCGTGACTACGAGCCCGAGATCGTCGACGCCGTGCAGCACGTCGCCAACAGGTACGGCGTCGCCGGACTCGAGGACCTGATCGCCCTGGCCCAGGAGGAGCTGCCGATCGCCCGGCAGGCGCTCGAGGAGCTGGCGCGAGACGCGGACTGACGGTTCGGCGCGCGGACCCCGCGCGTCGTACCCTGGGGGCTTCCCCTGATCTCCAACGCACGTCCTGCGAGGTAGTTGCATGTCCGCGCCCGCCAGCGTCTTCGCTCGTCTCGAGCCCAAGCTGCCATCGGTGTCCAAGCCGATCCAGTACGTCGGCGGCGAGCTCAACTCGACCGTCAAGGACTGGGACTGCGCGCCGGACGGCGGCGACACCGTCCGCTGGGCGCTGATGTACCCCGACGCCTACGAGGTCGGCCTGCCGAACCAGGGCGTCCAGATCCTCTACGAAGTGCTCAACGAGCGCGACTGGATCGTCGCCGAGCGCACGTACGCCGTCTGGCCGGACATGGAGCAGGTGATGCGCACCGGTGACAGCGACGGCCCCATCCCGCAGTTCACCGTCGACGCGCACCGTCCGGTCCGCGCCTTCGACGTCTTCGGCCTGAGCTTCTCGACCGAGCTCGGCTACACCAACATGCTCAACGCGCTCGACCTCGCCGGGATCCCACTGCACAGCAAGGACCGCACCGAGGACGACCCGATCGTGCTCGCCGGCGGCCACGCGGCGTTCAACCCCGAGCCGGTCGCCGACTTCCTCGACGCCGCCGTCCTCGGTGACGGCGAGGAGGTCGTGCTCGCGATCTCCGAGGTCATCCGCGACTGGAAGGGCGAGGGTCGCCCCGGCGGCCGCGACGAGGTGCTGCGCCGGCTCGCGGTCAGCGGCAACATCTACGTGCCGCGCTTCTACGACGTCACGTACGGCGCCGACGGCACCATCGAGGCCGTCGTACCCAACCGTCCCGGCATCCCGTTCCGGGTCCGCAAGCACACACTGATGGACCTCGACGCTTGGCCCTACCCGGCCAAGCCGCTGGTGCCGCTGGCCGAGACCGTGCACGAGCGGTTCTCCGTCGAGATCTTCCGCGGCTGCACTCGCGGCTGCCGTTTCTGCCAGGCCGGCATGATCACCCGCCCGGTGCGTGAGCGCTCGATCGAGACCATCGGTGACATGGTCGAGAACGGCATCCGCAAGTCCGGCTTCGACGAGGTCGGGCTGCTCTCGCTCTCCAGCGCCGACCACACCGAGATCGGCGAGGTCGCCAAGGGTCTGGCCGACCGCTACGAGGGCTCCAGCGTCTCGCTGTCGCTGCCCTCGACCCGGGTGGACGCCTTCAACATCTCGCTCGCCAACGAGTTCTCCCGCAACGGCCGGCGCTCCGGCCTGACCTTCGCGCCCGAAGGCGGCAGCGAGCGGATGCGCAAGGTGATCAACAAGATGGTCACCGAGGAGGACCTGATCCAGACGGTCGCCGCGGCGTACTCCCACGGCTGGCGCCAGGTGAAGCTCTACTTCATGGTCGGCCTGCCCACCGAGACCGACGACGACGTGCTGCAGGTCGCGGACCTCGCCCGCAAGGTGATCGCCAAGGGCCGCGAGGTCTCCGGGCGCAATGACATCCGCTGCACCGTCTCCATCGGTGGCTTCGTCCCGAAGCCGCACACGCCGTTCCAGTGGGCCGCACAGCTCGACCACGAGACCACCGACGACCGGCTCAAGAAGCTGCGCGACACGGTCCGCGACGACAAGAAGTACGGCCGCGCGATCGGCTTCCGCTATCACGACGGCAAGCCCGGCATCATCGAGGGACTCCTGTCCCGCGGCGACCGCCGGGTCGGGGCGATCATCGAGCAGGTGTGGCGCGATGGCGGCCGGTTCGACGGCTGGAGCGAGCACTTCTCCTACGATCGCTGGATGGAGAGCGCCGAGACCGCGCTCGCCGGCACCGGCGTCGACGTCGCGTGGTTCACCACCCGGGAGCGCGAGTACGACGAGGTGCTGCCCTGGGACCACCTCGACTCGGGACTGGACAAGGACTGGCTGTGGGCCGACTGGGAGGACGCCCTCGCGGTCGCCGACGGCAGCTCCGACGTCGAGGTCGAGGACTGCCGGTGGACGCCCTGCTACGACTGCGGCGTGTGCCCGGAGATGAACACCGAGATCCAGATCGGTCCCACGGGCCGCCAGCTGCTGCCGCTCTCCGTCGTCTGAGGCCGGAGCTCGGCGTACCTGGCAGCCGAAACCGCACGACACGCCGGGTCGCGCCGGCGTGGCGTGCGGGTTTCACCGGGCAGCCGGGGAAACCCGCAGCTGGTCCTCGACATACCGCACCTTCGAGACGTACGCCGCGATCGGGAAGAGCGGCAGCGCCAGTGCCAGCAGCATGCCGAGCGGGACGGTCCAACCGCCGCTGGCGTCGTGCACCAGGCCGACCGCGAACGGCCCGGCCGCGGCGATCAGGTAGCCGGTCGCCTGGGTGAAGGCCGACAGCGCCGCTGTTCCTTCGGGCGTGCGGGCACGCAGCCCGATCAGGGTGAGGATGAGCGGGAAGGTGAGGGTCCCGATGCCGACGAGGACCGCCCACAGGATCGCCAGGTCGTGCGGGGCGATCATCAGACCGACGTACCCGACGGGGTAGCAGGCGATCACCCCGAACAGCACCCAGCGCGGGTCCGCGCTGCGGACCAGCACGTTGGGCAGCCACAACGAGAGCGGGATCGCGGTCCCGGCGAGCACGCCGGCCAGGACCCCCGCGACGGTGGCGGAGTAGCCGCTGTCGCGCCAGAGCTGGGCGAACCAGCCGAAGATGGCATACGCCTGGAGCGATTGGAGTCCGAAGAAGAGCGCCATCGCGAGCCCGAGACGGGTCCGGGCGACCTCGCGGAAGGAGACCGTGCGCGCGACCCGCTCCAGGTTGCGGTCGTGGGCGGCCAGGAAGACCCACGGCACGGCGGCCACGACGGCGAGCGCTGCCCAGGCGCCGAGCCCGTAGCGCCAGCCGCCGAGGGCGTCCGAGATCGGGACGGTCAGCACGAGGGCGGCGGTCAGGCCGGTGGACAGCGCGGTCGTGTAGATCGCGGTGACCAGGCCGATCCGGTCCGGGAAGTGCAGCTTCACCAGCGACGGCAGCAGCACGTTGGCCATCGCCATGCCGGACAGCGCCAGCAGGGAGAGCAGCAGGAAGAGCGGCTCGCTGCCGGTGACCGCGCGTCCGGCGAGGCCGACGATCACGACCAGGACCGCCGTCAGGGTGACCCGGTGGATCCCGAACCGGCTCGCCGCCGCCGGCGCCAGCGCACCGAAGATCGCGAACGCGATGACCGGCATCGACGTGAGCAGGCCCGCCGTGGCCGGCGACATCCCGAACGAGTCGCGCACCTCCGCGAGCACCGGACCGATGCTGACCGCCGCAGGACGGAGGTTGAACGACAGGAGGATCAGGCCGACCAGGACGAGGATCGACGTACGACGGGCGGAGACAGTCACTTGCCCGATGCTCTCAGCACCATCGTCGGCGGTCTCCGGCAGGATGTGCCGTATGCGGCAGGTGAGTGACGTCGAGAGGCGCTACCGGCTCGCGCGGCGGCACGCCCTGGCCTCCGGTCACCGCGCCGACGGGCCCGAGTCCGCGACCCGGGCGATGACCGTGCTGCACGCGACCGAAGCGCCGTCGGTCTACCTCTCGCTCTGGGCGCGCGTCGAGGGACTCACGATCGACGACGTCGACCGGGCGCTGTACGAGGACCGCACCCTGGTCAAGCAGCTCGCGATGCGGCGCACGCTCTTCGTCTTCCCGCGCGACCTGCTGCCCGCGGCGTGGGGGAGCGCGTCGGCGCGGGTCGCCGCGGCACACCGTGTCCGGCTCGCCAAGGACGTCGAGCTCGGTGGGTTGGCGACCGACGGCGCCGCGTGGGTCGATGCTGCCGAGGCCGCGACCCTCGCCCACCTCTCCGGCGGCGCCGAGTTCTCCGCCCAGCAGCTCCGTGAGGCCGTGCCGGAGCTCGCCGGCCGCATCGAGATGTCGCCGGGCAAGTCGTACGGCGGCAACATCCCGATCGCGCCGCGGGTGCTCACCCAGCTCGGTGTCGAGGCCAAGATCGTCCGTGGCCGCAATGGCGGCCACTGGCGCACCGCCCGCCCGCAGTGGACGGCCATGGAGTCTTGGCTGTGCCCCGATGGGGGCGACCTGCCCGAGCCCGCCAAGGAGCGCGAGGGGTACGCCGAGCTGGTACGCCGGTGGCTGGTGACCTTCGGCCCCGGCACCGAGGCCGACATCGTCTGGTGGCTCGGCTCGACCAAGGGCGCCGTACGCGCCGCGCTCGCCGATGTCGGCGCCGTCGAGGTGGGGCTCGAGGGAGGAGCGACCGGCTGGCTCCTCGCCGACGACTCCGAGGACGACACCGAGGAGGACAACGAGGTCGACACGTGGGCCGCGCTCCTGCCGGTGCTCGATCCGACCGTGATGGGCTGGAAGGAGCGCGACTTCTACCTCGGCGCCCACGGCCCGATGCTGTTCGACACCAACGGCAACGTCGGCACTACCGCCTGGTGGGACGGCCGAATCGTCGGTTGCTGGGTGCAGGACCCCGACGGCGTCGTCGTGCTCAACCTGCTGGAGGACGTCGGCGCGGACGCCCGCTCGGCACTCGAGGCCGAGGCCGCCCGGCTGACGGCCTGGCTGGCCGGTCACCGAGTCAGCACGGTCTACCCGTCGATTGCGATGAAGCAGGCTCTCTCGCCGTAACCTTGGCCGGTGCGAGCCCAGCCCGAGCAACAAGCCCCGCCCGTCCAGCGGCTCCGGATCCGCTACGCCAAGCGTGGCCGGCTCCGGTTCACCAGCCACCGTGACTTCAGCCGGGCCTTCGAGCGGGCGATCTTCCGGGCCCGCCTGCCGATGGCGTACTCGTCGGGATTCAACCCGCACCCGCGCATCTCGTACGCCGGAGCCTCGCCGACCGGGGCGGCCAGCGAGGCGGAGTACGTCGAGATCGGGCTCGCCGAGGTCGTCGACCCCGCCGCCATCCAGGCCCTGCTCGAGGAGGCACTGCCCGACGGGCTGGACGTCCTCGAGGTCGTCGAGTCGGCCGGCGGCTCCCTCGCCGACCTGCTGACCGGCAGCCACTGGCTGATCGACGTGGCCGCCGACCCGGACGCCTGTATCGCCGCGGTCGCCACCTTCCTCGCGACCGACGCCGTGCTGGTCGAGCGGATGACGAAGAAGGGGCTGCGGGAATTCGACTGCCGCTCCTCGGTCATCTCGCTGTCGGCCGCGGCGCACGGCGAGGGGGCGCGGCTCGACATGGTCCTGCGACACGCCGTACCTGCCGTCCGGCCCGACGATGTCCTGTCCGGCCTGGCCAGCGTCGCGGGGCTCGCTCCCAGCGGCTCGCCCCTGCTCACGCGCCTCGCCCAGGGGCCTCTCGACGAGACCACCGGGGAGATCGGCGACCCGCTCACCGTCCGGGGTTGATGGTTCGGCGTGTGTCGTGTGCGATACTCGCCGTGGTTGCACCGGACAGATCGGTGTGACCCGACGACGTTCTCGGCCGGTCCCCCTGTGGCCCGGCACACCTTGAGGCTCGATCGTCGCCAGACCGCGACGCGGCCGGCGGGTCGGTGACAGCGACCAACCGAGTGGCCCTACCGGGCCCGGACCAGCGACCGCGGCAGGCGCCGGACGGTGCTCCCGGGTGACGCACCTGCGGAGGGTGTCGCCGCCACACGAAGGCTTTGCGTCGTCCGCCCTGAGTACTCGGGTGGCCGGCGTCGGACCGCCCGGTGCGAGTCGCGGGGCGCTAGGAGTGCAACAGATGGCCGACGACCTCCAGGCCGAGGAATCCACCCCCACCTCACCGGCAGCGGACAAGCCGGTGAAGAAGGCCGCAGCCAAGAAGGCGGCCGCCAAGAAGGCGCCTGCCAAGAAGGCGGCAGCCAAGAAGGCTCCGGCGAAGAAGGCAGCGGCCGCCGCGGAGCCCGCCGCACCGGTCGTCGAGCCGATCGCTGAGCCGGCCGGTGACGGTCAGCTCGACCTGGGCGTCGACGCGCCGCCGGCCAAGAAGGCCGCGAAGCGCGCCCCCGCCAAGAAGGCGGCTGCCAAGAAGGCGAGCACTGCGAAGACGACCGCGAAGAAGACCGCCGCAGCCGACGAGGCGCCCGTTGAGACAGCCGCCGAGACGCCTGCTGAGGCGACCGCTGAGGAGACGGCGGCCACCGCGCTGCTGTTCCAGGCGCCCGTCGCGAAGAAGGCGCCGGCCCGCCGTACCCGCAAGGCGGCCGCCGCCGCACCCGCCGAAGCCGCCGAACCGGAGACCCCGATCGTCGAGGCCGAGCCGAGCGACGCGGACGACACCGAGCAGGACAAGCCGGCCCCGAAGAAGAAGTCGCCGGGCGGCAAGCAGGGCGGCCGCTCCGGCGGCAGGAAGTCGGCCAAGGCCGACCAGCCGGCCGACGAGGACGAGATCGTTGAGACCGCCGAGCCGACCGAGTCCACCGACGAGGACGAGTCCGCTGAGGGCGACGAGCAGTCGGGCGACGGCAACGGCCCGGCTCGGCGCCGCCGTCGCCGTGGCGGCCGCCGCCGGCGCAAGCCCGGCGACGCCAGCTCCGAGGGTGACTCCGACGAGTCCGAGGACTCCGACGACAGCGCGGACGAAGCGCGTGACGAGTCCGCCACCGACAGTGAGGACGGCTCGGGCGACAGCCCGTCGTCGCGCCGCCGGCGTCGCCGCCGTCGCTCCGGCGACGACGGTGGGGGAGAAGGCGGGGACGACCCCGCCAACACCGTCACCCGAGTCCGCCGCCAGCGCTCCGCCGAGGACGAGATCACCTCGATCCAGGGCTCCACCCGCTTGGAGGCCAAGAAGCAGCGCCGTCGCGAGGGCCGCGAGGCCGGTCGCCGTCGCGCCCCGATCGTCAGCGAGGCCGAGTTCCTGGCCCGCCGCGAGTCCGTCGACCGGGTGATGGTGGTGCGTCAGCGCGAGGACCTGACCCAGATCGGCGTCCTCGAGGACAAGGTCCTGGTCGAGCATTACGTCGCCCGCGCGTCCCAGACGTCGCTGATCGGCAACGTCTACCTCGGCCGCGTGCAGAACGTGCTGCCCTCCATGGAGGCGGCGTTCATCGACATCGGCAAGGGTCGCAACGCGGTCCTCTACGCCGGTGAGGTCAACTGGTCGGCGCTCGGCCACAAGGACGGGCAGCCCCGCAAGATCGAGTCGGTGCTGTCCTCCGGCCAGACCATCCTGGTCCAGGTCTCGAAGGACCCGATCGGGCACAAGGGTGCCCGGCTGACCAGCCAGATCAGCCTGGCCGGCCGGTTCCTGGTCTACGTGCCGGACGGCACCACCAGCGGGATCTCCCGCAAGCTGCCCGACACCGAGCGCAACCGTCTCAAGACGCTGCTCAAGGAGATCGTCCCGGACACCGCCGGCGTCATCGTGCGCACGGCAGCCGAGGGCGCCAGCGAGGAGGAGCTGACCCGCGACGTCGAGCGGCTCAAGGCCCGCTGGGAGGACATCGAGGGCAAGGTCAAGGGCAGCGCCCCGCAGCTCCTGTACGGCGAGCCGGACCTCACCCTCAAGGTCGTCCGTGACCTGTTCACCGAGGACTTCACGAAGCTCGTCATCCAGGGCGACGACGCCTGGGACACCGTGCAGGGATACGTCGCGCAGGTCGCGCCCGACCTGGAGCAGCGCCTCGAGCGCTACGAGCCCGGCGCCAACGGCCAGGGCGGCAAGGCCGACGTCTTCGCGGAGTACCGCATCGAGGAGCAGATCGCCAAGGGTCTCGACCGCAAGGTCTGGCTGCCCTCGGGCGGCTCCCTGGTCATCGACCGCACCGAGGCGATGACCGTCGTCGACGTCAACACCGGCAAGTTCACCGGCTCCGGTGGCAACCTCGAGGAGACGGTCACCAAGAACAACCTCGAAGCGGCCGAGGAGATCGTCCGCCAGCTCCGGCTGCGCGACATCGGCGGCATCATCGTCGTCGACTTCATCGACATGGTCCTCGAGTCCAACCGCGACCTGGTGCTCCGTCGCCTGATCGAGTGCTTGGGCCGCGACCGCACCCGCCACCAGGTCGCCGAGGTGACCTCGCTCGGGCTCGTGCAGATGACCCGCAAGCGGATCGGGACCGGCCTGGTCGAGGCGTTCAGCGAGAACTGCTCGCACTGCCAGGGTCGCGGTCTCGTCATCCATGACGCACCGGTCGCACCCAAGGACAGCTCCGACGACGAGCCGCGTCGCGGTGGCGGCGGCGGTGGTGGCCGTCGGGGCCGTGGCCGCGGCCGCGGGCAGGACGACGCCGCAGCCGGCACCGGCGGCGGTGCGAAGGCGCCCTCGCCCAAGGACGTCGCCGCGATGGCACGCCCGGAGAACGCCGAGCACGAGCATGACCACGAGCACGAGGACATCCCGGAGGAGACGCCCCTCGTGGCGGCTCCGACCGAGCTGGCCGTCGAGGCCTCGTCGGTCGAGGAGGCGCCGGTCGAGGAGGCCCTGGTCGAGGAGGCCCTGGTCGAGGAGACCGCGGCCGTCGAGACCCTGGCCGAGCCGGAGGCGGACCCGGAACCGGCACCGCCGAAGGTGACGACCCGCAGCCGCCGTCGCAGCGCGCCGCGGCCCGCGGCCGAGCCAGCACCCGTCGTGGTGCTGGCAGAGCCACAGCCCGTCGCCGTGCAGCCCGTCGTCGAGCCGCCCGTCGTCGATGCCGTGGCGGAGCCGGTGGCAGCGCCGGAGCCCCCGAAGGTGGTCACCCGCACCCGTGGTCGGTCGGCGACCCGCCCGGCCGGTCCTCCGGCCGAGGTGTCGGCCGCGACGACCGGCGATGAGGACGGCGACCACGCTGAGGGGGAGCACCCCCACGTGGAGCACGTCCCGATCAAGAAGAAGGGCTCGCGCAAGCGCTGACCCGGGCCGGACGGCGCTGTTTTGCCGTACGGCGGGCTCGTCCGTACTATTGACTCTCGGTGCGCATTCTGTGCGCCTGTCTCTGTGCGGCGCCGTCCAAAGCGTTGTGCCCCAGACAGAGTTGCCAGACTCAGACGTTCCATTCAGCTCAGCAAGACGACGAAGGAGACCGCGGTGTACGCGATCGTGCGCGCAGGCGCCAAGCAGCAGAAGGTTGCCGTCGGCGACGTCATCGAGATCGACAAGATCACCACGGCGGCCGGCGACTCGGTGAAGCTCCCGGTGGTCCTCGTCGTCGACGGTGAGACCGTCACCTCGGATGCCAAGGCGCTCGACAAGGCGTCCGTGACCGTCGAGATCCTCGGCGCCACCAAGGGCCCCAAGATCATCATCCAGAAGTACAAGAACAAGACCGGCTACAAGAAGCGCCAGGGGCACCGCCAGAAGTACACCCAGGTCAAGGTCACCGACATCTCCCTCTGAGCCCCCGGCTCCAGGTCTCCAGGCACTCACGAAGCCAGTACCGAACTAAGGATCACGACATGGCACACAAGAAGGGCGCGGCGTCCACCAAGAACGGCCGCGACTCAAACTCCCAGCGCCTCGGCGTCAAGCGGTACGGCGGCCAGGTCGTCAACGCGGGCGAGATCATCGTGCGCCAGCGTGGCACCCACTTCCACCCGGGCGCCGGCGTCGGCCGCGGCGGCGACGACACCCTGTTCGCGCTCGTCGCGGGTGCTGTCGAGTTCGGCACGCGTCGCGGTCGCCGCGTCGTGAACGTCGTCCCGGGCGAGTGACCTGACGCTCACCCACATTCGCTTCACCATCGAAGGGCGTCCCTGAAACTCGGGACGCCCTTCGATCATTTCTAGGAGAGACCATGGCTGTACCCACCTTCGTCGATCGGGTGTCGCTGCACATCAGCGCCGGCCGCGGCGGGCACGGTGTGGCCTCGGTCCACCGTGAGAAGTTCAAGCCGCTCGGCGGCCCCGATGGCGGCAACGGCGGCCCCGGCGGCTCGGTGATCCTGCGGGTCGACCCCGATGTCACCACCCTGATCGACTACCACCACAGCCCCAAGCGCAGCGCCGAGTCCGGTGGCCACGGCGCCGGTGACCACAAGAACGGCGGCCACGGCTCCGACCTCGTGCTCCCGGTCCCCGACGGCACCTTGGTGACCGACCCGCAGGGCAACGTGCTCGCCGACCTGGTCGGCCCCGGCACCGAGCTCGTGGTCGCGCAGGGCGGCCGCGGCGGTCTCGGCAATGCCGCCCTCGCCTCGTCCAAGCGCAAGGCCCCCGGCTTCGCACTGCTGGGCGAGCCCGGCGACGAGCTCGAGATCGTGCTCGAGCTGAAGGTGGTCGCCGACATCGGCCTGGTCGGCTTCCCGAGCGCGGGCAAGTCCAGCGTCATCGCCGCGATCTCCCGGGCCCGGCCCAAGATCGCCGACTACCCGTTCACCACCCTGGTGCCCAACCTCGGCGTGGTCACTGCCGGCGACACGACGTTCACCGTCGCCGACGTCCCCGGCCTGATCGAGGGTGCCAGCGACGGTCGAGGCCTTGGCCACGACTTCCTGCGCCACATCGAGCGGTGTGCGGCCCTGGTCCACGTCATCGACGCGGCCAGCATCGAGCCGGGCCGCAACCCGGTCGACGACCTCGACATCATCGAGCTCGAGCTGAGCCGGTACGGCGGGCTCGAGGACCGGCCGCGTCTGGTGGCCCTCAACAAGATCGACGTCCCCGACGGCCGGGACATCGCCGGCTTCGTCGTCGAGGAGCTGCGCGGCCGTGGGCTCGACGTCTTCGAGGTCTCGGCCGCGTCCGGCGAGGGGATGCGCGAGCTGATCTTCGCGATGGCCGCCATCGTCGAGTCGGCACGCGTCGCCAAGCCCACGGTCGAGGCGACCCGGATCGTGCTGCGCCCGCCGTCGGCCGACGGCAAGGAAGAGTTCACGATCACCTCGACCCAGGACGGCTGGCGGGTGCGCGGCGAGAAGCCCGAGCGCTGGATCCGCCAGACCGACTTCAGCAACGACGAGGCCGTCGGCTTCCTCGCCGACCGGCTCAACCGACTCGGTGTGGAGACCCGCCTGCTCAAGCTGGGTGCCGAGGAGGGTGACGCCGTCCTCATCGGCCACCCCGACAACGCGGTGGTCTTCGACTTCAAGCCCGGCATCGACGCCGGCGTCGAGATCCTCAGCCGCCGCGGCGAGGACCAGCGGTTCGACGACGACCGTCCCGCGGCGCACCGCCGCCGGGCGATCCAGGAGGCGCTGCCCGAGCGCGGCGAGGGTGAGACCCGGGCCGACGTGGCGCGACGCCTCGACAAGCCCGAGACGTACGGCCCTCAGTCGTACGAGATCGGCAGCACCGAGGATCCCGACTGGGCCGAGAACGACCCCGGAGCGAACGACTCGGGGAAGTGAACACCCGCGCCGAGGTGACCGGGGCGAAGCGGATCGTCGTCAAGGTCGGGTCCTCCTCCCTGACGACCGCGGCCGGCGGCATCGACCCCGGTCGCGTCCGTGACCTGGTCGACGTGCTCGCCAAGCTGCGCGTCAACGGCGCCGAGGTGGTGCTGGTGTCCTCGGGCGCCATCGCGGCAGGACTCGCGCCCCTCGGGCTGAAGAGGCGACCCAAGGTGCTGCCCGCGCAGCAGGCCGCGGCCTCGGTCGGCCAGGGGCTGCTGGTGCACCGCTACACCGAGGAGCTGGCGCGGCACGGGGTGATCGCGGGGCAGATCCTGCTGACCGTCGACGACGTGACCCGTCGTTCGCACTACCGCAACGCCTACCAGACCTTCGCCAAGCTGCTCGAGTACGGCGTGCTGCCGATCGTCAACGAGAACGACACCGTCGCGACCAGTGAGATCCGGTTCGGCGACAACGACCGGCTGGCGGCCCTGGTCGCCCACCTGGTCCACGCCGACCTGCTGGTGCTGCTCAGCGACGTGGACGGCCTGTACGACGCCAACCCCGGCGACCCGGGCAGCTCCCTGCTGTCGGACGTGCGGTCGGTCGAGGATCTCGACGAGGTCCGGATCGGCAAGGCCGGCAGCGCCGGGCTCGGCACCGGCGGCATGCAGACCAAGGTCGACGCGGCCCGGATCGCCACCGGCGCGGGCATCCCCGTGGTGCTGACCTCGGCCGACAACGCCGGTCGTGCGCTTGCGGGGGAGCCGGTCGGCACGCTCTTCCACTCCACCGGCCGCCGCCGGCCGACCCGGCTGCTGTGGCTCGCCCACGCGACCGAGCCGAAGGGCACCCTGGTCCTCGACGCCGGCGCCGTCCGCGCCGTGGTCGAGCGCCGCGCTTCCCTGCTCGCAGCCGGCATCACGGCGGTCGAGGGCACCTTCCACGCGGGCGAGCCGGTCGACATCGCCGCCCCCGACGGCACCCCCGTCGCCCGCGGCCTGGTGAACTTCGACGCCGAGGAGCTGCCGCAGCTGCTCGGCCGCACGTCGAGCGACCTCAAGCGCGAGCTGGGCGCGGGCTACGAGCGCGAGGTCGTGCACCGCGACGATCTCGTGCTTCTCTGACCCCGCTAGTTTGGGCCCGTGCGTGCGCGGGTGGTCGTCTTCTGGGTCGTCGTCGGCCTCGTCCTGGTGGCGGCGTTGGCGATCACCGCCGCGCGCCTGACCGAGCCCGACGGCCGGCTCGGCATCGCGCTCGTCGCGTTCACGCCGCTGGCGCTGGTGCTGTACGCCGTCGTGCTGCTGCTCGCCCTGGCCCGGCTGGCCGTACGCCGTCGGTGGCGGGGCGCCGCGCTCCCGGTCGTACTGGTCGCCGTCGGCGGGCTGGTGCTGCACGGGTGGTGGTACGCGCCGCAGGTGTCCGGCGCCAATCCGCCGGCCGCGGACGACGCGACGCCGCTGGTCGTGATGACAGCAAACCTCCGCCTCGGCGAGGCGGACGGCATCGAGGTGGTGCGCACCGCCACCGAGCAGCACGTCGACCTGCTGGTGCTGCAGGAGGTGACGCCTGCGGTGCTCGCCGACATGGACCGGGCCGGGTTGCCGGACCTGCTGCCGAACCGCGTGGGCCTGCCCGGGAGCATGGCCAGCGGCACGATGGCGTTCTCGCGGACCCCGCTGACCGAGTCGTCGCGGGTGCCGACCGCCCTCGGCAGCTGGAGCTTCCTGATGGGAGACCTTCGCGTGCAGGCGGTGCACCCGACGTACCCCGTCGACGCCACCGGCTGGGAGCGCGACCAGGCGGTCATCCTCCACGCGGTGGCCGACGACGAGCCCGACCTCGTCGTGGGTGACTTCAACGCGACTGCCGACCACCGCTCGATGCGCACTCTCACCGACCGCGGCTACCGTGATGTCGGCGAGCTCGCGAACGACGGCTGGCACCCCACGTGGCCCGGCGGCGGCAGGTACGACGTCCTCGGGCTGCCGCTCGCCCAGATCGACCACGTCCTGGTGGGGGAGCGGCTCGCCGCCCTGGGCATGAAGACGCGCGCCGTGCCCGGTAGCGACCATCGCGCCGTGGTCGCCACCGTCGCCCTGAAGTGAGTGCCACTGTTCGGCCACACTCGATCTTCGGCCACTCAGTGCAACTCGGGTTTTCACGTTCGGGTGATGGATACGGGACTGGGACCCCGCCCCCGGGAGGGGGGCGCGATCTCGGAGGGAGCGAGAAGTCGTCTGTCGCCGCTGACGGCGGCACCGCGGCACCGGGCCGTCGCGCATCGTCCTTTCCAACCCGGAGCGGCACCCCGAGCTCGACGGGTCCGGCTTCGTCCTCAGCGACGAGAAGAGCGACCGGATCACCGGGACCGGGCAGGTGTTCCGGATGAACATGTCCGGCCCGCACCTGGGCGGCGACTACCAGACCGACAACACCGTCACGGGCTACGACAAGAACCACCTGCTCGCTTGGCAGACCGCGCCCGCCGGCACCGAGCCGCCCGGGTGGGAGTGGGTCTGGGACCTGAAGGCGGAGGGATCTGACGCCACGGCGGTCACGCTGACCTACGACTGGGGCAAGGTCACGGACCAGGACCTGCTCGCCAAGATCGGCTTCCCGCTGGTCCCGGCGTCGGCACTGGAGGGCTCGCTGGGCAACCTCGCCTCCGCGGTTGCTGGCTGACCGCCGTACCCTGGTCGGTGCAATGACCGACAGGACCGTCTACCTCGACCACGCTGCGACCACACCGATGGTGCCGGCAGCGGTCGAGGCGATGACGGCGCACCTCCTCGAGGTCGGCAACGCCAGCTCGCTGCACGCCTCCGGCAGGCACGCCCGACGCGTGGTCGAAGAGTCCCGGGAGACCATCGCCCAAGCCCTCGACTGCCGGCCCGGTGAGGTCGTCTTCACCTCCGGCGGCACCGAGGCCGACAACATGGCGCTCAAGGGCGTCTACTGGTCGCGCCGCGCGGCCGACCCGCGCCGTACCCGCATCCTCGCCACGTCGATCGAGCACCACGCCGTGCTCGACCCGCTCCACTGGCTCGAGACGGCCGAGGGTGCCGCGGTGTGGCCTCTGGCCGTCGACTCGCAGGCTCGCCTCGACGTCGACGCGTTCCGGGCAGCGGTCGAGCGCGACCCCGGCTCGGTGGCGCTGATCTCCGTGATGTGGGCCAACAACGAGGTCGGCACGCTGCAGCCCATCGACGAGGTCGTCGCGATCGCGGCCGAGCACGGCATCCCGGTGCACACCGACGCCGTCCAGGCCGTCGGGGCAGTGCCGGTGGCGTTCGCCCGCTCGGGCGTCGACGCGCTGACGCTCACCGGACACAAGGTCGGCGGCCCTTTCGGCGTCGGCGCACTCGTCGTGCGCCGTGAGCTCGACGTCACCCCGTTGGTGCACGGTGGCGGCCAGGAGCGCGACATCCGCAGCGGCACCATCGACCCCCCGGCGATCGCCGGCTTCGCCGCGGCCGTGGAGCTCGCGGTCAAGCAGCAGGCGGACCACGCCACCCGGATCTCGGCGCTGCGCGACGACCTGGTGCGCCGGGTCATCGCGGCCGTGCCCGACGCCCACCTGCACGGGCCCGCGCTCGACAGCGGCGCGCGACTGCCCGGCAACGCACACCTCGGCTTCCCGGGCTGCGAGGGCGACTCCCTGCTGATGCTGCTCGACGCGCGCGGGATCGAGTGCTCGACCGGCTCCGCCTGCTCGGCCGGCGTGCCGCAGCCGTCGCACGTGCTGCTCGCGATGGGTCGCGACGAGGAGGCCGCCCGGCACTCGCTGCGCTTCTCGCTCGGCCACACCTCGACCCAGGCCGACGTCGACGCGGTCGTCGAGGCGATCGTGCCCGTGGTCGAACGGGCCCGGGCAGCCAAGCGATGAGGATTGTTGCTGCCATGTCCGGCGGCGTCGACTCCGCCGTCGCCGCGGCGCGCGCGGTCGAGGCCGGCCACGACGTCACGGGCATCCACCTGGCCCTATCGCGCAACCCGGCGTCGTACCGCTCCGGCGCCCGCGGCTGCTGCACGATCGAGGACTCCAACGACGCGCGACGGGCCGCCGACGTGATCGGCATCCCGTTCTACGTCTGGGACCTGTCCGACCGCTTCCACGAGGATGTGGTCGAGGACTTCATGGACGAGTACGCCGCCGGCCGCACTCCCAACCCCTGCCTGCGCTGCAACGAGAAGATCAAGTTCGCGGCCGTCCTCGACCGGGCGCTGGGGCTAGGCTTCGACGCGGTCGCGACCGGGCACTACGCGCAGCTGCGCACCGGTGCGGACGGGCTGATCGAGATGCACCGCGCGGTCGACCACGGCAAGGACCAGTCCTACGTGCTCGGCGTGCTGGACCAGCAGCAGCTCGCCCACTCGCTCTTCCCGCTCGGCGACTCGACCAAGGCCGACGTACGCCTCGAGGCGGCGGAGCGCGGCCTGTTGGTCGCCGACAAGCCGGACAGCCACGACATCTGCTTCGTCGCCGACGGCGACAACGCCGGCTGGCTGCGCGAGAAGCTAGGCGACAAGGCGCCCAACCACGGCGGCGAGATCCTCGACGAGTCCGGGGAGGTGCTCGGCCAGCACGACGGGACCTACGGGTTCACCATCGGCCAGCGCAAGGGGCTGCGGCTGGGCCGCCCGGCTCCGGACGGGAAGCCGCGGTTCGTGCTCGACATCGAGCCCGTGTCCGGCACCGTCACCGTGGGTCCGCGTGAGCATCTTGCGGTGCACCGGCTCAGCGGCATCAAGCCGCGCTGGTGTGGCACCGTCCCGCGGTCGCTTTCCGGGACGGTCCAACTCCGCGCGCACGGTGAGGAGCTCCCGGCGCGGGTGAGCGTCGGGGAGACGGTCGAGATCGAGCTGCTCGAGCCGGCGTACGGCATCGCGCCCGGTCAGGCGGCGGTGCTGTACGACGGAACCCGCGTCGTCGGATCCGCGACCATCGCGTCGACGTCGTCGGTAACGGCGGGGCAGCGGTGAGCAGGCAACCGTTTCGAGCCACGGCGAGCGGGATTTCGGTTGCTGACTCACCGCCGCGGCGTCAGGTGCCCCGCCCGTGGTGATCGCGACCGGCGTCGGGTCCTATCCCGGCGAGGACTTCGATGAAGCGCTCCGCACCGTCCTCGGCGAGCTGCCCGACCTGCCGCACCTGCCGGAGCTGCCGGCGCGGGGTGTGACGGCCGGGATGACCGGGCGAGCGTTGGCCGTGATGGCCGAGCTCGGGGCCGACCTGCAGCCTGCTGGCTGGCGCCTCACCGACGCGCCAGGGGTCGACCACCGGCGCGCGCGCAGTCTGCTCGGCCAGGACCTGGACACCCTCGAGGACCTGACAGAGGGCTACTCCGGTTCGTTCAAGATCCAGGTGGCCGGGCCGTGGATGCTCGCGGCGACCGTCGAGAAGCCGCGCGGCGACAAGGTGCTCAGCGACTTCGGTGCCCGGCGCGAGCTGGCCCAGGCGCTGGCCGAGGGGCTACGTGGCCACGTGGCCGACGTACGACGACGGCTGCCGGGTGTGGATCGCCTGATCGTGCAGGTCGACGAGCCGGCGCTGGCCGCCGTCCTCGGCGCGAAGGTGCCGACCGCCTCCGGGTTCGGCCGACACCGGATGGTGCACCCGCCCGAGGCGTCGGAGGCGCTGGCGTGGGTGCTCGAGGCGATCGCCGAAGCGGGAGCCGAGCCGTGGGTGCACACCTGCGCATCCGGCACGCCGCTGGAGTTGCTGCGTACGTCGGGCGCGCGTGGGATCTCGGTCGACCTCGGCCTGCTGACGGCCGCCGACCACGACGCGCTCGCCGAGGCGCTGGAGGGTGGGGACACCGTCGCGCTCGGTGTCGTACCGTCGCTCGACCCGGCCACCGCGCCCACCGACACGGAGCTCACCGAGCGGGTGCTGCGCTGGCTCGACATGCTCGGCCTCGACCCGACCGAGGTGGGGGAGCGCCTCGTGATCACCGCGACCTGCGGACTGGCCGGTGCCTCGCCTGCCTGGTCGCGCGAGTCGCTCGAGTTGCTGCGCACCGCGGCCGCGAACCTGACCTGAGGGGACCCATCCTGCGGCACCCTCATCACCAGCCGCAACCCGGACGACCTCCCGGCTTTCATCAAGGCTCTCGAGGACACGCTGTCCTGAACGCACGAACGGGTCGTGTGCCTGAGCCCGCGCTATCGCGCGTTCTCAGGCACACGACCCGTGTGGTCGTGCGTCAGATCAGCCCACGTGGACCGGAACGTCCTCGGGGCCGTCGGTCGCGAGCTCCTCGTGCTTCACGTTGAGGAAGAGCCACGTGGCCAGCGAGCCCAGTGTGATCAGACCGGCGCCGACCAGGAAGGCCGCCGTCGCGCCGTTGGTGAACGAGCCCAGGTAGGCCAGCTGGCCCACCTGGTCCTTCGGCAGACCCTGCTGGGTGAACGCGCTGGCCAGCTCGGACTTCTTGTCGGAAGCCGCGCTCAGGGCGACCGTGCTCAGGATCGCCAGTCCGAGCGCGCCGCCGACCTGCTGCATGGTGTTCAGCACGCCGGAGCCAATGCCCGAGTCCTCAGAGCGGAGGTGGTGCACCGCGGTGAGGGTGAGCGGCACGAACACGGCGCCCATGCCGATCGACATCAGCACAATGAACGGGAAGATCGACGACCAGTAGTTCACGCCATCACCCAGGCTGCCGCTCTGCATCGCCGAGAGGATGCCGTCGGCCGAGTCAGGGACCGAGATCCGCGAGAAGCCCACCAGGGACGCCGCCGCCATCAAGGTGCCGACACCGGCGATGTAACGGGCGTCGATCCGGTTGACGAGGTTGGACGACAGGCCCGCACCGATCACGATGCCGACGGAGAACGGCAGGAACGCGAACCCGGCGTGCAGCGGGCTGTAGCCCATCACCAGCTGGATGAAGAGGCTCAGGAAGTAGAACATCGCGAACATCGCCGCGGGCACGACCATCATCACCAGGAAGCTGGTGGCCCGGGTGCGGTTGGCGAAGACCCGGACCGGCAGCAGTGGGTGCTTCACGCGAGACTCGATGAAGGCGAACGCCGCGAGCAGCACAGCACCGGCCACCAGGGACGCGATCGTCCAGGGGTCGTCCCAGCCGTGTGCCGCCTCGCCGGCACGGCTGAAGCCGTAGACCAGGCCGAGCAGGCCGAGGGTGCCGGTGATGGCGCCGGGGATGTCGAGCTCGCCGGGGTGCGACTCCGACTCGTTGAGGAACCGGGGAGCCAGGGCAGCTGCGAACAGGCCGATCGGCACGTTGATGAGGAACGTCAGCCGCCACCCGTCGATGGTGACGCCCAGGATGTCGGGCGATGTGCCGGTGAGCCAGCCACCGAGGATCAGGCCGACCGCGGCGCCGGCGCCGGACATGGCGGCGTACACCGCGAACGCCCGGTTGCGCGTCGGACCAGCGGGGAAGGTCGTGGTGATCAGTGCGAGCGCGGCGGGGGAGGCGAGCGCGGCGCCGAGGCCCTGGAGGCCTCGGGCCGAGAGCAGCAGTGCCTCGTTCTGGGCGAGGCCGCCGAGCAACGACGCGACCGCGAAGATCGACAGGCCGATCATGAAGACCTTGCGGCGGCCGTAGAGGTCGCCGAGGCGACCGCCGAGGAGCAGCAGGCCACCGAACGCGAGCGCGTAGCCGGTGACGATCCAGGTGAGGTTGGCCTGGTCGATGTCGAGGTCGGCGCCGATGAAGGGCAGCGCGATGTTGGCGATGGAGGCGTCGAGCACCACCATCAGCTGGGCGATCGAGATGAGCACGAGCGCCCACCTCAGGTTCAGCGGCTTGCCGGAGGCCTTGTGGATGGTGGCCTCGGCACTGGCGACGTCAGTCATCAGTCTTCCTTCTGGGTCGTCTGGATGGTGGCCGGTTCGCGGGTGGCGGCCGGCAGGATGATCTGGTCGATGACGCGCGTGATGATGTCGAGGTCGGGGACCTCGCCCATCACGAACACGCGGTGGAGGATGATGCCGGCGAGCGCCGGCTCGAGCAGGTCGAGGTCGGCGTCGGGGCGGATCTCTCCGCGGTCGCGGGCGCGTTCCCAGAGCTGGCGAGAGACCGCGATCTTGGGGCCGATGACCTCGCGGCGGAGTGCCTCCGCGAAGGCCGCGTCCCGGGAGATCGCGGTCAGTACGCTGGCGAAGGTCGCGACTGACTTCGGGTCGGACAACCCTCCGACGCCGCAGAAGACCTGCTGGAGGTCACCGCGCAGGGAGCCCGTGTCCGGTGCGTGCACGGGGCCCTTGCTGTGCTGCAGTGCCTCGATCACCAGGCTGACCTTGTTGGTCCAGCGGCGGTAGAGCGTGGCCTTGGACGCCTTGGCCTTGGTCGCCACGGCGTCCATGGTGAGCCGGTCGTAGCCGACGTCGGCGAGCACCTCGAGGGTGGCGTCGAGGATCTCCTGCTCGCGGTCGCCCTCGACTCGCGGGCGTTCGGTCGGTGTCATCGATGTCCTCCTCGCGGTGTTCAGAAGTCGTTAACCTAGATGAAACGAAACGGTTTCGTTTCATCCGGAACAGCGTAGGGCGGCCGATTAATTCCGAGCAACCGGATATTTTTCTCAGAAATCTCTTGCGCCCTCCCGACCGGGCCGCCGGCGGTGTCGGTGCGGCGCGGCAGAATGCCCCCATGAGCACTCCCTCCGAACCAGTTGTGGATGCCCAGGTCGACGCCGCTCCGGCCGAGACCCGGGAGGAGCACCGTCGGATCGCGGAGGAGATCGAGGACGCCCGCTGGCGCTACTTCGTGCTCGACAGCCCGACCCTCGACGACGCCGACTACGACCGGCGGCTGCGCCGGCTCCAGGAGCTCGAGGAGGAGTTCCCCGAGCTGCGTACGCCGGACTCGCCGACGCAGAAGGTCGGGGGAGCGGTGTCGACCGAGTTCACCGCGGTCGACCACCTCCGGCGGATGGAGAGCCTCGACAACGCGTTCTCCTTCGAGGAGCTCGAGTCGTGGCACGCCCGGCTCGCGCGTGACGGCATCGAGAAGCCCGCTCTGCTCTGCGAGCTCAAGGTCGACGGCCTGGCGATCAACCTGCTCTACGAGGGCGGCCGGCTCAAGCGGGCGCTGACTCGCGGCGACGGCAGCACCGGGGAGGACGTCACGCCCAACGTCCGCACGATCGAGTCGGTGCCCGACCGGCTGACCGGCACGGACGAGTTCCCGGTGCCGGACCTGATCGAGGTGCGGGGAGAGGTCTTCCTCCCGGTCGAGGCGTTCGAGCGGCTCAACGAGTCGCTGCTCGAGGCGGGCAAGGCGCCGTTCGCCAACCCGCGCAACTCGGCGGCAGGGTCGCTGCGCCAGAAGGACCCGCGGGTCACCGCGAGTCGCGCGCTCGACATGGTCTGCCACGGCATCGGCGAGCGGCGTGGCTTCGAGCCGAAGGCGCAGTCGCACGCCTACGAGGCGCTACGGGCCTGGGGCCTGCCGATCAGCGAGAAGGTCAAGGTCGTGCCGACCCTCAAGGAGGTCGAGGCCTACATCGAGAACGCCGGCGAGCACCGGCACACGATCGTGCCCTACGAGATCGATGGTGTCGTGGTGAAGGTCGACGAC
The DNA here is from genome assembly GCF_039543845.1 of Nocardioides endophyticus. NCBI lineage: Bacteria > Bacillati > Actinomycetota > Actinomycetes > Propionibacteriales > Nocardioidaceae > Nocardioides > Nocardioides endophyticus. The sequence goes on along the minus strand of NZ_BAABKN010000005.1, from coordinate 296,965 downwards.
GTGTCGCTCCAGCGTCGGCTCGGCTCGACCAGCCGCGCGCCGCGCTGGGCGATCGCGTTCAAGTACCCGCCCGAGGAGGTCAACACCAAGCTCCTGGACATCAAGGTCAACGTCGGCCGCACCGGCCGCGTCACGCCGTACGGCGTCATGGAGCCGACCCTCGTGGCCGGATCGACCGTCGAGAACGCCACCCTCCACAATGCTCACGAGGTCAAGCGCAAGGACGTCCGCCCCGGCGACACCGTGATCCTGCGCAAGGCCGGCGACGTGATCCCCGAGATCCTCGGGCCGGTGCTCGCGCTGCGGCCCACAGGGCTGCGACCCTGGAAGATGCCGACGAAGTGCCCGTCCTGCGCGACACCATTGGCGGAGCAGAAGGAGGGTGACAAGGACCTGCGCTGCCCCAACCACGAGAAGTGCCCGGGCCAGGTGCGCGAACGGGTCTTCTTCGTCGCGAGCCGCAACGCGTTCGACATCGAGGGCCTGGGCTACGAGGCGGCGACCGCCCTGCTGGATGCCGAGGTGATCACCAACGAGGGCGACGTGTTCGACCTGACCGCCGAGCAGCTGCTCAAGGCGCCGTTGTTCACCCGCGCTCCGAAGAAGGGTGAGGAGGGCCTGCAGCTCAGCGCCAACGGTCAGCGGCTGCTCGACAACCTCGGCGCCCGGCTCCAGGTGCCGCTCTGGCGGGTGCTGGTCGCGCTCTCGATCCGGCACGTCGGCCCCAGCGCGGCGCGTGCGCTCGCGCAGGAGTTCGGGTCGATGGCGGCGATCAGGGAGGCGACCGAGGCGGAGCTGGCCGCCGCCGAGGGGGTGGGCCCGACCATCGCCGAGGCGGTGATCGAGTGGTTCAAGGAGCCCTGGCACGTCGCGATCGTCGACAAGTGGAAGGCCGCCGGGGTCTCGCTCGAGGACAAGCGGGACCAGTCGATCGACCGCACCCTCGAGGGCCTGACGATCGTGGTGACCGGGTCCCTGGTCGACTTCAGCCGCGACTCCGCCAAGGAGGCGATCCTGTCTCGCGGCGGCAAGGCAGCGGGGTCGGTGTCCAAGAAGACCGACTACGTCGTGATCGGGGAGAGCGCTGGGTCGAAGGCCGACAAGGCCGAGCAGCTCGGCGTCCCGATCCTCGACGAGGAGGGCTTCAAGGCCCTCCTCGTCGACGGACCTCCTCAGGACTCGTAGGAGTTGCCGCCCACCTTGACGGGCCCGTCGCCCAGAGAGATCCCGGTCGACGTGCAGTCGCCGGTGGCGGGGGAGCAGAGGTCGACGGCGCCGTCCGTGACCCGGATGACGCGTCCGTCGGGCGTCCAGCCGGCCTGGTCACCGATGTCGAGCTTCGTGCTTGCGGCGTCGCTCAGGTCGACGACCTGCGACGCCGGGTCGTCGTAGACGCAGACGTAGTCGTCGTTGCAGGTGCTCCACGGGATGAGCAGGGCATAGCGACCGTCGGGCGACAGGCTGGCCCCCGCGGGTCCGGCGGGAAGGTCGGAGACCACGCGGTCCCCGGTCGCCACGTCGATGACCGCGCTGGGATTGCCGCGCTGGTCCTCCAGCACCTCGTGGCCGGCGGTCACGCCGGGGAAGCGGGACGAAGGTAGGTGCGCGGCGTCCTCCACCTCGCCTGTGCGCCAGTTGACCTCCAGGGTGGCGTCGTCGAGGCCGACGTAGACGTGGTCCCCGTCGAGCGCGACGGGCGGGGCCTCCCAGCCACCCCAGCTGAAGGCACCGTCGATGGGGATCGTGGCCGCGACGTCGCCGGTCCGGACGTCGCGCAGCACGACGGTCCAGTCGCCGTGCCCGACGACACCGCGCTTCTCGGCGTACGCGAGGTAGGGCAGCGTCGGGTCGGAGCTTGGTGCCCGGTCGCCGAGCTGCAGACCGAGGCTGTGCACCTCGCCGTCGTCGGTCACGAGGGCGTAGGAGGAGTCGGAGCCGTCGGTGTAGGAGGCCTTCCCGGTGCGCACGACGCTGCCGGCGGACGTGTAGTAGATCGACTTGACCTTGCTGGGGAGCGTGACGGTGGCGCCGTTGCCCAGTGACAGCGTCGATCCTGAGGCGACCGCCCAGCCGGCCGGGTTCAGCGCGCTGGCCACGGCGGGGTCGGTGGGCGGGCGGAAGTGCGCCCGGTCGGGCAGGTTCATGCCGAGTCCAGCCACAGCGACCACGCCGGCCGTCACCGTGGCGCCCACGACCAGCCGGCGCCGGCGCTGCACGCGCCGACCGCGCGACAGGATCGCGTCAGCGGGTGCCGTCGGCACGTCGAGGGTGTCAGCCTCCTGGCGGAGGAGAAGGGCGAGGCGTTCAGTCACGGTGTGCTCCCAGGGTGTGCGGGACGGCGGCTTCTCCGAGCTGGGCGCGCAGTCGCGCGAGTGCATCGGAGGTCTGGCTCTTGACGGTGCCCTCGGAGATGCCGAGGGCGTAGGCGACCTCGCGGACGCTGAGGTCGTCGTAGTAGCGGAGCACCACGACGGCGCGTTGGCGTGGCGCGAGCGTGGCCAGGGCGTCGACGAGGGCGGTGCGGGTAGTCGGGTCGTGCTCGGTGCCGGCATCCGGCAGCACCTCGGTGGGGTGCTCGTTGCGCCAGGACTTCCGGCGGAACCAGGAGGCGGCGGTGTTGGCGAGCACGACGCGGGCGTACGCCGGGGCCGCTGCGGGCTCCTTGACCTTGCGCCAGGAGGCGTAGGTCTTGGCGAGCGAGGTCTGGACGAGGTCCTCGGCGAGCTGGTGCTCACCGAGCATCAGATACGCGGTGCGGTAGAGCCCGGGCCATGCGGCGTGCACGAACTCGGCGAACTCGTCGTCCGTCAGTGTTCTTGCCAAGAGGTCCTCCTCGATCGGTCATCCGAGAAGATGCCGCATCGGCCCGATCGGTTGGGTCCGGCCCATCTCTCCTAGGATTGACCACATGCCCGAAATTTCCCGAGACGAGGTCGCGCACCTGGCGAACCTCGCCCGGATCGACCTGTCCGACGACGAGCTCGACCATCTCGCACCGCAGCTGTCGGTGATCTTGGAGTCCGTGGCCTCGATCAGCGGCGTCGCCGGCGACGACATCCCCCCGACCTCGCACGCGCTGCCGCTCACCAACGTCTTCCGCGAGGACGTCGTGCGCCCGAGCCTGACGCCCGAGCAGGCGCTCTCCGGCGCCCCGGCCGTCGACGAGCAGCGCTTCTCCGTGCCGCGGATCCTGGGAGAGGAAGCCTGATGACGCTCATCCACCGGACCGCGGCCGAGCTGGCCGACGCGCTCGCCGCTGGCGAGACCACCTCGGTCGAGCTGACCCAGGCCCACCTCGACCGCATCGCCGCCGTCGACGGCGCGGTGCACGCCTTCCTGCACGTCGACGCCGAGGGCGCGCTCGCCCAGGCGGCAGAGTCCGACGCGCGTCGCGCCGCCGGCACCCTGCTCTCGGCCCTGGACGGCGTGCCGATCGCCGTCAAGGATGTCCTCGCGACCGAGGGGCTGCCGACCACGTGCGGGTCGAAGATCCTCGAGGGCTGGATCCCGCCGTACGACGCGACGGTGGTCAGCAAGCTCAAGGCCGCCGGCCTGCCGATCCTCGGCAAGACCAACATGGACGAGTTCGCGATGGGCTCCTCCACCGAGCACTCGGCGTACGGCGCCACGCACAACCCGTGGGACCTGGACCGGATCCCGGGCGGTTCCGGCGGTGGTTCCGCCGCCGCCGTGGCCGCCTTCGAGGCGCCGCTCGCGATCGGCACCGACACCGGTGGCTCGATCCGCCAGCCCGGCGCCGTCACCGGCACGGTCGGGGTCAAGCCGACGTACGGCGGGGTGTCGCGCTACGGCCTCGTCGCGCTCGCCAACTCGCTCGACCAGGCCGGGCCGGTCACCCGGACCGTGCTCGACTCGGCTCTGCTGCACGAGGTCATCGGTGGGCACGACCCGATGGACTCCACGAGCATCGACCAGCCGATCCCCGACCTGGTGGCCGCCGCCAAGCAGGGCGCCGTGGGCGACTTGACCGGCGTGCGCATCGGCGTGATCTCCGAGCTCGCGGGCGACGGCTGGCAGCCCGGGGTGATGACCCGCTTCCAGGAGTCGGTCGACCTGCTGGTCAAGGCCGGCGCCGAGGTCGTCGAGGTGTCCTGCCCCAACTTCGTGCACGCGATGGCGGCGTACTACCTGATCCTGCCGGCCGAGGCGTCCAGCAACCTCGCGAAGTTCGACGCCATGCGCTACGGCCTGCGGGTCTGGCCCGAGGGCAAGCCCGACGCGAGCGCCGAGGAGGTGATGCGCGCGACCCGCGACGCCGGATTCGGTGACGAGGTGAAGCGCCGGATCATCCTCGGCACCTACGCGCTGTCCAGCGGCTACTACGACGCCTACTACGGCCAGGCCCAGAAGGTGCGCACGCTGATCGCGCGCGACTTCGAGGCCGCGTTCGAGCAGGCCGACGTGCTGGTCTCCCCGACGGCGCCGACCACGGCGTTCAAGCTGGGGGAGAAGCTCGACGACCCGATCGCGATGTACCTCAACGACCTCGCGACCATCCCGGCCAACCTGGCGGGCGTCCCCGGCATCTCGGTGCCCAGCGGCCTCGCCGAGGAGGACGGCCTGCCGGCCGGCTTCCAGATCTTGGCGCCGGCCCTCGCCGACGACCGCTGCTATCGGGTCGGCGCCGCCCTCGAGGCCGCGCTGGTCGCGCAGTGGGGCGGACCCCTGCTCGACAAGGCTCCCGCTCTGGAAGGGGCATCGGCATGACGGACACCCTGGTCGCCTTCGACGACGTGCTGGCGGCGTACGACCCGGCGCTGGGCCTGGAGGTCCACGTCGAGCTCAACACCAACACCAAGATGTTCTGCGGCTGCCCGGCCGTCTTCGGCGGCGAGCCCAACACCCAGGTCTGCCCGACCTGTCTCGGCCTGCCCGGCGCGATGCCGGTGGTCAACGCCAAGGCGATCGAGTCGGCGATCCGGATCGGCCTCGCCCTCAACTGCGAGATCGCGGAGTGGTGCCGGTTCGCCCGGAAGAACTACTTCTACCCGGACATGCCGAAGAACTTCCAGACCAGCCAGTACGACGAGCCGATCGCGTTCGAGGGCTACCTGGACGTGGAGGTCGACGGTGAGACCTTCCGGGTCGAGATCGAGCGCGCGCACATGGAGGAGGACACCGGGAAGTCGCTGCACGTCGGTGGCGCCACCGGGCGCATCCACGGCGCCGACCACTCGCTGGTCGACTACAACCGGGCCGGCATCCCGCTCATCGAGATCGTCACCAAGCCGATCCAGGGCATGGGGGAGAAGGCGCCGGCCGTGGCGCGCGCGTACGTCTCCCAGCTGCGCGACGTGATCCTGGCCCTGGGCGTCTCCGAGGCCCGGATGGACCAGGGCAACCTGCGCGCCGACGTCAACCTGTCGCTGGCGCCGAAGGGCTCGGGGGTGCTCGGCACCCGCACCGAGACCAAGAACGTCAACTCGTTCCGCTCCGTCGAGCGGGCCGTCCGCTACGAGATGCAGCGCCACGCCGGCATCCTCGACGCGGGTGGCTCGATCCTGCAGGAGACGCGCCACTGGCACGAGGACACCGGGATCACCACGAGCGGTCGCGAGAAGTCCGACGCCGACGACTACCGCTACTTCCCCGAGCCCGACCTGGTGCCGGTCGCACCGTCGCGCGAGTGGGTCGAGGAGCTGCGCGGCACGCTGCCGGAGAACCCGCTGCTCAAGCGGGCCCGCCTGCAGGGCGACTGGGGCTACACCGACCTCGAGATGCGCGACGTCGTGGCCGCCGGCGCGGTGGGCCTGATCGAGGAGACCGTCGCCGCCGGCGCGTCGCCGCAGGCGGCCCGCAAGTGGTGGCTCTCCGACCTCGGCCGCCGGGCCAACGACGCGGGTCTCGACATCACCGACCTCGAGGTCACTCCGGCCCAGGTCGCGGCTGTCCAGGCGCTGGTCGACAGCGGCACCCTCAACGACAAGCTCGCCCGGCAGGTCTTCGACGGCCTGCTCGCCGGTGAGGGCACACCCGAGGAGATCGTGGCCGCCCGTGGGCTGGCCGTCGTCTCCGACGAAGGTGCACTCTCGGCCGCGGTCGACGCCGCCATCGCCGCCAACCCTGACGTCGCCGGCAAGATCCGTGACGGCAAGGTGGCCGCGGCCGGGGCGTTGATCGGTGCGGTCATGAAGGAGATGCGCGGCCAGGCCGACGCCGGCCGGGTGCGCGAGCTCGTCCTGGAGAAGCTGTCCTGACTCGTTGCTGCCCGCGCGGCGGAGTTATGCTGCGCGGGCACATCAACGTACGCCCGTGGCGGGGGAAGCCGGTGAGACTCCGGCGCTGACCCGCAACCGTAGAGCCGGAGCGCCTGCCACGACGCGTCCTGATCACACGCTGTCGTGGAAAGCAGTGGGTGGCGACCCGGGGATCCACCTCGAGCCCCTCCCGCTGAGCAGCGGGAAGGAAACAATGCTCCGCTCCGTACGTCGCGCCACCGCCCTCGTGGCCGTGCCGGCTCTCACCGCCCTCGTCCTGGTCGCAACGCCGACCGCGGCGACCGCCGCCGAACCGTCCCCGTCCGGCTCCGCCTCCACCTGGCTGACCGGTCAACTGACCGGTGGGGAGATCGTTGGCGAGTTCGGGCCCGACTACGGCCTGTCAATCGACACGGCGGTCGCTCTCGCAGCTGTCGGCGGGCACCAGTCCGATGTCGTCGCCGTTCGCGATGCGCTCGCCGCCCATGTGGAGAGCTACACCACCGGAGACGCCTTCGGCGATGTCGACAGCCAGTACGCCGGAGCCACGGCCAAGGCGATGTGGTTCGCCCGCTTGTCCGGCGGCAACCCGCACGCCTTCGGCGGGGTGGACCTCCAGACCCAGTTGGAGTCGCTCGTCACCACCACTGGCCCGAGCACTGGTCGCATCGTCGACCAGAGCTCGTACGGTGACTACGCGAACGCTCTCGGCCAGATCTTCGCCGCCCGGGGACTCGCGCAAGGCAGCTCGCCCCTGGCGGCCGATGTTCGATCGTTCCTCCTGAAGCAGCAGTGCGCGGCCGGGTTCTTCCGACTCTCCTTCACCGAGAGCGCCGGAGCGGCCGATCAGACCTGTGACGGTGGCACCGCGACCGAAAGCGCACCCGACACCGACGTGACGGCCCTCTTCGTGATCGCGCTGCATGACGACGCTGCAGTGGCCGCGCCGGTGGCGGCGGCGACGGCCTGGCTGAAGCAGCAGCAATTGGGCGACGGATCCTTCGGCGGTGGCCCTTCCACCGAGGCGCCGAACGCCAACAGCACCGGACTCGCCGGCTGGGCTCTCGGTGAGGTCGGTGACACCGCGGGCGCCAAGAAGGCGGCCGTCTGGGTGAAGGCGCACCAGGTCGTCAACGCCGGCGCGTGCGCGCAGTACGCCGCGGCCGACACCGGCTCGATCGCGTACGACGACGCCGCGCTGACCGCGCTGGTGACCAAGCCGATCGCGCCGGCCACGCGCGACAAGGCGCGCCGCGCGACCGCCCAGGCGATCCCGGTGCTGAAGTGGGCACCCGCCGGCACCGGCACCAACGTGCTGTTCACCTCCGAGTACGTCCGCGCCGGGACCACGCCGTCGGTAGGCGTCACCGGTGCGGCTCCCGGTGACGCGCTGTGCGCCACGACGCCTGACGGGCAGAAGCTCGCCGCCACGGCCAATGCTGCCGGCGAGGCGCAGTTCCCGATCAAGCTCGGGACGAGGACGTCGACGACGGTCGTGACCGTCGCCAACGCGGCCGGCGTCGTCGACACGGCCACGATCAAGGCCCTCGGCGCCAAGAAGCTCGGGATCACCACCAAGGCCAAGGTCCGCAAGGGCAAGACGGTGAAGGTCCTCGTCCGCGGCCTCGCGCCGGCCGAGTCCGTGGTCGTGAAGGTCGGCGGCAAGAAGAAGGCCGGCCAGGCCAACGGCAAGGGCCGCTTCGTCGCCAAGGTGAAGGCCACCAAGCGGGGCAAGACGAAGGTCGTCGTCCGTGGCGAGTTCGCCAACCGCAAGGGCACCAAGACCATCCGGGTCGTTCGCTGACCGTGCAGCTCCTCGGCAGCGCTCTTCGTCTCGCCGCCGCGACCGTCCTGGTCGCGGCGGCGGGGCTGGTGCTGCCCGCAGGGCCGGCGTCGGCTGCGACCTGTTCGAGCGGCAGCGGCGTGAGCGTCGTCGTCGACTTCCACGAGCTCGGCGGCGGCGTCCAGACCGCCTGCGTCGCCGGGGGCGGGGGGTCGTCGGCGACATCGCTCTTCGGGTCGGCGGGCTTCGGCCTGAGCTACGTCCAGCGGCAGCCGGGGTTCGTCTGCCGTGTCTCGGGGAAGCCCGCGTCCGATCCGTGCGTCAACACCCCGCCGGCCGACGCCTACTGGGGCCTGTGGTGGTCCGACGGCAAGTCTGGCGCCTGGACCTACGCCACCACGTCGGCGAGCGGGCTGGACGTCCCCGAAGGCGGGTACGTCGCGTTCTCGTGGAACGGCAGTGCCACCCGGTCCACCCCCGGCCTCAGCCCGGCGGCCCACGCGGTGGCGCCGACGCCGACCAGCAAGCCGACGTCGAAGCCGTCGACCAAGCCCTCGAGCAAGCCGTCCACCGAGCCGTCGACCAAACCCTCGAGCAAGCCCTCGAGCAAGTCCGAGCCGTCGACCAAGCCTTCGGCCACCTCCACGAAGGGGGACCCCGCGAGCGCGTCGGACAGCCCCTCGACCACGGAGTCCTCGACGCCGAGCTCATCGCCGGCGAAGCAGCAGTCCGGCAAGGCCGGTCAGCCGACGAAGCCACCAGGAGGCGTGGACGGCGAGATGCTGCCGGAGTCAGCGCCCGCGTCCACCGACAGCACCAAGAGCACCGACGCGGCCCCGGCCGCCTCCGACCCTGCCGATGCGTCTGACGGCGGCCTGCCCACCTGGGTCGGCCCGGTCGTCGTGGCCGTCCTCTTCGCCGCAGGCGGTGCCGTCGCCGTCGTACGCCGACGGCGGAACCCGACCCCGTGAGCCGGCCCCGCGACCTGCACCCGGTGGCCTGGTGGCTGTGGGCCATCGGGCTCGCGGTCGCCGCGTCGCTGACCACCAACCCGCTGATCCTGCTCATGCTGATCGGGGTCGCCGCGCTGGTGGTCTCGCTGCGCCGCTCCGAGCAGCCGTGGGGCCAGTCGTTCCGGCTCTATGTGTGGCTGGGCGTGGCGATCGTGGTGATCCGGGTGGCGTTCCGAATGGTCTTCGGCGGCTACTTCGGCGGCCGGGTGTTGCTCGACCTGCCGTCGATCCCGCTGCCCGACTGGGTCGCTGGGATCACCCTGCTCGGACCGCTCTACTCGGAGGCGCTGCTCTTCGCGTTGTACGACGGACTCCGGCTCGCGACGATCGTGATCTGTGTCGGGGCGGCCAACTCGCTGGCCAACCCGAAGCGGCTGCTGCGCTCGGTGCCCCCGGCGCTCTACGAGATCGGGACCGCGCTCGTGGTCGCGGTGAGCGTGCTGCCGCAGTTCGCCGACAGCCTGCGCCGGGTCCGCGCCGCGCAGGCGCTGCGGGCGGGAGAGACCGGCCGTGTCAACGGCCTGCGCCGGCTGCTGGTGCCCGTCCTCGAGGACGCGCTCGAACGCTCGCTCGCCCTGGCGGCCGGCATGGACGCTCGCGGCTACGGCCGCGCGGGCGACGCCACGCCCGCCCAGCGTCGTACGACGGGCGCACTGATGCTGGCCGGCCTGGTCGGCATCTGCGTCGGGACGTACGCCGTGCTCGACCACACCGCCCCGCGCATCCTGGCGCTGCCGATGCTCGTGATCGGGACGGTCGCGGCCGTCGCCGGGCTGCGCAGCGCCGGTCGCCGGGTCGAGCGCACCCGCTACCGCCCCGACCCGTGGCGCTGGCCTGAGGTAGCCGTCGTCGCCTCCGGCCTCCTGGTCGCCGGCGCCGGCTGGTGGGTCAGCGAGCACCAGCTCCTGGTCGCCTACCCGCCGCTCGACGCGTTCCCGACGCTCAGTGCCGCGGCGCTCGCCGCCGGGGTGGTTGCGCTCCTCGGAGGACTCTGCTCCCCGCCCCCTGCCCGCTCGAACGCCGCCGCGCCCGTCGTACCCGCCCGTGCGGAGATGGCCGCATGATCGAGCTGCGCGGCATCACCTTCTCGTACGACGACACGGTGCCGGTCCTCGACGGCGTCGACCTGGTCGTCGACGAGGGCGAGCTGGTGCTGGTCTCCGGGCCGACCGGGGTCGGCAAGTCCACGCTGCTCGGCGTCGTGACCGGGCTGGTGCCGCGTTTCTCGGGCGGCACGCTGGACGGCGACGTGCTGCTCGACGGCGTCAGCATCGTGCACATGCCGCCGCGCGAGCGCGCGCACGCGATCGGGTACGTCGGCCAGAACCCCGCGGCCGGCTTCGTCACCGACACGGTCGAGGAGGAGCTCGCCTACGGCATGGAGCAGCTCGGCCTGCCGCCGGAGACGATGCGCCGCCGGGTCGAGGAGACCCTCGACCTGCTCGGCATCGCCGACCTGCGCCACCGCGACCTACGCGCGCTCTCCGGCGGCCAGCAGCAGCGCGTCGCGATCGGATCGGTGCTCACGATGCACCCGCGGCTCCTCGTGCTCGACGAGCCCACCTCCGCGCTCGACCCGACCGCAGCCGAGGAGGTGCTCGCGACGCTGACGCGACTGGTCCACGACCTCGGGGTGTCGGTGCTGCTGGCCGAGCACCGGCTCGAGCGCGTGATCCCGTTCGTCGACCGGATGTGCCTGCTGACGGGTGCGGGCCGGGTGACCGTGGGGGAGCCGGGCGAGCTGCTCGTCACCTCGCCCGTCGTACCCCCGATCGTCGAGCTCGGCCGCGCCGCCGGCTGGAGCCCGCTGCCGCTCAGCGTCCGCGACGCCCGCCGCCTGGCTCGTGACCTCACCGCCCGGCTGGGGACGCCGCCCGTGACGGTCGACGCACCGGCAGCGACCGCGGTCGCCGTACGCGGCCTCGATGTCGTGCACGGCCAGACCGTCGCCGTACGAGACCTCGACCTGGAGCTCGGCGCCGGCCGGGTCACCGCCCTGATGGGACGCAACGGCTCCGGCAAGTCCTCGCTGCTGTGGGCGGTCCAGGGCAGCGGTCGCCGTACGGCGGGCCGGGTGGACGTCTCCGGCAGCGACCCGGCAGCCCTCGCCCCTGCCGGTCGCCGCGCGCTGGTCGGGCTGGTGCCGCAGAACGCCGCGGACCTGCTCTACCTCGAGACCGTCGACCAGGAGTGCGCGGCCGCCGACGGCGGGTCCGGTGAGTGCCGCGCGCTGCTCGACCGGCTGGTGCCCGGGATCCCCGGCGACCAGCACCCCCGCGACCTCTCGGAGGGGCAGCGCCTGGCGCTCGCCCTGGCGCTGGTGCTGGTGTCTCGACCGCGTGTCCTGCTGCTCGACGAGCCCACGCGCGGACTCGACTACGCCGCCAAGCACGTGCTGGCCGGCATCCTGCGGGGGCTCACCGCCGACGATCACGCCGTCCTGGTGGCCACCCACGACGTCGAGTTCGTGGCCCAGGTCGCCGACGACGTCGTCGTGCTCGCGGACGGCGAGGTCGTCTCGTCGGGGCCGGTGCGCCGGGTCGTGGCGGAGTCGCCGGCGTTCGCCCCGCAGGTCACCAAGGTGCTCGGTGCGCCGTGGCTGCGCGTCGACGAGGTCGTGGCCGCGCTGTGAGCACCCCGGCGGTCCGCATCTCTCCCCGCTCGGCTCTGGTGCTGGGCGTCGCATCGTTCGCCGGCCTGATGATGCTCTGCTGGCCGCTGCTCCTGCGTGCCGGCACGGGGGAGCGCGTGGACCCGCCGTTCCTCTTCCTCGCGCTGCTGCCGATCGTGATCGCGGTGGTGCTCGCGGAACTCAACGAGGGTGGCCTCGACCCGCGCGTGCTCGCCGTCCTCGGCGTGCTCAGCGCGGCCAACGCGATCCTGCGCGGCGTCTCCCCGGGTACGGCGGGCGTCGAGCTGACGTTCTTCCTGCTGATTCTCGGCGGGCGGGTCTTCGGGCCGGGCTTCGGGTTCGTCCTGGGCTGCACGTCGCTCTTCGCATCGGCCCTGATGGCGGCCGGCGTCGGCCCCTGGCTGCCCTATCAGATGCTCTGCGCCGCCTGGGTCGGCATGGGCGCCGGGCTGCTGCCGCGCCGGTTCACCGGACGCGCCGAGATCGCGCTGCTCGCGGCGTACGGCGTGTTCGCGTCGTACGCCTTCGGCCTGCTGATGAACCTGTCCGGATGGCCCTTCATCGCCGGCATCGCGGTCGAGGGTCACGAGGGCTCGCTGTCCTACGTGCCCGGCGCCGCGGTGCTCGACAACCTGCACCGGTTCCTCGTCTACACGGTGCTGACGTCGACGGGCAGCTGGGACACCATGCGCGCGATCACCACCGCGGTGGCGATCGCGCTGCTCGGTCCCGCGATCCTGGCGACGCTGCGACGGGCCGCCCGTCGCGCGACGGTCACCGGGGTCGTCAGGGCTCGATGACCAGGATCCGGTCGTCGCCGGCGGCCGGGTCGCCGCGACCGTCGGTGTTGCTGGTGGTCACCCAGAGGTTGCCGTCGGGAGAAGCGACGACGGTGCGCATCCGGCCGTACTTGCCGACGAAGAAGGCAGTCGGATCCTGGGCCTGCTTGCCCGTGACGTCGACCTGCCAGAGCCGCTCACCCCTGAGTGATGCCATCCAGAGATCCCCGTCGAGCCAGGCGAGCCCGGACGGTGAGGCGTCGTCGGTGTTCCAGACGAGCTGGGGGTCCTGCAGTGAGCTGTCGCCGTTGCCCATGCCCTCGACCATCGGCCATCCGTAGTTGGTGCCGGGCGTGATCAGGTTGAGCTCGTCGAACGTGTTCGCCCCGAACTCCGAGGCCCACAGCCGGTCCCGGTCGTCGAACGCGAGTCCCTGCACGTTGCGGTGTCCGTAGGACCAGATCGGCGAGCCCTTGAACGGGTTGCCCGGAGCCGGGTCGCCGTCGGTGGTGATCCGCAGGATCTTGCCGGCCGTGGTGCTCTTGTCCTGGGCGAGGTCGGACTGCCCGGTCTCGCCGGTGGAGGCGTAGAGGTAGCCGTCGGGCCCGAACGCGAGCCGACCGCCGTCATGGATGAACCCGCGGGGGATTCCGGCCAGGATGGTGGTGGGAGCACCGAGCTTCCCGCCCTCGAGGGTCGCCTTGACGATCCGGTTCTCGGTCTCGGCGCTGTAGTAGAAGAACAGCAGCCGATCGGCCTCGAAGTCGGGGGAGACAGCGACGCCGAGCAGCCCGGCCTCCCCGCCCTCGTCGCCGATGCCGACGGCGTCCGAGATGGTGCCGATCTCGCGCACGTCGTACGCCGGGCTCGCGAGCAGCAGCACCCTGGTCGTGTCGCGCTCGGTCACGATCGCGTCGCCGTCGGGCAGGAACGCGACGCCCCAGGGCGCCGCCAGTCCGGTCGCAACGGTGTCGACGACCTTCGGTGGGGTCGTGTCCTTCTCGGGTGCCTCGCTCGACGACGGTGTCCCGGACCGCGCGCTCTCGGACGGCGTGGGCGACGCGAACGTCTTGCCGGGCTCGTCGCTGCCGTCGCTGCACGCGGTGAGGCCGCCCGCGGTGAGGACGGCGGCACTGGCGAGGGCGACGAGGCGTCTCATGCTGGAGACCCTAGCGATCAAGGCTGAACCCGCCGGGCGGCCAGGGAGAGGCGTCCCGCCCGGCAGGCTCAACCGTGTGCAGCCTGAGCTGCGACCTCCGGCGCCGGGGAGCGACCGCGTGCGGCCAGGAAGTCCTCGACGTCATTGAGCTCCGCACGCCGTTGTGCGAGGGCGGTGGAGGCGATCATGGCGTTGCGGCGAGAGCGCTGCTGGGACTCGACCGGCCAGCGTCGTACGGCATCCACGGCGTGCCCGATCGGCCGTGCGGCGTGGCGCGGTACCAACTGCATCGCGGGCTCCCATGTGTGTCCCGAGTGACAACGTGCGGCCCACGCTAGGAGCCGGCCGCTTCGCCCGGGTCAACGACGTGTGACGGTTGCGTGAACTCCGTCCGGCCCCGGACGTCATACGAATCGTGGTCTCTTGCCCACGATTCGTATGACGTCCGCCGCCGCGCGCTCAGTCGGGCGCGGGAGCGAGGGTCCGGGAGGAACGCGTGGCGCCCACGGACGCGATCACGACGAAGGTCATCGCGAGCCACTGCTCCCAGGTGAGGAACTCCTGGAGGACGATGATGCCGGCGAGAGCCGCCGCGGCGGGTTCGAGGCTCATCAGGATCGAGAAGACCGATGCCTTGATCGAGCGCAGGGCGACCAGCTCGCAGGAGTACGGCACCACCGACGACAGCAGCCCGACCGCGGCGCCGAGGAGCAGGATGCGCGGGTCGAGGAGGTCGCCGCCGCCCTCGCCGATGGCGAACGGCGTGAGCAGCAGGGTGGCGAACACACTGGCGAGCGCGAGCCCGTCGAAGCCGGGCCAGCGCTGGCCGGTCTGGCCCGCCAGGAGGATGTACGACGCCCACATCGCCCCGGCGAGCAGCGCGAAGAGAGCGCCCGCCAGGTTCACCTCGCCTCCGCCGGAGAGTCCGAGGACCGCGACGCCGAGGCCGGCGAGCAGCACCCACAGGAGGTCGCGCACCCGCCGGGAGCCGATCACCGCCAGGGTCAGCGGCCCGATGAACTCCAGCGTCACCGCGATGCCCAGCGGGATCCGGGCGAACGCCTGGTAGATCGCCCAGTTCATCACGCCGAGGCAGAGGCCGAAGGCGAGCACGACGAGCCAATCCGTACGAGAGCGTCCGCGCAGCACGGGCCGGGCGATGGCCACGAGCACGATGGCGCTGGTCACGAGCCGCAGCCACACGATCGTGGTCGGCGCGATCTCGTCGAAGAGGCTCTTCGCGATGCCGGCGCCGAACTGCACCGACAGGATGCCGATCAGGACCAGCCAGACCGGTGAGACCAGTCGGAGCGATGAGTCTCTACCGGTCACCGGGTCAATCTAGAAGAATGGACGGTTGACCGAGGAGGCGGCATGGCAGACCGGACGCTGTTGATGGTCGGGACCCGCAAGGGCCTGTGGATCGGTACGTCGGACGAGGAGCGCGCGGACTGGGAGTTCACCGGTCCGCACTTCGACATGGAGGAGGTCTACTCCTGCCTCGTGGACACGCGCGGCGACGCGCCGAGGCTGCTCGCCGGTGCCTCATCGAGCTGGCTCGGCCCGCAGGTCTGGCGCTCCGACGACCTCGGCGCCTCCTGGCAGGAGACGCCCAACGGCGCCGTCCGCTTCCCGGAGGGGTCGGAGGCCAACGTCGAGCGGGTCTGGCAGCTGGTGCCGGGCGTCGATCCCGACGTCGTGTACGCCGGCACCGAGCCGGCCGCGGTGTGGAAGTCCACCGATCGTGGGGAGACGTTCGCGCTCGAGCAGGAGCTCTGGGACCACCCGCACCGCACCGAGTGGGGCGCCGGGTTCGGCGGCCAGGCCTTCCACACGGTGCTGCCCCACCCCACCGACCCGCAGGCGGTGACGGCCGCGCTGTCGTCCGGTGGGGTCTACCAGACCACCGACGGCGGTCGGTCCTGGGAGGCGCGCAACCACGGCATCCGGGCCGAATTCCTGCCCGAGGGCCAGCAGTACCCGGAGTTCGGGCAGTGCGTCCACAAGATCACCCGGCACCCGAGCCGGCCCGAGCGGCTGTATCTGCAGAACCACGGCGGCGTCTACCGATCCGACGACGAGGGCCAGATCTGGAAGTCCATCGCCGACGGGCTTCCCGCAGACTTCGGCTTCCCGATCGTGGTGCACCCGCACGAGCCCGACACGATCTTCGTCTTCCCGATCAACGGCGGTGACGGGCGCTACCCACCGGAAGGCAAGGCCCGCGTGTGGCGCTCCCGGGACGCGGGGGAGACCTGGCAGGAGCTCGGCGACGGACTGCCCGACTCGTTCTACGTCGCCGTGATGCGCGATGCGATGTGCGCCGACGACCACACCCGCACGGGCCTCTACTTCGGGGCCCGCAACGGGGCGGTCTGGGGCTCGGCCGATGAGGGCGACACCTGGCGCCAGATCGTCTGCGACCTGCCCGACGTGATGGTCGTCCGAGCGGCGAGCGTCTAGCGATGGGCTCCTTCGAGGTGGTGCGGGCGACGACGATCGCGGCTGACCCGGCGCGCGTGCACGCGCTGATCGACGACTTCCACGAGTGGCCGGCCTGGTCGCCGTGGGAGGACCTCGACCCCGACCTGCAGCGCACCTACACGGGCCCAGCCACCGGTGTCGGTGCCCACTACGCCTGGCGCGGCAACCGCAAAGCCGGCCAGGGGACCATGGAGATCACCGCTTCCTCGCCGGAGCGCATCGACATCGACCTGGTCTTCATGAAGCCGTTCGACTCCGCCAGCAAGGTGTCCTTCGAGCTGGTGCCGACGGACGCGGGCACCGAGGTCACCTGGCGGATGCGCGGCGAGCAGAAGGGCATCTGGGGCGTGGTCGGCAAGGTGATCTCGATGGACCGCCTGGTCGGCAAGGACTTCGAGAAGGGACTCACCCGGCTCAAGGCGATCCTGGAGTCCTGATCAGAGCCGACTGCTCAGAACTGGCTTCCTTGGGCCGCCGTCGTCTCCGGTGCGTAGATCGGCAGCTCGCCGGTGTTGTCGAACTCCTCCGGCGGCAGGATCGGGTCGGGTACGCCGGCAGTGATCGTGCTGCCGTCGGCGCGGGTGCCACCGATGACCGGGTGGTCGCCGAGCAACCCGTCGATCCGGTCGCCCTGGCCGTCGAGCTCCACCACCAGCGGCGCCGCAGCGGTGACGACGTACGACGTCCCGCGGACCGTCAGCGGCACGTCGGCGGAGTCGGGCTCGGGGAGCGTGAAGGTGATCCGGTCCTCGGTCAGCTCGACCACCACCCGGGAGCCCTGCCAGCAGAAGCGGAAGCGCAGCGCCGGCCAGGTGGACGGCAGCCGCGGGTCGAAGCTCAGCACGCCCGCGTGGTCGCGCATGCCGCCGAAGCCGAACACCAGAGCGCTCCACACCCCGCCGGTCGAGGCGATGTGCAGGCCGTCGACGGTGTTGCCGTGCAGGTTCATCAGGTCGACGTACAGCGACTCGTGGAAGTAGTGCAGGGCGGCCTCGTGGTAGCCCACCTCGGCCGCGATCACCGACTGCACGACCGCCGAGAGCGTCGAGTCGCCGGTGGTGATCGGGTCGTAGTACTCGAAGTCGGCGCGCTTCTCGGCCAGTGAGAAGCGGTCGCCCTGGAGGAAGAGCGCGAGGACGACGTCGGCCTGCTTGAGCACCTGGAACCGGTAGATCACCAGTGGGTGGTAGTGCAGGAGCAGCGGCCGCAGCTCGGACGGCGTCTTGGACAGGTCCCAGACCTCGCGGTCGAGGAAGAAGTCGTCCTGCGGGTGGATGCCGAGGCCGGTGTCGAAGGGGATCGTCATGCCGGCGGCGCAGGCTCGCCACTCCTCGACCTCGTCGTCGGACAAACCGAGCCGGGCGGAGACGCGGACGAAGTCCAGCGGGTAGGCGTCGCGGATCCGCTCGACCGAGGCCACGGCCTGCTCGAGGTTGAAGCGAGCCATCACGTTGGTGAAGAGGTTGTTGTTGACAACGGTCGTGTACTCGTCCGGCCCGGTGACACCGTGGATGTGGAAGGACTCGTCACCGTTGCTGCGCCAGAACCCGAGGTCGGCCCACATCCGGGCGGTCTCGACGAGGATGTCGATGCCCTCGCGGACCAGGAACCCCTCGTCTCCGGTAGCGCGCACGTACTTGATCAGGGCGTAGGCGATGTCGGCGTCGATGTGCACCTGCGCCGAGCCCGCCGCGTAGTACGCCGAGGCCTCCTCGCCGTTGATCGTCCGCCACGGGTACATCGCACCGCTCTGAGCCATCTCTCGCGCGCGCTCCCGAGCGGCCGGCAGCAGCACGGAGCGGAAGTGCAGCGCGTTGCGAGCCACCTCCGGCTGGATGTAGCTGAGGAACGGGATCACGTAGACCTCGGTGTCCCAGAAGTAGTGGCCCTCGTAGCCCGAGCCGGTCATGCCCTTGGCAGGTACGCCGAGCCCGTCGATGCGCGCGCTCGCCTGGGCCAGGCTGAAGAGGTTGTAGCGGGTGGCCTGCTGGATCGCGCGGAGCTCGTCGGTGTCGCCGGGGATCTCGACGTCGGCCGCGGCCCAGAAGTCGGCGTACCAGCCGCGCTGGTCCTCGACGTAGTGCGTGTGACCGTGCCGGGCAGCCCGGTCGAGGGTGCGGTCGCAGCGGTCGGACAGCTCGCGGACCGGTACGCCGCGCGAGGAGTGGTAGGCGACGGTCTTCTGCAGCCGCATGGTGGTGCCCTGGGTCGCGTCGACCCGGTAGACCACCTTGGCCAGGTCCTCCTCGGCCCGCGCGACCGTCTCGAACTCGTCGGTGGTGTGCAGCGTGTGGTCGGCCGCGACCGCGACGGTCATGCCCGAGTGCGCGCACTGGTAGCCCAGCATCAGCCGGTCGTCGGTCGCGTAGCTCATCCGCGGGAGCAGGACCCGCTCGCCGAAGGCTCCCGCCTTGCGGGGGTCGACGATGTCGCCGCCCGCCGTCGTCGGCATCCGGTACTCGTCGACGCCGTCCTGCCGGTTGAGGATCTGCGACGAGATCACGATCGGGGCGTCACCGGTCAGCACCTCCACCTCGAGGGTCATGATCGCGAGGTGGCGCTGGGTCATCGAGATCATCCGCGTCGAGTCGATACGCACCCGCTTGCCGGACGGCGTACGCCAGATCAGGCTGCGCCGCAGCACGCCGTCGCGGAAGTCCAGGCAGCGCTCGTAGTGCTCGAGGTCGGCGGTGCCGAAGGTCAGGGGCTCGTCCTCGACGTAGATCTTCATGACCTTGGTGTCGGGGACGTTGACCAGCGTCTGGCCGGTGCGGGCGAAGCCGAAGGCCGCCTCGGCGTGTCGGATCGGCCAGGTCTCGTGGAAGCCGTTGAGGAAGGTGCCGTGGGCGTACGACGGGCGCCCCTCCTCGGGGTTGCCGCGCATCCCGAGGTAGCCGTTGGCGACCGAGAAGAGCGTCTCGGTGACTCCGAGATCGTCGGGGCGGTAGCCGGTCTCGATCAGCGCCCAGGGCTCGATCGGGAAGCGGCCGCGGTCGAGCGGGTCGGGACCCACGGCGTGACTGTTCATGCGGCATCTCCCGTCGGGACGAGCTCCGCCAGGTCGGCAACGACGATCGTCGCACCGGCCTCCGTCAGACGTTCGGCGCCGGCACCCCGGTCGACCCCCACCACCAGCCCGAACGCGCCCTCGGCACCGGCCCGGACGCCGGACACGGCGTCCTCGAGCACCACCGAGCCGGCCGCGGTGGCGCCGAGATACTGGGCCGCGTGCAGGAACGTGTCGGGTGCCGGCTTGCCCGGCAGCCCGAGCTCGTGGGCGACGGTGCCGCTCACCACGATCCGGAACCGGTCGGCGAGTCCGGCCGCCTCGAGCACCGCCGGGGCGTTGGCCGACGACGACACCACCGCGAGCGGCAGGCCGAGGTCGCGCAGGTGGTCGAGCAGCAGCACCGATCCGGGATACGCAGCGACGCCGTCCCGCTCCAGCACCACGTTGAACGCGTCGTTCTTCCGATCACCGAGCTCGACGACGAGGTCCTGGGGCGCCGGGATGCCTCGTGAGGTCAGGAAGTCACGGACGCCCTCGTAGCGAGGCTTGCCGTCGACCTGGGCGAAGTAGTCGGCATCGGTGTACGGCGCCCGGTCGCCTGCCCCGTCGTACGACGTCAGGAAGGCGTTGAACATCTCGGCCCACGCCGCCATGTGGACCTCGGCCGTGGGTGTCACGACACCGTCGAGGTCGAACAGCACTGCGTCGTAGTCGCTCCATTGCACCCGGGTCACGGGACAAGGCTAGGGACTCCCGACCCCGGCCGCAGTGATGCCCGCCTCTCGGCTGCCGGGCAGGTCGAGACCAGCGACCGGGCGGCGAATACCCTGGGGTCATGACCGAGCCCGACATCAAGCCCCGTTCCCGCGACGTGACCGACGGTCTGGAGAAGACCGCCGCGCGAGGGATGCTCCGGGCCGTAGGCATGGGCGACGACGACTGGGAGAAGCCGCAGATCGGCGTGGCGTCCAGCTGGAACGAGATCACCCCCTGCAACCTCTCCCTCCAGCGCCTCGCGCAGGCGGTAAAGAACGGCGTGCACGCGGCCGGTGGCTACCCGCTCGAGTTCGGCACCATCTCCGTCTCCGACGGCATCGCGATGGGCCACGAGGGCATGCACTTCTCGCTGGTGTCGCGCGAGGTGATCGCCGACTCCGTCGAGACGGTGATGATGGCCGAGCGCCTCGACGGCTCCGTGCTGCTGGCCGGCTGCGACAAGTCGCTGCCCGGCATGCTGATGGCCGCCGCGCGCCTCGACCTCTCCAGCGTCTTCCTGTACGCCGGCTCGATCATGCCCGGCCAGGTCGACGGCAACGATGTGACGATCATCGACGCCTTCGAGGCCGTCGGCGCCTGCCTCGCCGGCAAGATCTCCCGCGAGGAGGTCACCCGGATCGAGAAGGCGATCTGTCCGGGCGAGGGTGCCTGCGGTGGCATGTACACCGCCAACACGATGGCCGCCGTCGCCGAGGCGATCGGCATGTCGCTGCCCGGCTCGGCCGCACCGCCGGCCGTGGACCGGCGCCGCGACGGCTTCGCGCACCGCTCCGGCGAGGCCGTGGTCAACCTGCTGCGCAAGGGCATCACCGCCCGCCAGATCATGACCAAGGAGGCGTTCGAGAACGCCATCACCGTCGTGATGGCCCTCGGCGGCTCGACCAACGCCGTGCTGCACCTGCTGGCGATGGCCCGCGAGGCCGAGGTCGACCTCACCATCGACGACTTCAACCGGATCGGCGACAAGGTCCCGCACCTCGCCGACCTCAAGCCGTTCGGCAAGTACGTCATGTACGACGTCGACAAGATCGGCGGCATCCCCGTCGTGATGAAGGCGCTGCTCGACGCCGGCCTGATGCACGGCGACTGCCTCACCGTCACCGGCAAGACGATGGCGGAGAACCTCGCCGACCTCGCCCCGCCGGAGCTCGACGACGACGTGATCCGCAAGCTCGACCGGCCGATCCACGCGACCGGCGGCCTGACGGTCCTCAAGGGATCGTTGGCGCCCGAGGGTGCGGTCGTGAAGACCGCCGGGTTCGACGACTCGGTCTTCTCCGGCACCGCCCGGGTCTTCGACGGCGAGCGCGCCGCGATGGACGCGCTCGAGCGTGGCGAGATCAAGGCCCGCGACGTCGTGGTCATCCGCTACGAGGGTCCCAAGGGCGGTCCGGGCATGCGCGAGATGCTGGCCATCACCGGCGCGATCAAGGGCGCCGGTCTCGGCAAGGACGTCCTGCTGATCACCGACGGCCGCTTCTCCGGCGGTACGACGGGCCTGTGCGTCGGCCACATCGCGCCCGAGGCCGTCGACGGCGGCCCGATCGCCTACGTCCGCGACGGCGACACCATCACCCTCGACGTGGCCAACCGACTGCTCGAGATCGAGGGCGTCGACGAGGACGAGTGGGAGAAGCGCAAGGTCGGCTGGGAGCCGCTGCCGCCGAAGTACACCCGAGGCGTGCTCGGCAAGTACGCCAAGATGGTCCAGTCGGCCGCGCACGGCGCCATCACCGGCTGAGCCTGGCGCAGACGGCAGGTCACTGGTGCCTGGCGCGGCCGTGAGTGCACCGACTTGGACCGTGACCATCGACGTTGGTGCGGGGTCAATGGCCCGTTTGGGCCTGCCCGTCTGGGCCCGCCCGCCTGGGCGAACCGACTGACCCGAACTAGCCATGGAGAAAGTCAGCTCATCAGAGGATCGTGAATTGCCTTAGCTCGTAGATGTGCCGCGCGGACAGACGATTTCTCATCCTCGCGGCGGCTTCTCAGGCAGTTCGAAGATCAGGCAGGCATTGCGAACGCGGGCCGACCGGATGACCGACTCGAGTCGCGGTGTGCCGCGCCGCGACATCGTGACGATGCGGATGCAGTGCTCCGACCGCGGCACGTGCTGAGGAAGCGCAAGTTCGGATCGTCGAGAGTGCGCTGGACGTGATGGCACCCTCGATGGTCGACCTCGAAATGTGCGCGTTGTCAGGACAGTGCGGGCGACGTGCGCTGGTCACAAAGGAGACCAGATGTCGGACATGCTCAGTGAACTGAACGACGAAGATCGCGGCGACTTCTTGGCGCGGCTCGAAGTCTTCGGTGTTGATGAGTCAGCGATCATAGCGCGTGACGTCATCACCCAGCCGGGGACCTTCACCACGCTGACTACTCGGCAAGACACCGCCAGTGATTATCGGCCCGTCATGCTACGAACAAATGACCTCGACAAGGTCAATCGGTGGATCGGAGTGCCTGACAGCACGTTCGATCGGACGGAACCGATCGTCCCTGCCCCGAGCTCCGGGCGAGGCGGGCTCCTCTCCCGATTCGGCCCAGGTGGAGGTAGCGCACGCGAACACCTCAGGCCGACAGGCGAGCGCCGGGCAGAGACGAAGGCGCGAACACCTGAGGCTGGCGAGGACGTCCAGCCGGCCGACCTGGTAGGTGCGCAGCCCGCCTCGAGCATGTCGTCCGAGGACTACGCGGAGCTGCGCATGGCCGGTCGCGCGTATTTGCGTGGGGATTCACGGAAGGTTGCGGCCTACCGGACGCTCATCGAGTTGGCCTTCCCAGTGATCGAAATACCGCTATGGCCCATTTTCAACGTGCTCGTCAAGAGTGGCTCGGTCCTGGAGTTCGGTCCAGGGCCGCATGCCCTGGTCGCCTATTCGGTGACGATCGAACGGGGAGGAATTGTTCGCAGTTATGGGGACCTGACCATATCGGCGACGATTCTGCGACGCACCATTCCGAAAGTCAAGGTGCCATTTGATGAAGCACTGCTTCGTGGTCGCGTCTTTGGCGGTATCCATTTTGAGGGCTGAGCCCTCGGGATGAACTGTCTGTGAACGAAACTATCCTAGGGGTTAGTGGTGGCAGAATTCGAGAACATCTCAGCGAGCGGCGCCCGCGGTCCGGACGGGACCGCAGGGCAAACTGGTGGCGAGGGGGGTGACGGGTTCGCCGCAGAATGCCATTGGAACGGCGACGACGCGCCTTCGGACGGGACCGGCGGTAGCCGCGGTTCGGACGGTGGGGGCGCAGGACGCGGCGGTGACGCTCCATCACCGACGGACCTGACGATCCGCATCCGAGATCTGATCGGCGAGATCAGCGCGATCAACAAGGGTGGGCGCGGCGGGGACGGAGGCCGAGGCGGTGGGGGCGGTGCCGGGGGCCGTGGGGGACACGGCGGCAGCGGCAGTGGTTGCGAAGATCCGGCGAACGGCGCACGCGGTGGCGACGGAGGCAACGGTGGGCGTGGCGGCGATGGGGGCAAGGGTGCCGACGGCGGCGACATCTACCTCCTCTACAAGAACTACGTCGGCGGGAGTTTCAGCGGCGAGTCCGAGCTGGGCGCGGGTGGAGCCGGCGGAGCCGGTGGAAGTCCTGGGGGCGCTGGTCCTGGTGGCAAGCGTGGCGGCGACGGCGCCTCTGCCGCCCAAGGAAACTCTGGCGCGCCCGGCGGCCCCGGGAACCCAGGAACTGCTGGTCGTCCGGGTCAAGTGCTCGTTCAACCGGACCCGTCCTAGCTCGTCGTGCGGGCGCCGTGCGGGGGCGAGGCGCAGCGTCTGCCTGCGCGGGAGGAGCGGCTTCTCCACGCCCTTGCGAGCGCCGAGCCGGACCTGGCCGCAGCAGCAAGGCAAGGTGCCTGGGACCTCCTACGGCCTCAGGGCGCGTCGGGCTCCGGGTCCACCGACTACGCCAGCGCACTCAATGCCGATGGTTCGCCCCTTCAGGTGTGCGTCTCGGTCGATGCCGATCGCCGCACCACGGCTCTGGTCGCCGATCCTGGTAGTGATCAAGCCACGGCAGTCGCGCACCACCGGCACGGAATGGCGGCGCTGTCGCGATTGAGCCGAAGGACGTTCGACGGCGCCACACGCGCACGCGCGACCGAGGTGTGCCGCGCACTCCTGCCGACGGACGTCGGCGCCTACCCCGAGTTGGCGGTGGGCACCGTGTGGCTCGGGGTGCCGCTGCAGGACGACGGGCTGGGCGTGTATCTCAACGGCGCGTGGGGCGGCGCTCTGGCGCGATGGAACAGAGTCACCCGTTGGTTGACCGAAGAGGGTGTCCCTTCGGAAGCCTGGACGACACCGATCGCAGCTCTTTGCGGCCACGCTCATGTCTCATCTCTTGCCGTGGATATCGACCGCTCGGGCCGGTCACGTCTCAAGGTCTATTTCAGGTTGGATCGGCCCATCCCGCTGACCGCGTTCGGGGCAGGGCTGTGGAGCAGCTCGTTGTTGGCTGCCTTTCTCGATGAGGTGGCCGGCAACCGGTGGCTACCCCGGTCCGGGTTGGTGTTCTGCATGAGCTTTGCAGCAGGCAGGTCGCGGTTGACCGACGTGAAGGTGGACGTGTGCGGTCACTGCATGGGGGAGGACACCGACTGGCCGCAGTGCCTGGATCGCGTCGCGGCGATCGCGGGCACCGCCCGCGTGCCCTGGGTGCCGTGGGAGCTCGGGCGCTCAACGGAGGTGGCGTTCCTGGGAATGGGATGCAGGGCGGATGGATCCACGCGCTGGAACCTCTACCTGAGGTCAGGCAGATGACCGCCCCACCACAGGGACGCAGTCTTCGGGCGGCACTCTCGTCGGGCCTGCAGTTCCTGATCGGCAGTCAGGCCTCCGACGGCCACTGGCAGGACTTCCAGCTGCCGTTGGGGGCGTCCGACGGCTGGGTCACGGGATACGTCACGGTCGCGATGGCGCAGTCATCGCGGTTGGCGACGGACGAAGTCATGGACGCGGCTTGCCTCGCGGTGAGACGCGGTGCCGCATGGCTGCGGCTGCAACGCCACTATCAGGTCGGCTGGGGATACAACGAGCGCTCGGGCGCGGACGCGGACTCCACAGCCTGGGCCATCCGCGCGATTCGTGCCGCCGGAAGCGTCGTCGACCCTGCTGATCGGGACTTCTTGATCTCGCA
Source organism: Nocardioides endophyticus (assembly GCF_039543845.1). Taxonomy (NCBI): domain Bacteria; kingdom Bacillati; phylum Actinomycetota; class Actinomycetes; order Propionibacteriales; family Nocardioidaceae; genus Nocardioides; species Nocardioides endophyticus. The sequence continues at coordinate 271,965 of NZ_BAABKN010000005.1, read as the reverse complement.
CTGGGATTCGAGCGGGGGTGTCCGGACGTTCCTCGACGGACCTGGGGGATGGTCTCGAGCCCATTCCGAGGTCACGGCCGCAGCCGTCCTGGCGGTCGGTCCTTCGGGTGCCGACCAGGTTCGCGACAGTCTGCGCTACAGCCGGCGGATCAGGTTGGCGGACGGATCCTGGCCCGCCTACTGGTGGCGCACGACCCACCTCGCGACCTTGCTGCACGTGCAGATGCTCGTGATGCTGGGTTGTCGTACAGGTGATGAGCGTCCGGTGGTGTCCGAGCGGCAGGAACAGCAGGTGACGGGCGCGTTCGACCTGGCATGCGTCGCGGCCACCGCTGCCCTCTCGACCATGCCTACGACGACGATCGCTCTCCTGGCACAAGAACTGGTCAACCAGCAATCAGGAGATGGCTCGTGGGACTCCTCACCCAGTCTGCGACTGACAGATCCGGGATCGGGAGCGCCGTCGTCGCCGCTGCAGGGCCGCTTGTACGCGGACCAGGCGCGGATCTACACCACGGCGACGGCCGTCAGCGCGCTCGCGCGGTGCCTGTCGTGAACGAGCCCCAGGCAGTACTCCTCTACCGCGCTTCGTGCTGGAGATGCCGACGACTGTCGATCCTTGTGGCGGTGGCGGCGCTCGGCGTCGCTCGACGAGTCCCCATGGAGTCTCCTGCTGGCGAACGTCTCCTCGAGCAGCGGCAACTGTCGAACGAGAAGGTCGCCCTCGTTTGGGAAGGGGGTGTCGCACTGGGGTGGCGCGTCTTCCCTTGTTCGTTGCGTCTCGGTTTGACCAGGCTCGGCCGGGTCCGAGCCTAGGGAATGTCGCCAGCTCAGGTTCGGGGGACTGCGGCACTGGCCGGAGCGCGTTGTACTGTCCGCGACGACGGATCCGATAGACATGAAGTGCCGGCCCTGCCCGCGGAGGACGAATGCCCGATCATCAGCCCGACCAGCGGGGCCCGGTCCTCTTCCTGGTCCTGCTGGCGATGGTCGCCCTGATCGTCATCGCCTGGGGCGTCGGTGAGAACGGTGCCAACGGTGAGCCCTCCCGCGGGGAGTCCTCCCGGGGCGAGCCCCCGCCGGTCGTGCCCTCCCCGTCGGCGGTCGAGCCGGGTGCGGCGCCGGCGCCGAGCGACGTGGAGCAGTCCGCAGGCGTGGTGCCCGCGTTGCCCGGTGGCGGCACGAAGGTCTTCGCGGACAACCACTTCCTGGTCGCCTACTACGGCACCGGCCAGACCAGCGCCCTCGGCGTCCTCGGCGAGACCGACCCGGACACCATGGACCGGCGGCTGCACCGCGCGGCCAGGCCGTTCCGCCAGCCCGGCCAGCCGGTGCGGCACGTCTACGAGCTGATCGTGACGATCGCGGACGGCTACCCGGGCAAGGACGGCGACTACAGCCACGACATCCCCCGCTCCGAGGTACGTCGCTACATCCGCGCCGCCCACCGCAACGACGCCCTGCTGCTGCTCGACATCCAGCCCGGCAGGACCAGCTTCCTCGAGGCGGCCAAGCGCTGGGAGTGGGCGCTGCGCGACCCGTGGGTCGGCCTCGCGCTCGATCCAGAGTGGCGGATGGGCCCGCGTCAGGTCCCGGCGCACACCGTCGGTCAGGTCCGGGCGGGCGAGGTCAACCGCACCTCGGGCTGGCTGGCCCGGATCGCTCGCGAGGACGGGCTGCCGCAGAAGCTCTTCGTGCTGCACCAGTTCCGCGTCGACATGATCGAGCGGATAGGACAGGTCAAGAAGCGTCCCGAGCTCGCGATGGTCCAGCACGTCGACGGCTTCGGCACCCCGCGGCAGAAGCTGGCGACGTACCACGCGGTCGCCCGCCCGAAGCAGTTCGCGATGGGCTTCAAGCTGTTCTACGACGAGGACGTGCGCCGGATGCAGTCGCGCGCCGTGCACGCCGTACGCCCGAAGGTGCGGTTCGTCAGCTTCCAGTGATTGCCTTCCCATGAATGCGCGCCGCGTCGCCCTCCGGGCCTGTGTCTCCGTCCTGGTGCCGCTGCTCGTGCTGTACGCCGTGGGGCGGCTCGAGTGGTCGATCTTCGCGACGTTCGGCGCGTTCACGTCTCTGTACGGGCGGGAGCGGGCCGGCCGCGCCCGGCTGCAGCTCCAGGCGCGGCTGGCGCTCTACCTGACGACGGCGGTCGGTCTCGGCACGCTGGTCGCCTGCGCACCGGAGCGGGCCTGGCTGGCGGTGCCGGCCGCTGCGACCGTGTCGGCACTGGGGTCCTTCGCGTCGGACGCCGAGCGGTGGCACCCGCCTGGGCCGCTCTTCCTCGTGTTCGCGTTCGCCGCCTGCGCCGCCCTGCCGTCGAGCGGGTCCGACGTGCTTGTGGCGGTCGGCGTGGCCGCGGCGTCCGCCGCGTTCTCAGTCGTCGTCGGCAACCTCGGTGCCTGGTGGCGACGTGACGACGGGGAGCCGGTCGCGCGGCCGACGTACCTCGCGAGCCTGCGGTGGCACGTGCTGCCGTGCTCGCTCGGGGTCTTGCTGGCAGGGTCCATCGCGACCACCGCTGACATCGGCCGGCCCTACTGGGCGATGGTCTCGGCGGTGGTGCCGCTGGTCGCCGTGGACTTCCGGCACCAGGTGGTGCGCGGCCTGCACCGGGTGGTCGGCACGCTCGCCGGGCTGGTCGTGGCCGGCGCCCTGCTGGCGTTGGACCTCGGCGGGCTCGCGGTGATCCTGGTGGTGGCGCTGCTCCAGGCCGTCGCGGAGCTGCTGGTCGGCCGCAACTACGCGCTCGCGCTCGTCGCGATCACGCCGCTCGCGTTGCTGATGGTGCACCTGGCAGCGCCGGTGCCGACCTCGGAGCTCCTCGCCGACCGCGGCATCGAGACCGTCATCGGAGTCAGTGCCGGACTGCTGGTCGGCTACCTCACGCGGGTGCGCTACCCGCGATCGTGAACGATGCCCGGTGGGTCGCACCCGGCTCGAGCGCGACCAGGTCGACGCCGGAGTTGAACGCGTCGGGTGGCGCGGTGGTCGGCTCGACTGCCAGCGCCTCGCGCTCGCGGCCCTTGATCGTGTCGCCGGTGAAGACGTGCAGCCAGCTCACGCCCTCGTGGCCCGTGAGCCAGACGCTACGGCCGGTGTCGGGATCGGTCAGCGTCACGGTCGCGCCGTCGGCGACCCCGCCGTACGGGTGGTCGAGGACGATGTCGCCGATCGGGCGCGGTTCGCGGTAGTCGTACGGCGTACCGTCCACCGGCTCCGCCGGGCCGGCGTGGCCGCGCTCGCTCATCGGGCACCAGGTCGACGCGGGGAGAGTCAGCACGCAGTCGTCGACCCGGCGGCCGACCGTGAGGTAGGGGTGCAGGCCGGCGCCGTACGGCGCGGTGTCGGCGCCGGCGTTGGTGGCCGAGAGCACGGTCGTCAGTCCGTCGTCGCCCAGCCGGTAGTCGACCTCGAGGTCGAGGGCGAACGGATACCCGGTCTGCGGCTGGAGCTCGTAGGTCAGCACCACCCGGTCGGCGATGTGCTCGGCGACCTCCCAGGCGACCCAGCGGGCGAGCCCGTGGATGGCGTTGAGCTTCGCGGGTTCGCTGAGCGGGAGCTGGTGGTGACGGCCGCCGAAGTCGTAGGCGCCGTCCGCGACCCGGTTGGGCCACGGCATCAGCACGGCCCCGCGGCTGCTCCGAGACATCTCGCCTGGCTCCGAGCCTGCGACCAGGTCGACGCCGTCGCGGGTCAGCGTGCGCAGGCACGCCCCGACGGTGACGACCTCGGCCGCATAGGGGCCGTGTGACAGGGAGAGCGGGAGACCCGCGGGAGCACGCACCAACACACCTTAGGGTTTGCACGTGCCACTCGTTGCGGGGGTCGACTCCTCCACCCAGTCCTGCAAGGTCGTCGTCTGTGATGCGGAGACCGGCGTAGTCGTCCGCACCGGCCACGCGTCGCACCCCGAGGGCACCGAGGTCGCTCCCGAGGCCTGGTGGGACGCCCTGCAGACCGCGATCGCGGCAGCCGGCGGGCTCGACGACGTCGCCGCTGTCGCGGTCGGAGGGCAGCAGCACGGCATGGTCTGCCTCGACTCGTCCGGCGACGTCGTACGCCCGGCGTTGCTGTGGAACGACACCCGCTCCGCCCAGGCCGCCCTCGACCTGATCGACGAGCTCGGCGGGCCGCAGCCGTGGGTCGACGCGGTCGGGCTGGTGCCGGTCGCCTCCTTCACGGTGACCAAGCTGCGCTGGCTGCGCGATGCCGAGCCCGACAACGCGGCTCGTACGGCGGCCGTGTGCCTGCCGCACGACTACCTGACCTGGCGCCTGGCTGGGGCTCCTGGCCTGGACGCTCTGGTGACCGACCGCGGGGACGCCAGCGGCACCGGCTACTGGTCGCCGTCCTCCGGCGAGTACCGCCGGGACCTGCTGACCCTCGGGCTCGGTCACGACGTGGTCCTACCGCGAGTGCTCGGCCCTGCGGAGTCCGGCTTGTCGATGCCGTCCGGGGCGCTGCTCGGACCCGGCACCGGCGACAACGCGGGCGCAGCCCTGGGCCTGGGGGCGGTCGCTGGTGACGTCGTCGTCTCGATCGGTACGTCGGGGGTGGCCTGCGCCGTCGCCGATGCGCCGGTCGGTGACGTGACCGGCGCGGTGGCGGGCTTCGCCGACGCGACCGGGCGCTTCCTGCCTCTGGTCGCCACCCTCAACGCCGCCCGGGTGCTCGACGCCGCGTGCCGGATGCTCGGTGTCTCTCACGAGGAGCTGTCCGAGCTCGCGCTGTCCGCGCCCGCCGGTGCCGGCGGCCTCGTGCTGGTGCCCTACCTCGAGGGCGAGCGGACCCCCAACAAGCCCGACGCCACCGGCGCGATCCACGGGCTCCGGCTCGAGACCGCCAACCCGGCGTACCTCGCCCGCGCGGCCGTCGAGGGCATGATCTGCGGCCTGGCCGACGCCGTCGACGCGGTGCGCGCCCTGGGCACGCCGGTCGAGCGGATCATCCTGGTCGGCGGAGCGGCCCGCTCGCGCGCCGTACGCGAGATCGCCTCGGCGGTCCTCGGGCTGCCGGTGTCGGTGCCCGAGCCGGGGGAGTACGTCGCGCGCGGCGCCGCCCGCCAGGCCGCCTGGGTGCTCGCGGGAGGTGCCGAGCCGCCGCAGTGGCCGCTGTCCGGCGTCGTCTCGACGGAGGCCGAGGCGACGCCGTCCGTGCGGGCGCGGTATGCCTCGGTGCGTGAGCTGACGGCGAGCCGGCCATGACGGAGTCCACGACGCATCCGTTGGACGCGGTCGACCCGCTGGCGTCGTACCGCGACCGCTTCGTCGGTGCGTCGTCGGACCTCGTCTACTTCGACGGCAACTCGCTCGGTCGGCCGCTGTCGGTGTCGGGCCCGCGCATCGCGCGGTTCGTCGAGGAGGAGTGGGGTGGGCGGCTGATCCGCGGCTGGGACGAGCGCTGGATGTCGCTGCCCCAGGAGATCGGCGACGACCTGGGTCGGGTCGTGCTCGGAGCGGCGCCCGGTCAGACGACGATCGGCGACTCCACCACCGTGCTGCTCTACAAGCTGATGCGGGCCGCGGTCGCCGCGCGGCCCGGTCGCACCGAGATCGTGATCGACCGCGACAACTTCCCGACCGACCGCTACGTCGCGGCCGGCATCGCCGAGGAGTGTGGGCTGACGCTGCGCTGGATCGACGTCGACCCGGCTGCGGGGGTGACGCCCTCGCTGTTGTCTTCGACTGTCGGTCCGGCCACGGCGCTCGTCGTCCTCTCCCATGTCGCCTACCGGTCGGCGTGGCTCGCCGATGCTCCTGCGCTGACGGCCATCGCCCACGAGGCGGGTGCCCTGGTGCTCTGGGACCTGTGCCACTCGGCGGGTTCGGTGCCGGTGTCGCTCGACGAGTGGGGCGTGGACCTCGCCGTCGGGTGCACCTACAAGTACCTCAACGGCGGACCCGGATCGCCCGCGTTCTGCTATGTCGCATCCCGCCACCTGTCGTCGCTGACGCAGCCGATCCAGGGGTGGCTGGGCTCGGTCGACCCGTTCCTGATGGGGCCGTCGTACGCGCCCGCCGCCGGTATCCGCCGCTTCGTCTCCGGCACGCCCGCCGTCGTCGGGATGCTCGCGATGCAGGACATGATCTCGTTGATCGAGTCCGTGGGGATCTCTGCTGTGCGCGAGAAGTCGATCGCCCTGACGTCGTACGCGATCTCGCTGGGGGAGTCGGTCCTCGGCCCGCTCGGCGTGGTGCTGGCCTCGCCCCGGTCTGCCGCTGAACGAGGCGGGCACGTCACCTTCAACCACCCGCTGATGCGCGAGGTCACCGCCGCCCTCTGGGAGCGCGACGTCATCCCCGACTACCGCGACCCGGGCGGCCTGCGGCTCGGGCTGTCTCCGCTGTCGACCTCGTTCGCCGAGGTCGAGCACGGCATCGGGCTGGTGGCCGAGGCGCTCGAGTCGCTGGCCTGACGGGGCGATGGTTGAGGTGCGAGGCGCGCTAGCGCCGAGCCTCGAAACCACCACAGCGTAGGCAGGGCAGCGTGCGCGGGCTGCGGGTCCGCTCGGGTCGGTCGCCGACCAGCTGACAAGACGGGTACGGCGGGTCTCGGGTCGACGCCGGCTCCCGGCTTTCCGGTGGTCGAGCAGCGAGCGCCAGCGAGCGTCGTCGAGGCCACCGCACCCGAGGCGGGGCGGTGGGTGGCGGGGGTCTCGACAAGCTAGACCACCGGGGGTCGGTGGTTGAGGTGCGAGGCGCGCTAGCGCCGAGCCTCGAAACCACCCACCGAAGACCACGCCGAAATCTCTCTCGAACTATCTCCGAAAAGTGTCCACATCCCGGTCAAACAAGGGGTTCTGAGCATCCCACTGTCGGTGGCCAGTGCTTGGCTTGACCCATGAGCGAAGGCCAGCACACCACCAATCACGGAGAGTCGCCCGACTCCCCGGACCAGGTGCTGGCCGCCCTCCAATCCCACCACCAGGTGGTGACTTCCGCGGAGGTCGCCAAGCTGAGACTCGCGGTCCGGTGGGCGGTCATGCACCCCGTCGACTCCATCACCCATGGCGCCGCGACCGTCGAGGGCACCGAAGGCGAGCTCGCGATCGCCGGGCCAGGGGCGCCGCTGGTCGCGGAGTTCTGCGTCGCCGACCTCGCGTTCGCCCTGGGGGTGTCGACCGACGCCGGACGGACGTACCTCGGCGACGCCCTCGAGCTCCGGTACCGGCTCCCCAAACTCTGGGCAGTGGTGACCACCGGGCGGGTGCCGGTGTGGAAAGCCCGCAAGATCGCCCACGCCACCAAAACCCTGTGCCAAGGCGCCGCCTACGTCGACACGCACCTGGCGCACCAGGCACACCGCTGCTCCTACGCCCAGATCGACCGCGCCGTCGACGACGCCCTCCGGCTCTACGACCCCGCCCAGGCCGACAAGCGCCGCCGCGAAGCCGCCGACGCCCGCCACTTCGACATCGACACCAACCAGGTCTCCTACGACGGCACCGTCCACGTCGACGCCGACCTCGACCTCGCCGACGCCCTCGACCTCAACGACGCCATCACCACCGGCGCCGCCCAGCTCGGCCGCCTGGGCTGCGACGAGTCGTTGGACGTACGCCGCTCTCTCGCGGCCGGAGCGCTCGCCCGCCAAGAGCTCACCCTCGACCTCCCCATCACCGACCAGGACACGGACCGACCCGAACCGCCTGTCCGCAAGCGGGAGCTGATGATCTACATCCACCTCTCCGAGTCCGCGGTCAACAACGGTGTGGCCGGGGTCGAGAACACCCGCTCCGCCATCAGTGTCGAGCAGGTCAAGGACTGGTGCGCCGGCACCAACACCCGCGTCACCATCCGCCCGGTCATCGACCTCAACGACAACCTGCACACCGACACCTACCGCCCTACCGACCTCATGCGCGAGCAGGCGGTGCTCGCCAACGCGACCTGCGTGTTCCCCAAGTGCAGCCGACCATCCCGGTCCGCCGACCTCGACCACGTCACCGAGCCCCAACGCGGCGGCCCCACCAACAGCGCGAACCTCGCCCCGCTCTGCCGAGGCCACCACCGCTACAAGACCCACGGCGGCTGGACCGTCGAACGCACCGGACCCACCACCTTCACCTGGACCAGCCGCTACGGCTACACCTACGACTGGGACACCCAACACACCCAGCACACCCGACATCCCCACTGAGACCACCCCGCCGGCACCGCCGGCGGGGTCACAGTTCTGTCCGGGTGGATCAGGATTGCTCGGGCTCCCGCTTGCGTCGACCTTTTGCCTTCGGTCGAAACAGTTCGGGCACAACGAGCACGAGGACACCCGGCACGACGACCAGACCGAGGACTTGGCCCGCTGGCGTGCGCGGATTCCGCGACCACATGCGTTCTCGTTCTGGGTCTGGCACGCCGTCAGTATGGGCGACCGCGGCCTCACCAGGTCGTTGCCAACCAGATGGTCAGGCCGGCGAGCACGATGAGGACGACATTGAGGCCGATCTCCTTGACCTCGCCGCGGGACAGGTGCAGCGCGGTGGCCAGCACCTGGAGCACGAAGAACCCGGCAGCTGCGACGATCGCGAGCCACGGGGCGATCCCGGTGAGGGGTGGGAGCAGGAGGCCGACGACACCGAGGATCTCGACGAGGCCGATGGTCCGCACGAGCGGCATCGGGATCGTGTCGACCCAGCCCATCATCGGCGCGAGCTGCTCCTTGCTCTGCACGACCTTCTTGCCGCCGGCGTACAGGTAGAAGATGCCGAGCAGTCCGGCCACGATCCAGTACGCGATCTCCACGAGCCCTCCAATGGTTACGACTTGTTAGCGAGCACATCGTCGGTGACTATCGGAGGGCTTACAAAAGGCACACCGGTGTGCGTAGCGAACCGAGGACGGCGATGTCGCGGTACGAGAAGACCTGCCTGATCCGTGGCGACGGCGGCCGCGCCATCCGCGGCATCCTGGACCGGGTCGGCGACAAGTGGACGCTGCTGGTGGTGGCGACGCTCGATGGCGAGCCCATGCGCTTCACCGAGCTCCAGCAACGCATCCCGGGCATCTCACAGCGGATGCTGACGCGCACGGTGCGGCACCTCGAGCGCGACGGCCTCGTCACGCGCACGGTCTACCCGGAGGTGCCGCCACGAGTGGAGTACGAGCTGACGACGATGGGTCGCACCCTGATCGGCCCCGCGGTCGCGCTGGCGGAGTGGGCCGTCGACAACAACCCCGACATCGAGGAGAGCCAGGCGTCGTACGACGCCGAGCACCCCTGAGCCGCTACCCGTGGATGTGGTCGCGCCAGTCGTCGGGCACTCGGTCGGCAGGGCCGGGGACGGTCTGGTCCTCCGGACGGCACTGGGCGTCGACGAGCCGGGGACCGAGGAAGCCGGACTCGGTGGTGAAGTCCCAGAACCAGTCCTCGCCGGGCTCGAAGCTGGTCATCACCGGGTGGCCGGTCGCGCGGAAGTGCGCGGTCCCGTGCTGGGCAGGCGAGGTGTCGCAGCAGCCGATGTGTCCGCACTGCGCGCACCGCCTGAGATGGACCCACCAGCCGCCGGCTTCCTCGCACTCGACGCAGCCGGTGCCGCTCGGCGGGACGGAGGGGTCGATGCCGGCTCGTTCGCTCATGACCTGACGTTATCGGGATGCGGCGCCACAGGCATCCGCCGATCGGCGTACGCATAGGCAGCGAAGACCAGGAGGAAGAACGCGGTGATGCCGACCAGTGCGACCGAGACGGCGGCCCAGCCCTTCTCGTCGGGGTCGAGGAAGGGGTACGGGTACCAGCCGTCCACGGCACCGAAGAGCATCGTCCAGGCCGTCCACACGATCGGGAAGAGCAGCGCCAGCACGACCACCCGACGGGTGACCCGGGGGCGCGGCCCCCAGGCCAGCCAGCCGATGATCGCCAGCGCGGGCACGACCATGTGCAGCGACTTGTCGGCGAGCCAGTCCAGGCCATCGAGGTCGAGGAGCGGGCGCAGCAGGAAGAAGTGCACGACGGCGGTGACGGTGATCGCGACCGTCCCCGCCAGCCGTAGCACCCGCCAGCCACGGCCGTCGTGCGTGGGATCGAGCGCGAGTGTGACAGCGGCGATGGCGACGAGCAGGTTGCTCTCGACGGTGAAGTAGACGAAGAAGCGGTAGACCCGGATCCCGGTGGACGGTGGGTCGACCTCGTCGAGCACCTGCCCACCGTGCAGCAGGAGGACGAGCTGCAGCACCAGCGCGGCGATCGCCACCAGGGCGGTGAGCGCGTGCCAGCTCCGTGCGTACGACGGGGTCACGTCCGAAGACTAGGGTGCGGCCGTGCCCGAGATGAACGAGTACGGCCTGCAGGTCGGTGACCTCGTGCCCGGTTGGACCGCGCGCCCCTGGCCGGAGGCGACGACGCTGACCGGCCGCTACGTCACCCTCGAACCGCTGGGCGAGGACCATGCCGGCGCGCTGTACGACGCCCTGTGCAACCCCGGCGACGAGGAGCTCTGGACCTACCGGCCGACCGACCCGCCTGCCGACGTGGCGGCGATGTCGGCGTTCATCCAGGAGCACCTCGACGCGAGCGGCCTGGAGACCTTCGCCCTGGTCCCGACCGGCCAACAGGCGCAGGGCATCGCGTCGTACACGCGCATCGACACCGCGACCGGTCAGGTCGAGATCGCGGGCGTCCTGTACGCCAAGACCCTCCAGCGGACCCGCGCCGCGACCGAGGCGATCCACCTGAGCATGCGGCACACCTTCGACGACCTCGGCTACCGCCGGTTCGAGTGGAAGTGCGACAGCCTCAACGAGCCGTCGCGCCGGGCGGCCGCCCGGCTCGGCTTCACCTACGAGGGCCGGTTCCGCAACCACATGGTGACCAAGGGCCGCAACCGCGACACCGACTGGTTCTCGGTCACCGACGCCGAGTGGCCGGCGGTGAGGGCGACGCACGAGCGGTGGCTCGACCCGGCCAACTTCGACGAGCACGGCGGACAGCTCACGAGGCTCCGAGTCCCTCGTCCCGTGCCTTGATCATCGCCTGCGCGCGGTCGGGGATGCCGAGCTTGGTCAGCACGTTGGAGACGTGGTTGCGGACCGTCTTGGGCGAGAGCACCATCCGGCGCGCGATGGTCGTGTTGTCGTAGCCGCGGGCGAGCAGGTCGAGCACCTCGCGCTCGCGGTCGGAGAGCTCCGGGAACGGCACCCGGACCGCCGTACGCCCCGAGGTCAGGGTCGCCATGGCCCGAGAGGCGACCTGCGGACCGAGGATCGCCTCGCCGTTCGCGACCGCCCGGATGCCGCGCTCCACCTCGGCGGGCGAGGCGCTCTTGAGCAGGTAGCCACGAGCGCCGGCGCGCATCGCCGCGACGACGGACTCGTCGTCCTCGTCCATCGTGATCACGAGTACGGCGAGGTCGGGCAGCGTGCGCACCAGATCGCGTGTGGTCTCGATGCCGGAGTCCTCACCGAGGTGCAGGTCCATGAGTACGACGTCGACGGACTCGTCGATGCGCTCCCTCGCCTGCGCGGCGTCCTCGGCCTGGCAGACGACCTCGATCCCGTCGAGGGAGCCGAGCAGGCCGGCCATGCCCAGGCGGAAGACCGGGTGGTCGTCGACGACCGCGACCCGGATCAGCTGCTCAACCATGGGACACCACGAGGGGCAGCGTAGCGATGACCTCGGTCCCGCCGCCGATCCGATCGCGCACGTCTAGCGAGCCGCCCTGCTCGTCCGCGCGCTCGCGCATCGAGTGCGTCCCGACCCCGGGCAGAGCGTCGTCGTCACGCCCGGTGCCGTCGTCCGCGACCACCAGCAGCAGGCTCCCGGCCGGGTGCCTGCGGGCCACGATCCGGCAGTGGTCGGCTCGGGCGTGCCGGGACACGTTGGAGAGCACCTCGCTGGCGATGCCGTACGCCGCCGCGGCGATGCGCGGGTCGAGGTCGTCGAACCGGTCGGACTCGACCGCGACCGTGAGGCCGCCACCGTCGAACCTGCTCGCCAGCTCGGCGAGCGCCGCGACCAAGCCGAGCTCGTCGAGGATGGGCGGCAGCAGGTGGTGCGAGAGGCTGCGCACGCTGACGGTCGCCGCCTCGACCTCGCCCTGGAGGTGGGCGAGGAGCTCGAGGCTGGCGTCGGGGTCCGATCGCAGGAGGTTGCGCATCTCCTCGAGATCGGCGGCGCCCCGGCCGATGACGACGGCAGCGGCCACGACGGACGCCAGCTCGTGCAGGGTCGACAGGTCGTGCGCGGACAGCTGTTCGCCAGGCAGCGCCGAGACCTGGAGCAGGCCCACCAGCTTGCCTCGTACCGACGGCGAGCCAGCCCTGCCCGTTGCGCTCCTCCTCCGGACCGAACCGGTGCCGCAGCTCCACGACCAGCGCGGCGACCAGGCCCAGGGCGATCGCCACCCAGTACGGCGTTGCGCTCGTCATCTCGTCGGTGAAGATCTCGTCGATGCTGATCGCCGCGGTCAGCGTCGTCCCGGCGGCCAGGCCGACCCACTCCCAGCCGAGGGGGTGGTCGCGCACCAGCCACGGCACCACGAGGAAGAGCGCGAGGGTGCCGGGCACCCAGGCGGTGCTCTGCAGCAGGACGATCTGCGCGTTGGGCGGTCCGCCACCGGGCAGCAGCGCCCACACGTCGTACCCGTAGCCGAACGCCGCGAGCCCGCCCCGATCGCGACCAGGCCCAGGAGCCGCGCAACCAGGTGGGAGCGGCGGCTCAGGGTCACGGCCGCGACCGTGCCGTAGGCACCGGCCACGGAGACGTCGACGGCGAAGAACCAGTGGTCCTGGTCGACCGGGCGCGGCCGATGCCCGTCGGCCGGGGACGCTCGGCGGGCACCGGGTCCCCGGTCAGCTGCCGGCCCGCTGGCGGCGGTCGCCGAAGGCGAACCCGAGGCCGAGCACGAGGATCAGCACGGGGCCGGTGAACCCGGCCATGTACTGCAGCGGCGAGAGGCCGACGAGCAGCGTGATGCCGCCGAACACCGCACCCACCCAACCGAGCCAGCGCGGGGCCGCGGCGTGTCGGAGGGCACCCACGGCGACCGCGACGCCGGTCAGGCCGGCGCCCACCCACAGCCACGGGATGGTCCCGATCCAGTGGCCGACGACGGCCGCGAACTCAGGGTCGATCGCGACGGTGTCGTCGGTGAGGGCGAAGACGATCTCGGTCGTGAACCCCGCCCCCATCAGGGTCGCCACCGCCGTCAGCAGCAGGCCGCCCGCCGCGACGTCGGGGAGCAGGCTGCCGGCCGGTGCCTGGGCCCGGAGCCGCCGGCGCAGGCCGGCCGCGAAGATCAGCAGCATGATCGCCGCACCGGTCATCGCGAAGTGGAGGATCAGCAGCTGTGGCACGTAGTCGCCGAGCCGGTCGAGGATCAGGTCGGCGTCGCCGGCGTACTTCTTGTTGTAGACGGCGTCGATCTGGAGCGACGCCTGGATGCCGACGACGCCGGCGATGCCGGCAGCGGCGCCGACGAACGCCCAGCCACGGCTGGAGGTGGGGGATACCCGGCGCCGACGTGCGTCGAGCTCTTCGTGGGCGGTGCTGCTGGCGATGGTGGTCACGGCGGTGCTCCTCGGTCTCGGCTCCCCGGTTTCGAGAGCAGTGGCACCAAGGTCGGTCGCCCGGCGTCCCGGACGTCAGGGCAGGCCGTCCCGTTTTGTCGGGCAGCTGTGTCGGCGCGGTGTGCCAAGGTGGATGACATGGACCAGCGGCTGAGCTTCGTGTCGGTCGCCGTACGCGACCTCGACGCCACCCGGGCGTTCTACCTCGACGGTCTCGGCTGGACGGCGTCGATGGACGTCCCCGGCGAGGTGCTGATGATCCAGGTGGGGGAGCTCGTCGTGCTGTCGCTGTGGGCCGAGAGCGGCTTCGAGAGCGAGGTCGGGCCGATCCGCCGAGGCGAGGGACTCGCGCCGATCACGCTCGCGCACAACGTGGCGACGCGCGCGGAGGTGGACGCCGTGCTGGCGACCGCCCGCGCCGCCGGCGCCGACCCGGTGCACGATGCCGTCGAGCGCGACTGGGGCGGCTACACGGGCTACTTCGGCGACCCGGACGGCTACCGCTGGGAGATCGCCTACAACCCCGGACCGATAGGACAGGTGGTGCTGCCATGACCGATCCCAAGACCGATCCCAAGACCGTGCTCCGTTACCCGCAGGTCGAGGCCGAGGGGCTCGACGACTGGCGCTTCTTCCTGATGCGGCTGCATGCGAGGTACCGCACCGGCAGCTTCGTGAAGGGCCTGGAGCTGGTCACCCGGATCACGGAGGCGGCCGAGGAGGCCAACCACCATCCCGACGTGGTCCTGACCTATCCGCAGGTCGACGTCGACCTGCAGAGCCACGATGTCCACGGTGTCACCAGCCGCGACGTCGCGCTGGCTCGGCGGATCTCCGAGATCGCGGCCGAGCTCGGCATCGAGTCGGCCCCGCGCGAGGTGTCCACCCTCGAGCTCGCGCTCGACGTCCCGGCGTACGCCGAGGTCAAGCCGTTCTGGGCGGCCGTGCTCGGCTACGCCGATGCCGCCTGGCCCTCCGAGATCCAGGACCCGGGCGGCCGCAACAACACGCTGTGGTTCCAGGAGGCCCCCGACGCGACGGGGGAGGTGCAGCAGCGGTTCCACCTCGACATCGTGGTGCCCCGGGAGGTCGCCGAGGAGCGCGTCGCCGCAGCGGTCGCCGCGGGCGGCACCCTCGTCAGTGAGGCGGCCGTGCCCGCGTTCTGGGTGCTCGCCGACGCCCATGGCAACAAGGTCTGCGTCTGCACCGCCGACGGACGTGAGCCCTCCGCCGGATGAGGCTGCGGAGTGAGACTGCAGAGTGAGACCGGCGTCTCGAAATCTGGGACGCCTGGCACACTCGGATGCGGGCGAGAGGGCCTGCGGTTACCGTGGAACCATGCGCAAGCAGCTTCTTGTACGCACGCGACGTGTGGGCTGAGTCCGAGACCGACTCGAGCGCGCACGTCACCCCTCGCCGCCCAACCGGGCCGAGGGGTTTTTTGTTGGGCAGGCACGGTAGGGCGACAGCCCAGGAAATCCAGAAGAGGACACAGTGATGAGCGAGCAGATGACAGGCGCGCAGAGCCTGATCAGATCGCTGGAAGCCGCGGGCACGACCGAGATCTTCGGTATCCCCGGCGGCGCCATCCTTCCGGCGTACGACCCCCTCATGGACTCCTCGATCCGGCACATCCTCGTACGGCACGAGCAGGGGGCGGGTCACGCCGCGCAGGGGTACGCAGCGGCGAGCGGACGCGTCGGCGTCTGCATGGCGACGTCCGGCCCGGGTGCGACCAACCTGGTCACGCCGCTCGCCGACGCGCACATGGACTCCGTGCCGATGGTGGCCGTCACCGGCCAGGTCGGTGCCGCTCAGATCGGCACCGACGCGTTCCAGGAGGCGGACATCCGCGGCATCACGATGCCGATCACCAAGCACAACTTCCTGGTCACCGACCCCGCAGACATCCCGCGTACCGTCGCCGAGGCGTTTCACATCGCGAGCACCGGCCGTCCTGGCCCCGTCCTGGTCGACGTCGCGAAGTCCGCGCTGCAGGCGATGACGACCTACGCCTGGCCGACGGAGCTCAACCTGCCCGGCTACCGCCCCGTGACCCGGCCGCACTCCAAGCAGATCCGTGAGGCCGCGCGGCTGATCCTCGAATCCCGGCGCCCGGTCCTGTACGTCGGCGGCGGCACCATCCGCGCCGGCGCCTCCCGTGAGCTGCGGGTGCTCGCCGAGTTGACCGGCATGCCGGTCGTCACCACGTTGATGGCGCGCGGCGCCTTCCCGGACAGCCACCCGCAGCACCTCGGCATGCCCGGCATGCACGGCACCGTGGCCGCGGTGGCCGGCCTGCAGAAGTCCGACCTGATCATCAGCCTCGGCGCCCGTTTCGACGACCGGGTCACCGGCAACCTCGACTCGTTCGCACCGGGCGCCCGGATCATCCACGCCGACATCGACCCGGCCGAGATCGGCAAGAACCGCGCGGTCGACGTCCCGATCGTCGGCGACTGCCGCGAGGTGATCAGCGACCTGATCGTGGCGCTCAAGGCGGAGGCCGACGCCGGCCACACCGGTGACTACGAGGGCTGGGTCACGTTCCTGGCCGGCATCAAGAAGACCTACCCGCTCGGCTACGACAAGCCGACCGACGGTGGCCTCTCCCCGCAGTACGTCATCGAGCGGCTCGGGGCGATCGCCGGCCCGGAGACGATCTTCACCTCGGGCGTCGGCCAGCACCAGATGTGGGCGGCGCAGTTCATCGGCTACGAGAACCCCAACACCTGGATCAACTCCGGCGGTCTCGGCACCATGGGCTTCTCCGTGCCGGCCGCGATGGGTGCGAAGGTCGGCATGCCCGACTCGACCGTGTGGGCGATCGATGGCGACGGCTGCTTCCAGATGACCAACCAGGAGCTGGCGACCTGCACGATCAACGACATCCCGATCAAGGTCGCGATCATCAACAACGAGTCGCTCGGCATGGTGCGGCAGTGGCAGACGCTCTTCTACAACGAGCGCTACTCCAACACCGACCTGCACTCGAAGCGGATCCCCGACTTCGTGAAGCTCGCCGACGCCTACGGCTGCGTGGGTCTCGCGTGCGAGAGCCCCGACGACGTCGACGCCACCATCAACAAGGCGATGGAGATCAACGACGTCCCGGTGGTCGTCGACTTCCGGGTGCACCGGGACGCGATGGTCTGGCCGATGGTCGCCGCCGGGACCAGCAACGACGACATCAAGTACGCCCGCGACCTCGCCCCGAAGTTCGACGACGACGCAGAGCTGGAGCTCCGAGCATGACGACCGCGCAGAACACGAAGCACACGCTGTCGGTCCTGGTCGAGAACAAGCCCGGCGTGCTCGCCCGGATCGCGGGCCTCTTCAGCCGCCGCGGGTTCAACATCGACTCGCTCGCGGTCGGCCCGACCGAGCATCCGGAGGTCTCACGGATGACAATCGTGGTCGACGTCGAGGGCTCGCCGCTCGAGCAGGTGACCAAGCAGCTCAACAAGCTGGTCGAGGTCATCAAGATCGTCGAGCTCGATGGCTCCTCCTCGATCAACCGTGAGCTGCTGCTCGTCAAGGTCAAGGCCGACGCCGAGTCCCGCGGTCAGGTGCTGGACGCCGTCCAGCTCTTCCGGGCCAAGGTCGTCGACATCGCCCCCGACGCCGTCACCATCCAGGCCGTCGGCAACGCCGACAAGCTGGGTGACCTGCTTCGCGTGCTCGAGCCCTTCGGCATCCGCGAGCTCGTGCAGTCCGGCATGGTCGCCATCGGCCGCGGCTCCCGTTCCATCTCCGAGCGCAACCTGCGCCCGGTCACCATCCCCGCCCCTCCCGCAGCGGGCTGAAGCAACACACCAACACGAAGGAGAAGCCCCAGTGGCTGAGATGTTCTACGACGACGACGCCGACCTGTCCCTGATCCAGGGCAAGCAGGTCGCGGTCATCGGCTACGGCAGCCAGGGTCACGCCCACGCGCTGTCCCTGCGCGACTCGGGTGTCGACGTGCGCATCGGCCTGCAGCCCGGCTCGAAGAGCCGCGCGAAGGCCGAGGCCGAGGGCCTGCGCGTCCTCACCCCGGCCGAGGCCGCGGAGGAGGCCGACGTCATCGTCATCCTCGCGCCCGACCAGCACCAGCGGAAGCTGTACGCCGATGAGATCGCGCCGCAGCTCGTTGCCGGCGACACCCTGGTCTTCGGGCACGGCTTCAACATCCGCTTCGGCTACATCACCCCGCCCGAGGGCGTCGACGTCTTCATGGTCGCGCCGAAGGGCCCCGGCCACCTGGTCCGTCGTGAGTACGTCGACGGCCGCGGCGTGCCGGTGCTCGTCGCCGTCGAGAAGGACTCGTCGGGCAACGCCTGGCCGCTCGCGCTGTCGTACGCCAAGGCCATCGGTGGCCTGCGTGCCGGCGGCATCAAGACCACGTTCACCGAGGAGACCGAGACCGACCTGTTCGGTGAGCAGGCCGTCCTCTGCGGTGGTGCCTCGCAGCTCGTCATGTACGGCTTCGAGGTCCTCACCGAGGCCGGCTACCAGCCCGAGGTCGCCTACTTCGAGTGCCTCCACGAGCTGAAGCTGATCGTCGACCTCATGTACGAAGGCGGCATCGCCAAGCAGCGCTGGTCGGTCTCCGACACCGCCGAGTTCGGCGACTACGTCTCCGGTCCGCGCGTCATCACGCCCGACGTGAAGAAGAACATGGAGGACGTGCTCGCCGACATCAAGAACGGCAAGTTCGCCGAGCGCTTCATCTCGGACATGGACAACGGCTCGCCGGAGTTCACCGAGTTCCGCAAGAAGGGTGAGTCGCACCCGATCGAGCAGACCGGCCGCGAGCTCCGCAAGCTGATGGCGTGGGTCAAGAGCCACGACTCGGACTACACCGAGGGCACCGCCACCCGCTGATCCACTGAGTCGTCCGCCTCTCGGCTAGCTATGGGTGCCTCTGAGGCGGACGACTCACGCTTCGAGGACCACCGGGATGA
>NZ_BAABKN010000005.1:0-253424 GCF_039543845.1 Nocardioides endophyticus | reverse complement strand
GGGCGATGTGGCGCTGGGACGAGGCAAGGGCACCGCCCTCGTCGAGGGTCGCCCGTGGGAGCTCGTCGGCGCCTAGACGCGGGCCGACTCGTTGGCGCTCGGCTGACGCTCAAGCGCGGCCTGCAGGTCGGCCTCGCTGCTCGCCAGGTGGTGCACCCAGGCGTCGCGCAGCTCCTCGGCCTTGCCCGCGCGGGCCAGGTCGAGCAGCGCCCGGTGCTCGGTGATCCGTGCCTCCGTGGTCTCCGGCGCGCGGTCGAGGTCGTCCATCACCAGGTGCAGGTAGCGGTCGGCCGAGTGCCAGAGGATCTGGAGCATGCGCCGGTCGACGGCGCCCATGACCTCGTCGAGGATCGCCGCGTGGAAGGCGTGGTGCGCCGCGGCGAGGGCCGAAGGCTCGCGCTCGACCTCGGCGTACTCGTCCAGCGCGACCTGCGCCTGTTCGAGCCGCTCGGGGGTCATCCGCTCCATCGCGCGCATGGTGAGGTCGCCCTCGATGACCCGGCGCAGGCGGTAGATGTCGGCGAGGTCCTCGGGGCTGAGCGAGGCGACGAGCGCCGAGCGACCGGGGCGAAGGCTGACCAGCCCCTCGCTCTCCAGACGGCGCAGCGCCTCGCGCACCGGGATGTGGCTCACGTCGAACTGCTCACAGAGCTCCACGATGGAGACGGCCGCACCCGGCTTGATGTCGCCGTTGAGGATCGCGCGGTGCAGCTCGTCGGTGACGCGGTCGACCAACGACAGATGTGCGATCGGACGGACCGGCGATCCGGTGCGTGCGGTGCGGGCCATGCGGCTCTCTCCCTCAGATGTCGGCCGACCGTCTCGTCCGGTCGGGCCAATCGTGGCATGTCCGCAGAGGGGATCGTCCCAAGCGGCTTCCGCTCTACCTCTACCCATCCGATATTGCCGATTCTCTATCGAAAGGAGGTGTGCAGGATGGTCGACCCCGGATCCCGCCCGCGATGTTCATCAGCGCTCCGCCACTTGCGATCCCCATCCTGCACCTTCCTCGAAACCACCACTGACGGAACAAACGCGGTCGCGACCGGCGTTCAGCCGACGTGAAGATCGAGATCTGGAGTGACGTCGTCTGCCCGTGGTGCTTCGTGGGGAAGCGTCGTCTCGAGACGGCCCTGTCCACCTTCGAGCACGCGGACGACGTCGAGATCGTCTACCGCTCCTTCGAGCTGGACCCGACCGCCCCGCACCACGGCCACGAGCTGTCGACCGGCGTCATCGCCCGCAAGTATGGGCGCAGCGAGGACGAGATGCGCGACATGCAGCAGCAGCTGATCGACGTCGCGGCCGACGACGGGCTGACGATGCGGCTCTTCGACACCGTGCACACCAACACCATCGACGCGCACCGGCTCCTGCACCTCGCCCTCGAGACCGGCGGCCCGGCCCTGCAGCGCGAGCTCAAGGAGGCGCTGCTCTCGGCGTACTTCGAGGGTGCCGCCGACGTCGGGGACCACGACGTGCTCGCCGGCGTCGCGACGAACGTCGGTCTCGACGAGGCGCGCGTCCGCGAAGTGCTGGCGAGCGACGAGTACGCCGACGCGGTCGCCGCCGACATCGCCCAGGCTCGCGCGTACGGCGCGACCGGCGTGCCGTTCTTCGTCGTCGACCAGAAGTACGGCGTCTCGGGCGCCCAGCCAGCCGAGGTCTTCAGCCAGGTGCTCGACCAGGCCTGGACCGCGTCCCACCCGGTCCTGCAGATGGCCGGCGGCGACGCCGAGGCCTGCGGCCCGGACGGCTGCACCATCTAACGATGTTGTGACGCGTCCGACAGTGGTTAGGCAAACCTAACTGCCAAGCGTACGATCGCCGCTTGTGCTCGCGAACTACCTGATCGGCCTGCGTGAGGGCCTCGAGGCGGCCCTGGTGGTCAGCATCCTCGTCGCCTACCTCGTCAAGATCGAGCGGCGCGACCTGCTCCCGCGGATCTGGATCGGGGTAGGGCTCGCGGTGCTCGTGTCGCTCGGCTTCGGGTTCGCGCTGTTCTACGGCCCGCGCGGCCTGACCTTCGAGGCCCAGGAGACGATCGGCGGCACCTTGTCGATCGTCGCGGTCGGGTTCGTCACCTGGATGATCTTCTGGATGGCCCGCGCGGCCCGCTCGCTGAGTGGGGAGCTGCGTGGCCGGATCGACGACGCGGTGGAGGGCCCCTGGTGGGGCCTGGCGCTGGTCGCCATCTTCGCGGTCGGCCGCGAGGGGCTGGAGACCGCGCTCTTCCTCTGGTCGGCCACCGAGGCGGTCTCGCGCGACACCAACTCGACGTGGCAGCCGCTGGTCGGGGCCGGCCTCGGCATCGCGACCGCCGTGGTCCTGGCGTACCTGCTCTACCGCGGCGCGATCTCGATCAACCTCAGCACGTTCTTCACGTGGACCGGAGGCTTCCTGATCCTGGTGGCCGGCGGCGTCCTTTCGTACGGCGTCCACGACCTCCAGGAGGCCGGTGTCCTGCCCGGGCTCGACAACCTGGCGTGGGACGTGTCGGACACGATCGACCCGACCACCTGGTACGCCACCCTTCTCAAGGGCATCTTCAACTTCTCCCCGCAGACGACCGTGCTCGAGGCCCTCGTCTGGGTCCTGTACGTCGTCCCGGTGATGTTCCTCTTCGTCCGCGGCGCCCGCCGGCGAAGCTCTCCTCCCGCTCCCGCCCCCGTCAGCAACTGACCCGTCCGAAGGAACAGAGACACATGCACAAGCCCCTGCTCGTGGCCGCACTGCTGGTCACCACGCCGTTCTTCGCCGCCTGCACCGAGAACGCCAAGGACAGCGGAGGAGACGCGGGCGACGCCCGCACCGTCTCGGTCTCGTCCACCGACGACGAGTGCAAGGTCTCCACCGCCGAGGTGCCGTCCGGGACGGTCACCTTCGACGTCACCAACGACGGCTCGCAGGTCACCGAGTTCTACCTCCTGGGCGAGGATGGTCTCCGGATCGTCGCCGAGGTCGAGAACGTCGGCCCGCAGCTCTCCCGCCAGCTGGTCGTCAATGCGCCGGCTGGCACCTACTTCACCGCCTGCAAGCCGGGCATGAAGGGCGACGGCATCCGCGCCGACTTCACCGTCACCAAGTCCGGCGACGAGCCCAGCGTCTCCGCCGACGACCAGGAGCTGGTCGACACCGCGCTGACCAACTACTCGGCGTACGTCCAGGACCAGTCCGACCAGCTGGTGACCAAGACCGAGGAGTTCGTCGACCTCTACAAGTCGGGCGACGACGACGCCGCGCGGACGCTCTACCCCGAGGCCCGCACCCACTGGGAGCGCATCGAGACCGTCGCCGAGTCGTTCGGTGACCTCGACCCGCTCACCGACGCTCGCGAGGCCGACCTCGAGCCCGGCGAGAAGTGGACCGGTTGGCACCGCATCGAGAAGGACCTCTGGCCCGAGCTGGCGAAGAACTACACGCCGCTCACGCCCAAGGAGCGCGCGTTCTACGCTGACGACCTGATGAAGAACATCACCACCCTCGACGAGCGCGTCCAGGGCCTCGACTACACCGTCGACCAGATCGCGAACGGCTCGCGCGGCCTGCTCGAGGAGGTCGCCGCGGGCAAGGTCACCGGCGAGGAGGAGTTCTGGTCGCACACCGACCTGTGGGACTTCCAGGCCAACGTCGACGGTGCCCGCGTGGGCTTCGAGGGCGTCAAGCCGATCGTCGAGCAGACCAACCCGGAGCTCGCGAAGACGCTGACGACCCGGTTCGCCGACCTGCAGACGCTGCTGGACGCGCAGCGGACCGACACCGGATTCACGTTCTACGACGACCTGACCCCCGACGAGGTGCAGGACCTGGCGAACGCCGTCAACGCGCTCTCCGAGCCGCTCTCGCAGCTCACGGCGGCGGTGCTGTCCTGACCGGGGTCTCCCGACGCGGACTGGTCGGCGGTGGCGTTGCCGCCGCCGGCCTCGCCGCAGGTGCTTTCGCCGCCGGTCGCGCGACCGCCGCGGACGGCGAGTCGCGCCCGGACGACGCTCGAGACGCCTATGCCTTCCGCGGCAAGCACCAGGCCGGCATCACCACCCCGGCCCAGGACCGCCTGCACTTCGCGGCGTTCGACGTCACGACCAACTCACGCGACGAGCTGGTCGCGCTGCTGACGGCCTGGACCGAGGCCGCCGACCGGATGACCCGGGGACTGTCCGCCGGTGAGGTCGGGCCGACCCAGGGCTCGGTCAACCTGCCTCCCGATGACACCGGCGAGGCCATCGGACTGAGCGCCAGCGGGCTGACGATCACGTTCGGGTTCGGCCCGACACTCTTCCGCGACGACGACGGCAAGGACCGCTTCGGGCTCGCCGACCGGCAGCCCAAGGCGCTGCGCACGCTGCCGCACTTCCCGGCCGACGTACTGGACCCGGAGAAGTCGTACGGCGACCTGTGCATCCAGGCGTGTGCCGACGACCCGCAGGTCGCCGTACACGCCATCCGCAACCTGGCCCGGATCGGCTTCGGCACGGTGGCGGTCCGATGGTCGCAGCTCGGCTTCGGCCGTACGTCGACCACCTCGACGTCGCAGTCGACGCCGCGCAACCTCTTCGGCTTCAAGGACGGCACCGCCAACATCAAGTCCGAGCAGACCAAGGACGTCGACGAGCACGTCTGGGTGGCCCCCGGCGCCGATCCCGGTGCCGACTGGCTGGCCGGTGGCTCCTACCTCGTCGCCCGCCGGTTCAACATGAACATCGAGATCTGGGACCGGCAGACGCTCGGCGACCAGGAGGACTTCGTCGGCCGCACCAAGGACAGCGGCGCGCCGCTCTCGGGTGGCACCGAGTTCACCGAGCCCGACTTCGACATGCCCGGGAGCCTGGGCCACATCATCCCGGACGACGCGCACGTCCGGCTGGTGCACCCGGACTTCCACCATGGCGCCCGGATGCTCCGGCGGGGCTACAACTTCGTCGACGGCTCCAACCCGCTCGGCGGTCTCGACGCCGGCCTGTTCTTCATCGCGTACGTCGTCGACCCGGACACGCACTTCATCCCGATCCAGAACACGATGGCCAAGTCGGACGCGCTGATGGAGTACCTCAAGGTCACCGGCTCCGCGCTGTTCGCCGTACCGCCCGGCATCGGCCAGGGGGAGTACGTCGGTCAGTCGCTCTTCTCCTGAGCGGCCGTTTCACGTCGGCTGACCTGCGCAGGCCGCCTGGCGCGTGAGGCCCAGTGGCGGGCGGGTCCCGAGTGGGGGTAGCCGGCCCGACGGCCCCTTCGGACGTGCCGTCCGCGCGCCCGGTTCAGCCAGCGGCTGGTCTAGTCACCGAACCCACGTTGGCAACTCTAGGCAACTTTTCCATCGAACCAGTTCCTTTTGACTTGCCACAACTTTACCCTCCCCAGGTAGCCGGGTGCGTACCGAGCGCACCCGCTGACCGAGGAGAAGTCAGATGTCGCGGATCAAGCGTGGAATCATCGCCGGTGTCGTCGCTGGAGTTGCCGTGCTGGGGGTCGTGGGGCTGCCGGCGGCGCCGGCGTCCGCCAACCACGTTTTGTGCTGCTGAGCCAGCACGCGGGGGTGGCGGCGGGATTTATGCCACCCCCGGTCGGCCCGATCGGGTGTCTTGTCAGTGTGCGATGTGGAGCCCCTGCGTGGCGCCCGCGCGGCGGAAGGCGTCGGCGGCCAGCTCGCTCTCACCGAGCCCGCGGAGGATCTGCCCGAGCTCGTACCAGAGCTGGGCTGCGTCCCTGTCGGCGCCGCTCCCGGTCAGGATGGCGATGCCCTGCTGATAGTGCCGACGGGCCGAGTCGAGATCGCCCCAGGCGGCGGCGAGGCGGCCTCGCAAGGCTGCCTGGGAGGCCCGGAGCTCCGCCGCGTTCAGCGGCGCAATGGTGGCGCTGGCCTCCAGCTCGGTCTCCGCCTCCCGGTACTGACCCAGCAACTCATGGGCAATCGCCATGCTGAGTCGATGCCTGCCGGCATCCACGGCACTCGCCGTCGACCAGTCGAGCTCCTTGCGCGCCCGTTGCAGCATCTCCAGCGCCCCCGCGGCGTCGGGCGGTCGCAGGCTCAGCTGGATGTTCGCGACGTGGTTGCGCATCCGGCCGAGGCTGCGGGTGTCGCCCGACTTCTCGAACAACTCCATAGCTTGGAGAGCCGTGCTGAGCGCCTCCTCCGCCTGCCCGCGGATCTGCAGCACCGCGCTCGCGTTCCACAGTGCCGACGCCTGCGCCACCGGCAACCCGTACCGGACGGCGTCGGCGAGGGCGCGCTTGCAAGCGCGCAGCGCATGCCCCAGGTCGCCGCGCTGGATATAGGCGCCCGCCGTGGTGATCGTCAGCTGCACCGCCTCTGTGGTTGCGATCAGGCCCAGCCCTGCAATGTGGGCTTGGTGGCTTTCTCCCACCGCGATCGCGTCGTCGAGTCGGCCGGACTCCCGCAGGCAGCGGCTCAGCGAGATCAGGTCCTTGACCCACTTCACGTCTGCGACGGGCTCGGCGGTGAGCAGAGTCAGGTCGGCGGCGGCCCCGTCGAGATCGCCGGCAGCCTCACGGGCACTGGCGCGCAGCCTCAACGCGCTCTCGAACAACTCAGGCGCGTTCGTTCCCACCAGGTCGGAGAGCACCTCGTCGGCCGCCGCCAGCGCCTCCGACGGGTCCTCCGACGACAGGCTGAGCTCGGCGAAGTCGATCGTCGACTGGATGGCGTCCCACCGGTCGCGCGTCAGTCCGGTGAGCAGCTCCTCGAGCGGCGCACCGGCGCGCTCCGCGAGAGTCGTGAGCACCCTGAGAGTCGGTCGGCGGCGACCGACCTCGACGCGACAGACGTACGACGGCTCGACCGTGTCACCGGCGAACTGCGCCTGCGTCAGGCCGGCAGCGACCCGAGCCGCACGCAGCCGCGCCCCCAGCTCGGAGAGTCCCACCCGCGCCAGGAGTTCAGCATTCGTCGACGACACCCACTCATTGTCGCCATTCACCCTCGCGGGGATGCCGATTCCCGGGTAAAGGCGCGCTAGCTGCTCGCTAACTACGTTGCGGGACCGCCCGGTCCCCGTCGGGCTGCACCACAGCAAGACCGGTGGCTTCGGCAGCCTCGCGATAGGCCTCGGCCGCGGACTCCGCGTCGCCGGACTGGTCGAACATGGCGCCCAGCTCGTACCACATCTGGGCCGTGGCCCGGTCCCTCTCGGCCTGACCGAGCACCCGCGCCGCCTCGGCGAGGATTGCGCGTGCCGCTTCCGAGTTTCCGGTTCCACGCTGGATCTGACCCGCCAGGAGGAGCCGGCTCGCGATCAGGATCTCGGACCCCGCCAAGTCGTCTTGGTCCGGGAGGGCGCGCAGTGCCTCGTCGAATTCTCTTTCGAGCACCAGGACCTTTGCGAAGGACAGCCGAATAGCTGCCGCCTCGCGCAGATCCGAGCCATGCTGAGCCGCGAGCGCCGACGCAAACGCCAGCCGCTCTCGGGCGGCTTTGATGTCCGGCTCCGGTCCAGCCAGGAGGAACTCGGCGAACTGAGCATGAAACCGAGCCGACGCCGCCTGCGCCTGGGCATGGTCGGCGCGGGTGCGCGCAATGGCGGCGAAACCGGCTGCCAGGTTGTCGTCGGAGGCGGAACGCTTGGACATACTTGCCGCGACATACGCGTTCAATTGCCCCGCGACATTGTCCGGCGTGGCGTCGGCAATGGCTCGGCACAGCTCGATGGCGCGTTCATGGTCTCCACGGGCTTGCAGAGCGGCGGCGACCGAGCTCGCGACCTCGGCAGCCTCGGCGCTGGCGGCCAAGCCGTGGTCGGCAAGGAGCTCGAGGAGAGGTTCGCCGGTCTCGATGCAGGCGTTCGGATCGTCCGACTCCAGGTAGCACCGGGCGAGCGTCAGCGATGCGGAGAGCCAGTACGGACCGCTCGCACCGCTCTCCACTAGGTCTTCGAGAGCGATGATGGCCTCGTCGAGGTTCCCCAGGACGTGGTTCGCCCTGGCCTCGAGGACGCGGAGCTGCGTCCAGAGGTCGGAGGCCGGGCTGTCCGACAGCGTCTCGCGGGCGCGAGCGAGATGCGCCATCGCCTCGAGGCCGTTGCCGAGGGCGATGTTGATGGAGGCGTGGTCCAGCTCGAGGGTCAACTCGACCCGCTGGTCGGGGGTGACGCCCACGATCAGTTGCTCGACCGAGACATTCGTCTTCTCCGCGATCCTCAGCAAGAGCTTCAGGTCGGGTCGGCGCGCGCCCGACTCGATGCGGGACAGGTAGGCAGACGAGATGTCTGGGTTCGCAAGCTGCAGTTGGGTCAGGCCGGCAGCGACCCGTGCTGCTTTGATGCGTCGACCGAGGAGACCGAGGTCGATCGTGCGACTGAGCTCTGCGAGTTCTGCACCGACGTTCATAGACCCCATTGTGGCCCGGAGACAGTGGAACGTGTCCCAACTTGTGCCATCTTGTGACGAACTGGTGGCAACTTTTGATCGCCCCCCCTTCGAGGAGATGACCAACCGTGACCGGCCCGGGGCTGCCGACTTCCCGGGCGAATGTGCCAGATCCTGTCCTCCGCCAGCAGTTTCCGACGAAGTCGTTCGGAAATATGTGCTTCCAGCGCGCGTCGAATGTGACTTCACGGTGTGATTCTGTGCCCGGGTCGCCGTCTGTCCTCGACAGGAAAGTCGCCATGGGGGAGACGCTCATTCGGATTCGCCCGAAGCTCGTTTCTCGACTTCGTGGTCTTGCGTGAGTATCAGGTCGAAGTCTCGAAGTGCGCCTGCATATGGGCGCCGGGTAGTGGTGGAAATTCAGGGACCCGCGTGTCTGTCAATACTTGTCAGTCCGACATCCCTTGACTGCGAGCAATGTTCTGACATCGTTCCATCCATGAGTCAGGGACAATGCTGGTGCCGGCCCGCCGACGAGAACGAGGGCTTCCGAGTTGAGAGCAAGCATTGAGCGTGGCCGAGCGGTTGCATCCGCTCGAGCCATGGGAGGTCTCAATCGTCGCGTCAGCCACGGGCACGGTGCCGCACCTGATCGAGACTCGCGAACTCGACAACGCGAAGACGCCACGTGCCCTGTGCGGCGTCGGCGCCAAGAGGCCGACCCGCATCTCGTTCGCCGCTCGGGGCTGCCTGCGGTGCTGCCGGGTCGCCCTCCAGGCCGGGCTCAAGATCGTCGTAGTCGGGCCCGACGACCAGCTCGTCGACCTGCACGAGGTGCGACGGAACGGCCAACCACCTGACGAACGCCGTGTTTGACGACCAAGAGCCACCCTAACCGGAACGAGGACCACATTGGCACGACGCCTCTCAGGAGGGCCCGAGGATGGCGGCCGCGTGACCGACCACACCGACGAGATCGCGGCGCTGCGCTCCATGGCCGCCGGAAAACACGAGCACTACGATCGGCTGGTTCTCCTGACCGCAGCCGAGCTGCTCAGTGTCCACGATGACGGTGTCATCGTCCTCGACCACTGGCGAGACCCACGCGCGCTGATCGAGCTGCTGCTCAGGAAGCCCATCCTGGAGTGCGGCATCGAGTAGGCGGTCATACCGTCGACCGCCGGTCTCGAGACCACTGCTCCTTCGTGATGACGAAGTACGCCGACTCGCCCTCGTACCACTTCTTGACGATCCCGTGTTCGGTCATGCCGATGCGACGCATCACGGCCTGGGACGCGTCGTTGTCAGTGTGGCTGACGACGACGATCTCGGGCAGTCCTGCCGCGACGCCTTGGGCGAAGACCGGCGGCCTCGCAGGCGTAGCCCTGACCCCACGCATCGGGGTGCAGGTGCCAGCCGATCTCGACCTCCCCGTGCTCGTCGTTGGGCAGGGTGAGCAGCAGGACCGTGCCGACGACGACCCCGTCTGCCTTCCGCTCGGCGGCCCACATGCGCTGGACGACCGCGGCACGTCGGACTCGACCCCAGCTAGTCGACGACGTCGTGGCGGACCGACGCAAAGGGCGTGTTCCGCGGTGGTGGTCCGCTCATCGCGTGGTTCACCGACCCGTCCGGCAACGTGCCGTCAGTCATCGCCCGCGACTGACTCCGGATCGATGCCGAGATTGACGATCCGCTCGACCCCGATGTCCTCGAGGAACGCCGGGTCGTGGCTGACCACGACCAGCGCGCCGCGGTAGGAGTCGAGCGCCGAGACCAGGGCGTCGTACGACGCGAAGTCGAGGTTGTTGGTCGGCTCGTCGAGCAGCAGCAGCTGGGGCGCAGGATCGGCCAGCAGCAGCGCAGCCAGCGTCGCGCGGAAGCGCTCGCCGCCCGAGAGGTCGCCGACCAGCCGGTCCGCCGCGTCCCCGCGGAAGAGGAACCGCGCCAGCCGGGCTCGCACCGTGTTGGGTTCCGCGCCGGGCGCTCGGCGCGTGACGCTGCCGACGACGGTGTCGTCGTCGTCGAGCAGGTCGAGTCGCTGGGGGAGCAGGGCGACCGGGACCTGGGCCTGCGGGACGAGGCGGTGCAGCAGCGTCGTCTTGCCGGAGCCGTTGGGTCCGACCACGCCGACCCGGTCCGGCCCGCTGATCTCGAGGTCGTGGCCGTCGAGCACCACTCGGCCGCGCGGCACCTCCGTGCCGGGCAGGTCGACCCGGATCTCCCGGTCCGCTCGCAGTCGGGACTCCGCGTCGTTCAACCGCTCGCGGGCCTGGTCGAGGCGGTCGTCGTGGACGTTGCGGTACTTCGCGGCGGACTTCTCCGCCTGGTTGCGCTTGGCGTGGATCGCAGCCTTGCCCAGCCCGGTGGTGACCTCCGCCTTCTTGGCCGTACGACGACGCTGGGCGAGCACCCGCTCGGCCTCGGCCCGGTCGTTGCGCTGCCGCCGCAGGTCCGAGCGTGCCGTGGTGACGGCCTGCTCCGCTGCCGCCTGCTCGGCAGCCACCTGGGCGGCGTACGACGAGTAGCCGCCGCCGTACCAGCGCACCGCGCCACCGCGAAGGTCGCCGATCCGGTCCATCCGCTCGAGCAGCTCGCGGTCGTGGCTGACCACGAGGAGCGAGCGGCTCCACCCGTCGACCACGTCGTACAGCCGGTGCCGCGCGTCGGCGTCGAGGTTGTTGGTCGGCTCGTCGAGCACGAGCACGTCGGGCCGCCTCAGCAGCAGCCGGGACAGTCCGAGCTGGGTGACCTCACCGCCGGAGATCTCGCCGAGGCGCCGATCGAGGACGTCGGCAGGGAGACCGAGGCGGCCGAGCTCGGCGACGACCCGGTCCTCGGCGTCCCAGTCGTCGCCGATGGCGTCGTACAGCTCCTGGTCGACGGCTCCGGACTCGACGGCGCGGATCGCGCGGATGACCGGCCCGACACCGAGGAAGTCCGCGACCGGCTGCTGCACGTCGAGATGGAGGTCCTGTGGCAGGTAGCCGACGGTGCCGCCGGCCGCGAGGTGCCCCGACGTCGGCGTCAGGTCGCCGGCGACCAGGCGCAGCAGCGTCGACTTGCCGGCGCCGTTGACGCCGACCAGTCCGGACCGGCCGGGGGAGACGAGGAGGTCGAGGTCGCTCAGGGCCGTGGTGCCGTCGGGCCAGGCGAAGGTGAGGCGGGACGCGGTGATGACAGAAGTGGGGGCAGGCATGACAGAGCTCCGTGCTTGAGGTGGGGTGGGGACCGGACCTCAGAGCTCCAATGTGACTGCCTCGGGGAGGGGATGCGACCTCACGAGGGTAGACAGCGACCCAGGTGGGACGCCACCGATATCTGGCCGCGGGAGGGGTAGAGTCGCCCGACAGCACAGCGTCGTGCCCGGCCGCATCCGGCCACTCAACCCGCACCACCCTGCGAGGAACGCTGTGAGCACCCCACGAAATCCTGGTCTTCGCCCGCTTCGCTCCTCCAGCCCACGATTCCCCGGGGACCCCGCATGAACGCGCCCGTCGTACTCATCGCCGAAGAGCTCAGCCCCGCCACCGTCGAGGCGCTGGGTCCGGACTTCGAGATCCGCCACTGCAACGGCGCTGATCGGGGAGAGCTGCTGTCGGGCATCGTCGACGTCGACGCGCTGCTGGTCCGCTCGGCCACCAAGGTGGATGCCGAGGCACTGGCCGCAGCGACCCGTCTCAAGGTGGTCGCCCGGGCCGGTGTCGGCCTCGACAACGTCGACGTGCGAGCCGCGACCCAGGCCGGCGTCATGGTCGTGAACGCACCGACCTCCAACATCGTCTCCGCCGCCGAGCTCGCGGTCGCGCTGATGCTCGCCGCCGCCCGCCACGTCTCGCCGGCGCACGCGGCGCTCAAGGACGGTGAGTGGAAGCGCTCGCGCTACACCGGCATCGAGCTCTACGAGAAGACGGTCGGCATCGTCGGCCTCGGCCGGATCGGCGTCCTGGTCGCGCAGCGCCTGTCGGCGTTCGGCATGAAGGTGATCGCCTACGACCCCTACGTGCAGGCCGGCCGCGCCGCTCAGATGGGCGTGCGCCTCGTCGACCTCGACACGCTGTTGGCCGAGGCGGACTTCATGTCCGTGCACCTGCCCAAGACTCCCGAGACCGTCGGCCTCGTCGGCGCCGAGCAGCTGGCGAGGGTGAAGCCGTCGCTGGTCCTGGTCAACGCGGCTCGGGGCGGGATCGTCGACGAGCCCGCGCTGTACGCCGCGCTCAAGGAGGGCCGGATGGCCGCCGCCGGCCTCGACGTCTTCGCGACCGAGCCGTGCACCGACAGCCCGCTCTTCGAGCTCGAGAACGTCGTCGCCACGCCGCACCTCGGTGCGTCGACCGACGAGGCGCAGGAGAAGGCCGGGATCGCGGTCGCGCGCTCGGTCCGGCTCGCGCTGTCGGGCGAGCTGGTCCCCGACGCGGTCAACGTCCAGGGCGGCGTGATCGCCGAGGACGTCCGTCCCGGCATCCCGCTCACCGAGAAGCTCGGCCGCGTCTTCACCGGCCTGGCCGGCGAGGTCGCCCAGCAGGTCGACGTCGAGGTGCGCGGTGAGATCACCGACTTCGACGTCAAGGTGCTCGAGCTCGCGGCCCTCAAGGGCATCTTCGCCGACATCGTCGAGGAGCAGGTCTCCTACGTGAACGCCCCGCTCCTCGCCGCCGAGCGCGGCATGGCGGTGCGCCTGGTCGTCGATCCGGAGAGCCCGGATCACCGCAACCTGATCACGATCCGCGGCACTCTGGCCGACGGATCCCAGGTCTCGGTCAGCGGCACCTTGGTCGGCATCAACCATCGGGAGCGGCTGGTCGAGGTCAACGGGTACGACGTCGACATCGAGCCCACCGACCACCTTGCCTTCCTCACGTACGGCGACCGTCCGGGCATGGTCGGCACCGTCGGGGTGATCCTCGGTGACGCCGGCGTCAACATCGCTGGGATGCAGGTCGCCCGCGACAGCATCGGCGGCCAGGCGCTGGTCGCGCTCTCGGTCGACACGGCCATCCCCGGCGACGTGCTGGCCGACCTGCAGCAGGCCATCGACGCCGCCTCGGTGCGGGCGGTCGACCTGGTCTGACCGGCGGACATCCGGTTGACTCTCGGGATGTCCTCCGACCCCTGGAGCACCGACCAGCTGGACCTGACGGGCTACCTCGCCCGGCTCGGCGCGCCGGCCCCGCCCGACGCCGCAGCCCTCGCCGAGCTGCACGAGGCACACGTGCGGACGTTCACCTTCGACAACATCGACGTGCTGCTCGGGCAGCACCCCGGGGTGTCGCTCTGGACGTCATTCAGCACAAGTTCGTGGACCGCGGTCGCGGCGGCTACTGCTTCGAGCACGACCTCGGTCAGCTGGTCGGACGGTTCAGCGTCTGAGCACCGTCCCAACGTGCCACTCGCCGTTCTGCGGGCGAACCTGCCGACCGGATGGGGTTGCGTCGGGGGCGCGCGGGACTAGCGTGGGCCCGTGGTGCACGACGCTGACGTGGACTCCGGGACGGTCACCGACTTCCTGGACCGTCTCGCCGCCCGGACACCGACGCCGGCGGGAGGCTCGGTCGCGGCCCAGTGCACCGCCCAGGCCGCGGCCCTCGTGGCCATGGTGGCGCGCTACTGCGACGCCCCGGAGCTGGTCGAGCGGGCCGAGCGGCTCGTCACCCGGGCACGCCAGCTGGTGGTCGACGACGAGCGGGCCTTCGGTGCTGTGGCCGATGCGTGGGCGCTCCCTCGCGGAGCGTCGTCCGACGACGAGGAGCGGAGGTCGGCGATCGGCGAGGCGCTCCTGGGGGCATCCGAGCCGCAGGCGCAGGTCGTCGAGACCGCGATCGAGGTGCTGGTGCTGATCGACCTGCTGCGGCCCGCCGCCAGGGGCGGGCTGCAGTCCGACCTAGTCGCCGCCGGTGAGGTGGCCAGGGCCGGATCCGCGATCGCGCGGATGAACGTGGAGTCGAACGTGCGTACGCTGCCGGACTCCGAGGCCCGCTCTCGACTACTGCGGCGGATGGGCGTCGCGAAGGAGAGGGCCTGAGTGCTGTCGGACATCGAGATCGCGAACGCCGCGGAGCTGCGCCCCATCACTCAGGTCGCCCAGGAGGAGCTGGGCATCGACGCCGTTCACCTGGTGCCGTACGGCCACCACAAGGCGAAGGTCGACCTCGGCTACCTCCAGTCCCTCGAGGACCGGCCGCTGGGCAAGCTGGTCTTGATGACGGCGATGTCCCCGACGCCGGCGGGTGAGGGCAAGACGACGACCACGGTCGGGCTGGCCGACGCCCTGCGCGGGCTGGGCCTGAGGTCGATGGCCTGCCTGCGCGAGCCGTCGATGGGCCCGGTCTTCGGCATGAAGGGCGGCGCGGCGGGCGGCGGCTGGGCCCAGGTGGTGCCGATGACCGACATCAACCTGCACTTCACCGGTGACTTCGCGGCCATCGCGGCCGCGAACAACCTGCTGGCGGCGCTGGTCGACAACCACCTCCAGCACGGCAACGCGCTGGGCATCGACGTACGGTCGGTGGACTGGAAGCGGGTGCTCGACCTCAACGACCGAGCGCTTCGCGACGTGGTGGTCGGTCTCGGCGGCCTCGTGAACGGCTACCCGCGCCAGGACGGCTTCGACATCGTGGTGGCCTCCGAGCTGATGGCGATCTTCTGCCTGACCGAGTCGTGGGCCGACCTCAAGCGCCGGATCGGCGACATCGTGGTCGGAGACACCCGGGAGAAGCGGCCGGTCACGGCGCGGGAGCTGGAAGCCGACGGCGCGATGGCGGTGCTGCTGCGGGACGCGCTCGCACCCAATCTGGTGCAGACGCTCGAGCACACCCCGGCGTTCGTCCACGGTGGGCCGTTCGCCAACATCGCGCACGGCTGCAGCTCGGTCATCGCCACCCGGGCGGCGCTGCGGCTGGCCGACTACGTCGTGACGGAGGCCGGTTTCGGTGCCGACCTCGGCGCGGAGAAGTTCGTCGACATCAAGTGCCGAAAGTCCGGGCTCCGACCCGATGCCGCAGTGGTGGTGGCAACCGTCCGGGCGCTCAAGTTCCACGGCGGCGTGGACGTGCCCGACCTCGGCCGGGACGACATCGGTGCCGTGGAGCGCGGCATGGAGAACCTCGAGCGGCACCTGCGCAACGTCCGCGAGGTCTACGGGATCCCGTGCGTGGTCGCGCTCAACCGCTTCCCGACCGACACGGACGCGGAGGTGGCCCGCGTCGTCGAGCTGGTCGACGGCTTGGGGGTGCGGACCCACCCTGCGACGCACTTCGTCGACGGCGGTTTCGGGGCGACCGAGCTGGCGAAGGGCGTGCTGGACCTGCTCGAGAGCTCCGGTCCGTCGACGTTCTCCTTCACCTACCCCGACGGACTCCCGCTCAAGGAGAAGGCGGAGACCCTCGCCCATCGCCTGTACGGCGCGTCGAGCGTGACGTGGGACGGGAAGGCCAAGCGGCGGCTCGACCGCCTGGAAGCCGACGGGTACGGCGGGTTGCCCGTCTGCGTGGCCAAGACGCAGTACTCGTTCTCGACCGACGCCACCCTGCGCGGGGCGCCGACCGGTCACGACCTCCACGTCCGCGAGGTCCGGCTCTCCGCGGGCGCCGGCTTCGTGGTCCTCGTGTGCGGTGACGTGATGACGATGCCCGGCCTGCCGGCCACCCCCGCCGCCTCCCGGATCGACCTTCTCGACGACGGGACCATCGTGGGCCTGTCCTGACCCGGCGCGGGATCAGGCGACCATCACGCGGCCGACCCGACCGGTTGAGGCGGGCTGGGAGCGTACGAGGGCCCAGGCGCCGGCGATGCGGCGCACGGCTTCGGTCAGCTCGTCGGCCGGGCGGGTCCAAGGTATCCGGACGAAGCGGTCGAGCCCGCCCTCGGCGGCGAAGACCGGGCCGGGGGCGATGATCACGCCGCGGCGCTCGGCCTCGGTGGCCAATGCGGTGCCGAAAGCGCCGGGCAGCCGGCACCAGAGGGCCAGCCCGCCGGTGGGCCGGTGGAAGGTCCACTCGGGCAGGTGCACGGCGACCGCGCCGGCGAGCGCGTCGCGCTGCTCGCGTAGCCGCGACCGGTTGGCCGCCAGGATCTCGTCGGCGTCGGCGAGCAGCCGCGCGAGCACGAGCTGCTCGAGCACGGGAGCGCCGAGGTCCAAGCTGACTCGGGCCTGCGTGAGCCGCTCCATCTGGCCGCGCGGTGCGCGGATCCAGCCGAGCCGCAGTCCGCCCCAGAAGGACTTGCTCGCGCTGCCGATCGTGATCGTGTCCGGGGCGTACGACGCGAACGGCCGCGGCATCTGCTGTCCCTCCAGCGCCAGCGCCTGGTGGGCCTCGTCGACCACGGCGACCGTGTGCGCGCGACGCAGGTGCGCGGCGTACGACCCGCGCTGCTCGTCGGTCATCAGATGGCCGGTGGGGTTCTGGAAGTCCGGGATCAGGTAGGCCAGTCGCGGCGACGTCTGGCGCAGGGTCGCCGCGACGGAGTCGAGGTCCCAGCCGTCGGGGTCGACCGGGCTCGGCACCAGGCGGGCGCCCGAGTGCCGCAGCGCGTCGGTCGCGTTCGGATAGGTCGGCGTCTCCACGAGCACCCGGTCGCCGGGGCCCGAGAACGCCTGCGCCACGATCGACGCCGCCGTCAGCGCACCCGGCGTCACCATGATCTGGTCGGGCGAGGTCGGCAGCCCGCGCGCGTCGTACGACGCCGCGACGGCTGCCTGCAGGCTCGGCAGCCCGGCGGGGAAGTAGCCGTGTCCGCCGAGGTACGCCGGGAGCTCCGCCACGGCGTCGGCGTACGCGCGGGCGATGCCCGGCGGGGCGGACGGAGCCGCGCAGTTGAGGTCGATCGCGTCGCCGTCGCCGGGGCGGGGGAGCAGTGCCCGGTCGTGGGCGCGGCTGCGTCCGCCGGGCACCCGGGTGAACGTCCCGGCCCCGCGCCTGGCCTCTGCGTACCCCGCGTCCCGCAGCGCGGCGTATGCCCGGGTCACCGTGGTCCGCGAGACGCTGAGCGCCTCGGTGAGCTCGCGCTCGCTCGGCAGCCGGGTGTCCACCGCGATCCGCCCGTCGCCGATCAGCAGGATCAGTGCGTCGGCGAGGCCGGCGTACGCGGGTGATCGGTCGAAGTCGCCGACCAGGGTGGCTACCCGGCCGGCGCCGAGAAGGCGCGTCATGCAGGCCACTCTCCCACGATTGGCTATTTGAGAGAAGGCCAATCCCGGCGACCATGGACCGGTGACCACGATCGCCACCGCACCCATCGGACCTCAGAGAGCCGGGCTGAGTGACCTGGGCCCGATCGCGCAGCTGCGCGCAGGCCGCCTGGGTCGCCGGCTGCCGCAGCTGTACGTCGGCCTGGTGACGTACGGCGTCTCGCTCGCCATGATGGTGCGTGGCGACCTCGGCCTGGCGCCGTGGGACGTGCTGCATTCCGGCCTGATCCGCTACGTGCCGATCACTCTCGGCCAGGCGGTCGTGGTGATGAGCTTCGTCGTCCTGCTGCTGTGGATCCCGCTCCGGGAGAAGCCCGGTCTCGGGACCATCTCCAACGCGCTGGTCGTGGGCTTCTCCGCCGACGCCACCCTCGCCCTCCTCGACCACCCGGACTCGATGGCGCTGCGGATCGCCCTGATGGTCGGCGGCATCGTGCTCTGCGGACTGGCGAGCGCGATGTACATCGGTGCTCAGCTCGGACGCGGTCCGCGCGACGGCCTGATGACCGGTCTCGCCCGGCGCAGCGGCCGATCGCTGCGCCTGGTGCGCACCGGGATCGAGGTGACCGTCGTCGTGATCGGCCTGCTGCTGGGCGGCACCCTCGGCGTCGGCACCGTGCTCTACGCGCTGGCCATCGGGCCGCTGACGCAGCTCTGGCTGCCGGCGTGGACGGTCCAGCCGCGATCGCTCGGGTCGGGTGGTTTCGAGGGTCGTCGTTAGCGCTCCTCGCACCTCAACCACGGCTAGGTGTATGTGATCTACACACAGCCCACAGCACCATCACGAACGTCGACATCACCGCGGCTCAGCAACACCGCCGCGAACTGGTCGACCGGGTCTCTCCGACCGGCAGCTACCGCGAGCGGATGCGCTCGGGCACCCACGTGATGCCGACCGATATCTAAGTCGCTCCCGCGCCCTGGGGTAGATCTGACAGACTTCCGGCACACCGATCGGGAGGAGACGTCAATGACCGAGGACCAAGGCGAGGCAGCCGTCGCGCCGCTCGCGCCGCCTGAGCCGGTGATCACGCTGACCGCGCCCGAGGCGCCGGCCGCCGTGACGGCCACCCAGGCACCCCGGATGGCACCCCAGGTGTCCGCGGAGGCGCTGCCCGGGCTGGACGCCAAGGTCGACGGCTTCATGACCGCGCTGAGCGCGACGGCGGTCAACAGCCCGGAGTTCGCAGCCCAGGCAGAGAGCGTGCGCACGATGGGCGACGCCGACATCCGCAAGGCGGCGGAGACGTCCAACCGGATGCTCGAGCAGCCGGTGCGCGCCCTCAAGGAGGGCGGCATCGCCCAGGGCTCGGCGGTCGGCAAGACCCTGCTCGAGCTGCGTCGTACGGTCGAGGACCTCGACCCGAGCCAGGCCACCGGTGCGCGCAAGTGGCTCGACATCCTGCCCTTCGGTGACAAGGTGACCGACTACTTCCGCAAGTACCAGTCGGCGCAGAGCCAGCTCAACGGGATCCTGCACAGCCTGCGCAGTGGCCAGGACGAGCTGACCAAGGACAACGTCTCCCTCAACCTCGAGAAGACCAACCTCTGGGCGTCGATGGGCCGGCTCAACCAGTACGTCTACGTCGCCGAGCGGCTTGACACCAAGCTGTCGGCGAAGATCGCGGAGCTCGAGCTGTCGGACCCCGACGCCGCGAAGGCGCTGTCGCAGGACGTGCTCTTCTACGTGCGCCAGAAGCACCAGGACCTGCTCACCCAGCTGGCCGTCTCGATCCAGTCCTACCTGGCGATCGACGTCATCATCAAGAACAACATCGAGCTCATCAAGGGCGTCGACCGCGCGTCCACGACGACGATCTCCGCGCTGCGTACGGCGGTCATCGTGGCCCAGGCACTGGGCAACCAGAAGCTGGTCCTCGACCAGATCACCGCCCTCAACAGCACCACGTCCGGGATGATCCAGCGGACGTCCGAGATGCTCCGCGACAACTCTGCGGCGATCCAGGACCAGGCGGCGTCATCGAGCATCGGGATCGAGCAGCTGCAGGCGGCGTTCGCCAACATCTACGCGACCATGGACTCGATCGACGAGTTCAAGCTCAAGGCGCTGGACTCGATGTCCGCGACCATCGGTGTGCTCGAGACCGAGGTCGACAAGTCGAAGGCCTACCTCGACCGGGTCCAGGCCCACGACGCGCGCAGCGCAGCAGGCACCCTCGACCTCTCCACGTTGCCGACCAGCTGAGAGCCGTGAGCCTGAAGTCGTGGCTGAGTCGCCTCCGAGGTGAGGACGAGGCGGCAGGTCCGGCCATCCCGTCCCCGCCGACCGAGCAGGAGATCCTGGCCGCGCTCGACCGCGTGCACGCGATGCTCGCCGAGGGCAACGCGCCGCCGATCATCACCTCGCGGGTGGCCCGGATCGCCCGCACGATCCGCGACACCCTGCCGCAGCTGCGACACCTCGGCGCGGGCACCATCGAGAGCTACTCGGTGATGGCGACCGCGACCGACTATCTGCCCGAGGCCGTAGGCGGCTACCTGCGGCTGCCCCGCGAGTGGGCGGACACCCGCCCGATCGACGGGTACAAGACCTCGTTGATGGTCCTGGTCGACCAGCTCGAGCTGCTCGCCTCGACGATGGACAAGATCCTCGACGCCGCCAACCGTGCCGACGCGCAGGCGCTGATCGCCCACGGCATGTTCCTCCAGGCCAAGTTCGGCACCCCTGCCGGCCCCGACCTCACGCTGGGACCACCGTCATGAGCAAGCGAAGCGCGCGAATCATCCAACACAGCCGGTCGCGTGCCTCGTGCGCGCACGGAGCGAAGCGAGTACGCGCATGAGTGTTTCCCTCGCCGATGCGCTGCGGGCCCTCGAGGCCACCGCGACCGCCGCCGGTGTCGACCCCGGTGAGGCCCGGACCGAGGGCGAACGGCTGGCCGCTACCGTCGCCGAGCCGGCGCGTGGCGCGTACGTCGACTGGTCGGAGCAGACCGGGGGCGGCCGCTCAGCCGAGGACTTCATGAACGCCGCCTCCCGCGGGCGTCGCTACCGCTCTGCACCCACGCCGACCATGAGTGCTCTCGCGCTTGCCCGGTCGGCCCACGCGCCGGCGTACGCCCGGGCTCTCGCCGATGTCGCCGTGGCCGCGAGCACCCTCGGCGAGGCCACCCCGCGCACGGTCGGCAACGCCGCCACGGCGGCGGCCGCGCAGCTGGTCGAGGCGCCGGACGCTCCGGGCGCCCTGTCCCGTCCGACTGACGCTGCTGGCCTGAGCGGGGGGCCGGCGCAGGCTGCTCCGGCGGCGCCGGTCGAGACGCCCGTGGCAGAGACGCGCGAGGTCGAACCCGAGCCGAAGTCGGTCGAGGAGCTGCTCGCCGAGCTCGACGCGCTGGTCGGCCTGACCGAGGTGAAGGCCGAGATCCATCGCCAGGCAGCCGTGCTCCGGGTCGAAGGCCTGCGCGCCGAGGCCGGGCTCAAGGCCCCGACGATCACGCGGCACATGATCTTCAACGGCAACCCGGGCACCGGCAAGACCACGGTCGCCCGACTGGTCGCCGGGATCTACCGGGCGCTCGGCCTGCTCTCCCAGGGCCAGCTGGTCGAGGTCGACCGCTCCGAGCTGGTGGCCGGCTTCCTCGGCCAGACCGCCATGAAGACAGCCGAGGTCGTGAAGTCGGCCGAGGGTGGGGTGCTCTTCATCGACGAGGCCTACTCGCTCTCCGGCGACCAGTACGGCACCGAGGCGATCGACACTCTGGTCAAGGAGATGGAGGACAAGCGCGACGACCTGGTGGTCATCGTCGCCGGCTACCCGCTCCCGATGGCGGTCTTCATCTCTCAGAACCCTGGCCTCGAGAGCCGCTTCCGCACCACCATCGACTTCGCCGACTACACCGACGACGAGCTGGCCTCGATCTTCGAGGTGATGGCCGCCTCCGCCGAGTACGACGTCGACACAGCAGTCGTGGCTCGGCTGCGGGAGATCCTCGGAACCGTGCGTCGGGGGTCGACCTTCGGCAATGCTCGCTACGTGCGCAACATCCTCGAGGCCGCGATCGGCCGCCACGCCTGGCGCCTGCGCGACATCGAGGTCCCGACGGTCGAGCAGCTCCGCACGATCGTGGCCGACGACCTGGACCCGGTGCCCGACCCGGTGCCCGACCCGGTGCCCGAGCCAGTGAGCGAGCCAGTGATCGAGCCACCTGTCGACGAGGAGACGTCATGACCCAGACGCAGGCGCCACCGGCGACGGTGGTGACGCCGCCAGCGAAGACAGCTCGCACCGAGGACGTGCCGAAGCTGCTCAACCGCTGGCAGGTCCTCGCCGTGCTCGCCTGCCTGGTCTTCGCTGCGCTGACCGCAGGCCTCCAGGCTCTGGCCTGGCACGCCAACCGCGCGGCCGCCGACAACACCGAGCAGCTGGTCCGCGTGCAGAACATCCAGTCCACGCTCTTCCGCGCCGACGCCCTCGCCACGACCGCGTTCCTCACCGGTGGCCTCGAGCCGCCGGAGCAGCGGGCGGCGTACGACGACGCCATCGAGACCGTCACCCGCCAGATCACCGAGGCCGCCGAGGCCCAGCCGGCCGACCGCGAGGCGCTCGCCGACCTGAGCGCTGCCGTCACGGACTACAACGCCACGATCGCGCAGGCCCGGGCCAACAACCGCCAGGGCTTCCCGGTCGGCGCCGAGTACCTCCGCACCGCATCGACCGGGCTCCGCGACACCAGCGTCGAGGGCTCCGCGATCCCGATCGCAAAGGCTCTGGTCGCGGCCAACGCCGAGCGGGCCGAGGACGAGCTCGGCGCCCAGCACCCCTTCCTGATCCTGCTGCCCGGGCTGGCCGCGCTGGGTCTGCTCTTCTGGGTCAACCGCAAGCTGGCCCAACGGTTCCGGCGGCGGATCAACCTCGGCGTCGCGGCCGCAGCCCTGACCGTCGCGGCCCTGACGGTCGTCGCGGTCGTGGTCGCCGCGGTCCAGGCAGGCAACAACAACGACCTCGAAGCAGGCAGCTACCGCGCGTCGTACCGCGAGTCGACGGCACGGACCGCAGCCAACGACGCCAAGGCCAACGAGAGTCTCCGCCTCATCTCCCGTGGGTCCGGCCAGGTCTACGAGGACAGATGGGATGCGGCATCGGAGGTCGTGCTGACCAACGCCTCCAACGAGACCGTCCCACTGTGGCAGGACTACGTCACCGTCCATGAGCAGATCGTCGCGCTCGACGAGGGCGGACGGTACGACGCCGCCGTGCGGCTCTCGACCACCACCGACGCCGAGGGGTCGACCGCCAGGCTGGACGCGTTCGACACCCGGTCGCAGGAGATCATCACCGCTTCCGGCGCCGAGACGACCGACGCGCTGCGCAGCGGCAACACCGGCATCCTGGTCCTGGCGATCGTCACCCTGCTGCTCGGCATCGCCGCCGCGGGGATGGCCGTCTGGGGCATCGGGCTGCGACGGAGGGAGTACGCATGATCAGGATTCGTGCCCTCGTGGCGGTCGCCGCGGTTGCCGTCGTGGCGGGGTGCGGCTACTCGGCCACGCCGGTCCCTCAGGCAGTCACGCCGGAGCCGGCGGCGCCGGCCACCACCGCGCCGTGCACCGACACCGGCAACCCCACCCGCTCGTACGCGCCGGCGGCCGGCGGCCTGCCGTCACCTGGCAACCTCCCGTCCGGGTCGACGATGGCGGCGATCCGCGACCGCGGCCACCTGATCGCCGGCGTGTCCGGCGACAGCTACCTGCTGGCGTCCCGCAACCCGTTCAGCGGGGTGGTCGAGGGCTTCGACATCGACATGGTCAACCAGGTCGCTGCCGCGATCTTCGGCACCGCGAAGGGCCACGTGCAGCTGCGCGTCATCTCGGCGGCAGACCGGATCCCGCTGCTGCAGTCCGGCGACGTCGACATCGTCGCGCGCAACATGACGATCAACTGCGCTCGCTGGGACCAGATCGCGTTCTCGGCCGAGTACTTCCACTCCGGCCAGAAGATCCTGGTGCAGAAGGGGTCGGGCATCACCCAGGTCGCCGGCCTCTCCGGCAAGCGCGCGTGCGCCCCGGCCGGCACCACCAGCCTCGACCAGATCCAGGAGCTGGCGCCCGATGCGATCCCGGTGACGGCGACCAACCACACCGGCTGCCTGCTGAAGTTCCAGAACGGCGAGACCGACGCCATCACCGGCGACGACACCGTGCTCGCGGGTCTCGCCGCCCAGGACCCGTACGCCGAGGTGGTGACAGGGGAGGCGCTCACCGACGAGCCCTACGGGATCGGCGTGAACCGCGACCAGGTCGACCTCGTGCGGTTCATCAACGGCGTCCTGGAGCGGATGCGCGCGGACGGCTCGTGGCAGGCGTCGTACGCGAGGTGGTTCAAGCCCTCGCTCAAGGTGGACGCGACGCAGCCGACCCCGGTCTACGGCCGATGAGCCGCCGATGAACGCCGCTCCCGCACCACCCGGTGCGATGGGGACCGCGCCCGAGCCGGCCGTGCTCCAGGACTACCTGGGCGCCCTCGACGACTGGGTGCGCGCACGGCGCGCCGAGCTCGACGAGCTCGACAGCGCCGCCCTCGCAGCGCAGCGCGGCGCGGACGTGGCCTCCGACATGATGCTGTCGCTCGCGCTGTGGAAGGCGGTCTCCGACCGCTGGCAGCTGATGTGGGCGACCTGGGACGGCGGACGGGTGGGTGTCACCGAGCGGACCAAGATCACCACCCTGATCTGGGGGCGGCTCGACGGCACCCTGGACACCCAGGACGCGCTGGCCGTGTCGCTCCCCGAGGCGTGCCGACTGTCCGACGCGCTGGCCGGACAGCTGCGGACCACGCTGTCGCTGATGCCGGGCGCCGACGCGGCCGCCGCTCGGATCAAGGACCTGCGCGCCCAGCTCGAACGCGTCCGCGACCAGGTGGGCCTCGAGCCCGCGATCTCGCGGGACGCTGCCGTCGAGCGGCTGGCCACCCTGCTCCAACGGCTGGCCGACGTGACCGACCGGGCCCAGCGCGGTGCCGACGTGGGTGGCCTCCTCGCGCCCCTGGAGAGCGACGCCTCGACCTTCGAGCGGGACCTGATCGTCGGCAACGCGCAGCGGCGCGACGCCCGGGACCAGCTCGTGTCGGCTCGCGAGCTGCGCGCCGACCTGCTGGCGCGTGCCGAGGCGCTGCGACTGCTTGCTGCGACCTGCGTCCGCACCGTCGACCCGTCACCGCGCTACGCCGTACCCGACGTCGAGGCCCTCGGCCCGATCCCGAACACGCCCGAGAAGCTCGGCCCGTACCTCCAGCGGCTCGACCGGGTCTCGCAGGCGCTCACCCTCGCGCAGCAGAAGTACGCCGACGCGCTCGCCGAGCGCACCCAGCTCCTGGACCTGCTCGAGGCGTACGTCGCCAAGGCCCGCGCCCTGGGAGTCGCAGATCGCCCGGACCTCGCCGACAGCGAGCTCCGGGCCCGCGACGTCCTGGCCCGCGAGCCCGCTCCGATGGCCGTCTGCCGCCAGCTCGTCGGCACCTACCAGACCTGGGTCGACCACTCGAAGGAGTCCGCATGAAGTGCACCCAGCCCGGCTGCAGTGGCACGATCGCCGACGGCTACTGCGACGTGTGCGGGATGGCCGCCCAGCCTGGTGCCGCCCAGCCTGGTGCGGCCCAGCCCGGTGCTGCGGCTCCGGCAGCAACGGCCGCGCCGGCGAGCACCGCAGACGGCACGAAGTGCACCCAGCCCGGCTGCACCGGCTCGATCCTGGACGGCTACTGCGACGTCTGCGGCTCGCCCGCCGTCAGCGTGGCGCACGAGGCCCAGCCCCTGTCGGGTGGTGACGCCTCGGTCGCCACCTCGGCCAGCAAGGTGCAGTCCGCCGCGATCGGCTCCCGGCTGGCGCAGTCGTCCGGCACGACGTCCACCCGGCGTACGCGATCGGGGTCCCAGCGCGTGCGCGCCGCCCGGCTCGGCGCCGGGCTGACCGTCGTACCTCCCGCTCCCGCGGTCGACGCGAGCAAGGCGATCAACCCCAACCCGCAGGTGCCGGAGGACAAGCGCACCTGCTCCAAGTGCGGCAACGCGATCGGCCGCAGCATCGACGGCAAGCCGGGCCGCACGGAGGGCTTCTGTCCCCAGTGCGGGCAGGAGTTCTCGTTCACGCCCAAGCTGCAGCCCGGCGACGTCGTGGGCGGTCAGTACGAGGTGGTCGGCGCGATCGCCCACGGTGGCCTCGGCTGGATCTACCTCGCCAAGGACCGCAACGTCTCCAACCGCTGGGTCGTGCTCAAGGGCCTGCTCAACTCCGGCGACCCCGACGCGCTCGCCGCGGCGATCGCCGAGCAGCAGTTCCTCGCCCAGGTCGAGCACCCGCTGATCGTCGAGATCTACAACTTCGTGACCCACGAGGGCGCGGGCTACATCGTCATGGAGTACGTCGGCGGCAAGTCGCTCAAGCAGATCCTCAAGCAGCGGATGAGCGCCAACAACGGGGCGTACGACGCCCTCCCGGTCGACCAGGCGCTCGCCTTCATCCTCGAGGTGCTGCCCGCGTTCCAGTACCTGCACGACCTCGGCCTCGTCTACTGCGACTTCAAGCCCGACAACCTGATCCAGGTCGGCGACGCGGTCAAGCTGATCGACCTCGGCGGCGTACGCCGCATCGACGACCAGGACTCCGCGATCTACGGCACGGTGGGATACCAGGCGCCCGAGGTCGCCGAGATCGGGCCGAGCGTCGCCAGCGACATCTACACGATCGGCCGGACGCTGGTGGTGCTCTGCATGGAGTTCCGCGGCTACCAGGGGACCTACCTCCAAACGCTTCCGCCGCCGGAGTCAACGCCGCTCTTCACCCAGCACGACTCGC
Organism: Nocardioides endophyticus; assembly: GCF_039543845.1. Lineage (NCBI taxonomy): Bacteria > Bacillati > Actinomycetota > Actinomycetes > Propionibacteriales > Nocardioidaceae > Nocardioides > Nocardioides endophyticus. The sequence continues at coordinate 227,107 of NZ_BAABKN010000005.1, read as the reverse complement.
TCTACCACCTGATCGCGAAGTGCTGCGCCGCCGACCCGGCCGACCGGTTCGCCTCGGCCGACGAGCTGCGCGGCCAGCTGCTCGGCGTGCTCAGGGAGGTCGTGGCGGCGCGCACCGCCGGCACCGCGCTCACCTCGGCCGCGTCGGTGCTCTTCGAGGCGCCTGCAGCCTCGGTGTCCGTCCTCTCGTGGTCCGAGCTGCCCGCGCTGCGTCCCGACACCACCGACGACCAGCACGCCTGGCTGTCCAGCGTCGGCAGCGAGGACCCCGCGCAGCGGTTGAAGGACCTCGCGGGCGCCCCCGAGGTGACGGCCGAGGTGCTGCTCGCCCGCGCCCAGGCAGCACTCGAGATGGTCGACTCCGCCCGGGCCCACGCGTTCGCCGACGAGCTGCTCGCCCAGGACCCCTGGGACTGGCGCGCGCTGTGGATCGACGGGCTCGCGGCGATGCAGGAGCAGGACTGGGGTGCCGCGCAGTCGGCGTTCAACGCCGTCTACCAGCAGGTGCCCGGCGAGCTCGCGCCCAAGCTCGCGCTGGCGATCGCCTGCGAGAAGGGCGGCCTGCCCGACGTCGCCGAGGGGCTCTACATCACCTGCGCGGCGACCGATGCGACGTACGTCGCGCCGTCGGCCTTCGGCCTCGCCCGGGTCCGTGCCGACCGCCAGGACACCGCGGGCGCGGTCGCCGCGCTCGACAAGGTGCCGTCGACCAGCCGGGGCTACCCGGAGAGCCGCCAGCTGCGTGCCGAGGTGCTCCTCGCCGGCGGCGGCAGCGACCTCGCCGTGCTCGACCAGGCGATGCGCAGCATCGAGTCGGTGTCGATGGACCCGATCGCGCACCAGCGCTACACGGTCAGGATCCTGACGCAGGCACTCGACGTGGTGACGGCCGGCAACGCCGCTGCCCTGGGTGCCGCGTCCAGTCGACCCGCACCTACGGTGGGCAGTCACTCGGCGACGGAGGGCGGGCTGCGCGAGGGGCTCGAGAAGGCCTACCGCGCTCTCGCCCGGGACGCCCCGCTCCGCGAGGACCGGGTCGAGCTCGTCAACAAGGCCAACGAAGTGCGGAGCTGGACACTGACATGACCGACACCACCTGCCCGTCCTGCGGCGCCGTCGCCGCAGCGGGCTCGAAGTTCTGCGAGAGCTGCGGAGTCTCGCTCGGCGGCGAGTCACCTGCTGCGCCGGTCGCCACGCCCGCGCTCGATGACCTCAGCCCGATCAGCGCCCCGACCCGCCGCAAGGCGACCGACCCCGTGGTCGACACCGGCCCTCGGCCCTGCCTGGTCTGCCAGGGCGTGGTCGGTCCCGACGGCTACTGCGAGACGTGTGGTGCCAAGGCCCCGACGGAGCGCGACCACTTCCGCGAGACCCCGGCCTCCTGGGTCGCCGGTGTCTGCGACCGCGGCATCGTCCACCACCGCAACGAGGACGCGATGGCGCTGCTCGCCTCCGAGACCCCGGGAGAGCGGGCGGTCCTGGTCGTCCTCGACGGGGTCTCGAACTCCATCGACTCCGACGTCGCGTCGCTGGCCGGCGCCCAGGCCGCGCGTGAGGCCCTGCGCACGCCGTTCCCGCACGGGATGGGTACGCCGGCAAGCCGTGCGAGCGCGATCACCCAGGCCTTCGTGACCGCGGCCGCGGCAGCCAACGCCGCGGTGGTGTCGGTGACCGACCCGGCGTCGACCAACCCCGCGTCGGCCACCTTCGCGGTCGTCGTCGTGGAGGGCGACCTGCTCGCCCACGCCAACATCGGCGACTCGCGTGTCTACTGGCTGCCCGACGGCGGCCCCGCCGTACAGCTCACGGTCGACGACTCGGCTGCGCAGCAGCAGATGGACGCCGGCGTACCCCGAGCCGTCGCCGAGACCTCACCCCAGGCACATGCGATCACCAAGTGGCTGGGGCGCGACGCACCCGACATCACGCCACGCACCGGCCAGCTCGAGATCACCGGTCCGGGCTGGGTCCTGGCGTGCTCCGACGGCCTGTGGAACTACGCGTCCGAGCCCGAGGCGCTCGCCGCCCAGATCGCCGCGGCGGGCACCGTCGAACCGCTCGAGCTCGCGCTCGCCCTGACGGCCTTCGCCAACGCCCAGGGCGGCCGCGACAACATCACCGCGGCGTTGGCGCGCGTGGAGCCCGCCGCCATTGCGCAGGATTCGGGGCAGAATGCCAGCGAACCCGCGCTCGACCACCAGGAGGAGTCCGATGGCTGAGTTCACCGCCAGCGTCTACCAGAACGAGTTCCTCCCGGACGGAGGCACCGACGTCAACGCGATCGTCACCGTGACCTGCTCCGGGGCCGGCACCGCCGGCCAGACAGGCGGGGGAGCGGCCGGCGAGATCATCATCGTCGACACCTCCGGCTCGATGGGCCCCGAGACCATGCAGGCCGCCCGATCTGCCGCCCAGGCGGCGCTGGCGGAGATCGTGGACGGCACCTGGTTCGCGGTCATCTCCGGCTCCGACCACGCCGAGCTCGCCTACCCGAAGGTGTCGTCGGGACCCGGCATGGTCCGGATGGACTCGGCGTCGCGCGAGGAGGCAAGTGCCGCGATCGGCCGCTTCAGCGGTGCCGGGGGTACGGCGATCAGCACCTGGCTCGACCTCGCCGGCACCATCTTCGCGTCGGTGCCCGAGGTGACCCAGCGGCACGCGATCCTGCTGACCGACGGGGAGAACCGGGAGCGGCCCGGAGCTCTCGACACGGCCATCACCCGGGCCACCGGCTACTTCCAGTGCGACTGCCGCGGCGCTGGCACCGACTGGGTGGTCGAAGAGGTCCGCCGGATCTCCCAGGCCCTGCTCGGCACCGTCGACATCATCCCGGAGCCGGCCCAGATGCAGGCTCAGTTCCAGGAGATGATGCGCACCTCCATGTCGCGCGGCGTCGCGGACGCCCAGCTGCGGGTCTGGACCCCACAGGGTGCCCAGATCCTCTTCGTGCGGCAGGTCTCGCCCTCGGTCGAGGACCTGACCGACCGACGCGTCGAGGTCAACCCCCTGACCGGCGGCTACCCCACCGGCGCCTGGGCCGACGAGTCCCGTGACTACCACGTGGGCGTCCGGGTCGCCGCCAAGGCGATCGGCCAGGAGCAGCTCGCTGCCCGGGTGCAGCTCGCGATCGGGGCCGACGTGGTGACCCAGGGGCTGGTCAAGGCGACCTGGTCGGGCGACTCCGGGCTCACCGCCCGGATCGACCAGCAGGTCGCGCACTACACCGGCCAGACCGAGCTCGCCGCGATGATCCAGGAGGGGCTGGCGGCCAAGGCCGCCGGCGACGAGGCGACCGCCACGACCAAGCTCGGCCGCGCCGTACAGCTCGCTGCCGAGACGGGCAACGACGAGGCGACGTCCAAGCTGCGCAAGGTGGTCGACATCGACGACGAGAAGGAGGGCACCGTCCGGCTCAAGGCAGCGGTGGCCAAGGCCGACGAGATGGCCCTCGACACCGCCTCGACCAAGACCACCCGGATCAAGAAGTGAGCACCTGTCCCGCCGGGCACGAGACGACGGCGACCGACTACTGCGACGTCTGCGGCATCGCGATGGGTGCCGCGGCGGCTCGGGCACCCGAGGCGCCGGCCGCCGGGGCTGACACCGGGACCTGCCCGAACTGCTCGGCGGCCAACCCCGCCAACGCGCTCTTCTGCGAAGCCTGCGGCTACGACTTCACCACCGGCTCGATGCCCCGGCCCGTGCCGGCGCCGACGGTCCCTGTCCCGGCGCCGACCCTGCCCGACGCCGGGGTCAACCCGTCGCCGGCGCTCGCGGACCGATGGGTCGCCGAGATCTGGATCGACCCCGACTGGTACGTCGACCAGAAGTCCACCGACCCGCTCCCGTCGCCGGGTCTGCCCCTTGTCGTGCCGCTCAAGAACACCTCGGTGCTGATCGGCCGGGCCTCGCGCAGCCGCAACATCACGCCCGACATCGACCTGTCGTCCGACAACGGCATCAGCCGCCGGCACGCCCAGCTCACGACCGACGGCAGCCGCTGGTGGGTCGAGGACCTCGGATCCTCGAACGGCACCTACGTCGGCGGCAACGTCGGCGCCCTGCCGACCACGCCGGTCCCGCAGGGGCAGAAGCAGGAGATCTCCGCCGACGACCGGATCTACGTCGGCGCCTGGACCCGGATCGTCGTACGCCGGGCCACCGAGGGGGAGTAGCTGAGCCGGTCGTCGGAATCCCCGGTGAACCGGGGATTCCCGCACTTCTCAGGCATTGCAATGCCCGAGAAGTGACAGTTTCCCCGGTGAACCGGGGATTCCTGGGACTACCGCTTGGTGGCGATCACGACCGACGCGTCGGGCGCGACCATCACCTCGACGGCGGTGAACCGGTCGTCGGTCAGCCACTGCTCGCGCAGGGTGTCGACGCGCCCGTAGGTGACCGGCGGCCACATCTCGCACGGTGCGAAGTCGTCGAGCACCACGAGGCCGCCGGGCTCCATGAGCTCGGCGATCGAGTCGACGCTGACCTCGGTGGGCTCGCCGGAGTCGAGGAAGAGCAGCGAGAACGGACCCTCGTCGAGCAGCGTCGACCAGTCCGCCGAGCGCACCTCGACCTGGGGGTCGTCCCTGAAGATGACCGCGGCGGCGTCCGCGAGCTTCGCGTCCAGCTCGGCACTGAGGATCCGCGCGTCGCCGCGTACGCCGGACCGCAGCCACGCCGTACCGACACCGCAGCCGGTGCCGAACTCGGCCATCGTCCCGGTGCGAGTCGCAGCCAGGGTGGCGAGCAGGCGGCCCGTCTCGTTGCGGCAGAACGACGCGTAGCCGGCCTTGCGGGAGACGTCGAACGCACGCTGGACGATCTCGGGGAGGTCGGGAGGAGCGCTCATGCTTCGAGTCTTTCATTGCGGGACGGATGTCTCGAATGGCGAACACTCTGCGAAATGGGCTGACCGGGACGAGGAGGTCGACGTACGGTGGGTGCACCATGCGGAGCGTCTTCGTACTTATCGACTGCCGCGGCGGGGCCTGAGAGAGGCCACCTCGCCGCGGTGTTCGGCGTTGACGGCTTCTCGACTCATCTGAATCGAAGACGCCTCCGCCGGCGTGATCCGCCTCAGTAGCGCGTGATCCGCAACTCTGCTGGTTCTCTTCCTCCCGTGTGATCCACGGGTCCGGACAGGTCATTCCGTCCGGAGAGTCTTCGTTTCAGGTGTGTCGAGCCGAATGGAACACCACGACACATCCACTGAAACCGCCCCTCACGGGCGACACACAGGAAGCGAACTGCCATGTACGACATGTACCCCGAGTGGGGACCGGCCCAGCACCACCCCGACAACCCGCGCAGTCACGAGAACATCAGCCAGGCGGTCCAAGCCTCGCTCGACCTTCGGGACAACGGCGGCCAGCGCCCCGACGACAACTAATCTCTCGCCTCATGACCACTGACTCGAACCCCACGGCCGACACCGGCACGATCAAGCTCGCCGTCATCCCCGGCGACGGCATCGGGCAGGAGGTGACGGCCGAGGCGCTCAAGGTGCTCGAGGTCGCGTCGCCCGCCGGCGTGAAGTTCGAGCAGACCCGCTACGACCTCGGCGCCGAGCGCTACCTCGCCACCGGCGAGGTGCTGCCCGAGTCCGTGCTCGGCGAGATCCGCGAGCACGACGCCATCCTCCTCGGCGCGGTCGGCGGGAAGCCCAACGACCCGAACCTGCCCCCGGGCATCCTCGAGCGCGGGCTGCTCCTCAAGCTCCGCTTCGAGCTCGACCACTACGTCAACCTGCGGCCGTCCCGGATCTTCCCGGGTGCCGCGTCGCCTCTCAGCAATCCTGGTGAGGTCGACTTCGTGGTGGTCCGCGAGGGCACCGAGGGGCCCTACACCGGCAACGGCGGCTCCCTGCGCGTCGGCACGCCGGCCGAGGTCGCCACCGAGGTCTCGGTCAACACCGCCTTCGGCGTCGAGCGCGTCATCCGCGACGCCTTCGCCCGGGCCCAGCGCCGTCCGCGCAAGAAGCTCACCCTGGTCCACAAGACCAATGTCCTCGTGCATGCCGGCGCCGTCTGGTGGCGGCTCTTCCAGGAGGTCGCCACGGAGTACCCCGAGGTGACGACCGACTACATGCACATCGACGCCGCGACGATCTTCATGACCACGGACCCCGCGCGCTTCGACGTGATCGTCACCGACAACCTCTTCGGCGACATCATCACCGACCTCGCCGCTGCCATCACCGGCGGCATCGGCCTGGCGGCGTCCGGCAACGTCAACCCCGACCGGACGGCCCCCTCCATGTTCGAGCCGGTGCACGGCTCCGCGCCCGACATCGCGGGCCAGCAGAAGGCCGACCCCACCGCCGCCGTCCTCTCCGCGTCCCTGCTGCTCGACCACCTCGGGTACGCCGATGCCGCCGCGGCCATCGAGACCGCGGTGATCGAGGACCTGGCCGCCCGTACGCCGGGCACTGCCCGGCGTACCTCCGAGGTCGGCGACGCCATCGCCGCCCGAGTATCGGGCTGACCGCTGCCCGCGACCCGGCGGGTTTCCCCGGCTGACCGGTGAAACCCGCACGACACGCCGGTGGACCACGGCGTGTCGTGCGGGTTTCGGCTGACAAGCCCGCTGACGGGCCTGGCCCCGGTGCAACTACCAGGAAGGCCTACTAAGTTGTCCCCCATGGAGATCAGCACGTCCCCGTCGACCACGACCGTCGACGACGCCCGCCTCGCGGAGATCCTCGAGAACCCCGGGTTCGGCCAGCACTTCACCGACCACATGTTCACGGTCGAGTGGACGCCCGACGCCGGGTGGCACGGCGGTCGGATCGAGCCCTACGGACCGCTCACCCTCGACCCGGCCACGGCTGTCCTGCACTACGCGCAGGAGACGTTCGAGGGCATGAAGGCCTACCGCCACGACGACGGCTCGATCTGGTCCTTCCGGCCCGAGGAGAACGCCGCCCGGATGGTGCGCTCCAGCCACCGTCTCGCGCTGCCCGTGCTCCCGGTCGAGGACTTCGTCCAGGCCGTCGACGCCCTGGTCGCCGTCGACCAGCGCTGGGTCCCGGACGGGGCGGGGGAGAAGAGCCTCTACCTGCGGCCGTTCATGTTCGCGTCCGAGGCGTTCCTCGGGGTGCGGCCGTCCCAGCACGTCACGTTCATGGTGATCGCCAGTCCCGCGGGCGCCTACTTCAAGGGCGGCGTGAAGCCGATCTCGCTCTGGCTCACGGAGGAGTACACGCGCGCCGGCCGCGGCGGGATGGGCGCGGCCAAGACCGGCGGCAACTACGCCAGCTCGCTGGTCGCCCAGCAGGAGGCCACCCAGCACGGCTGCGACCAGGTCGTCTTCCTCGACGGCCAGGAGGGCAAGTACGTCGAGGAGCTCGGCGGCATGAACATGTACTTCGTGCACGCCGACGGGCACATCGTCACCCCCGAGACCGGCACGATCCTCGAGGGCATCACCCGCGCCAGCATCATCGAGCTCGCCGGCAAGATGGGTCACCAGGTCGAGGAGCGGAAGTTCTCCATCGACGAGTGGCGCGAAGGCGTCGCCAGCGGCGACATCACCGAGGTCTTCGCCTGCGGCACCGCAGCCGTGATCACCCCCGTCGGTGAGCTCAAGTGGGACGGCGGATCGGTCCCCACCCCCGAGGGCGGCGGCGACCTTTGGCGCAAGATCCGGCAGCAGCTCGTCGACGTCCAGTTCGGCCGAGCCGAGGACCCCTTCGGCTGGATGCACCAGATCGTGTAGAGGCCCGTTGGTCGAGCAGTGAAGGCCGACGCTCGTTGGCGCTCGCTGCTCGACCAACGGGTGGACCCCGGTGACGGCGCCGAAGCAACTTCCTCTAAGGTTAGGCTCGCCTAAGAAAGCGAGTCCTTCATGCGTCTGCGTTCTGCCCTGGTCACCGCTGCGTTGGCCCTCCCGTTGCTGCTCGCCGCGTGCGGCTCCGACGGCTCCGAGTCTCCCGCCGCCGGTGATCCGACGACCTCCGGCTCGGCTGAGGGCGGCACGTTCCCGGCGACCGTCGAGCACAAGTTCGGCGAGACGGTCGTGCCCGAGGAGCCGAAGCGCGTCGTCAGCGTCGGCGTGACCGAGCAGGACGTGCTGCTCCAGCTCGGCGTCGTACCCGTCGGCGTCACGGAGTGGTACGGCGAGCAGCCGGACGCCACCTGGCCGTGGGCGCACGACCTGCTCGACGGCGCGCACCCCGAGGTGCTCAAGACCGACGACGGCTTCGAGTTCGAGAAGATCGCGGCGCTGGAGCCCGACCTGATCGTGGGCACAAACGCCGGCATGACGAAGAAGGACTACGAGCTGTTCTCGGCGATCGCGCCGACGATCACCAGCACGGACGGCTCCAACGACTACTTCTCACCCTGGCAGGACCAGGTGCTGCAGATCGCGCGCGGCCTGGGACGCGAGGCCGACGGGCAGCAGCTCATCGACGACCTCGAGGCCGACTACGCAGCGGTCGCCGCCGAGCACCCTGAATGGGCGGACCTGACCGCGACGTTCTCCCAGGGAGCGCCGTACGACGGCATCCTCTACGTCTACCCGCCAGGGCTGAGCACCGACTTCCTGACCGAGCTCGGGTTCACCATGACCACCGGCTTCGAGGACTACGCCCCCCAGGGCTCGCAGGCCGAGATCTCCGCGGAGAACGTCGGCCTGATCGATGCCGACGTCATCGTCTTCGCCACCGAGGACGAGAAGGGGTTCGACAGCCTGCAGAAGTTCGGCACCATCGGCTCGCTTTCGGCCGTCAAGGAGAACCGGTCCGTCTACACCGACGGCACGCTCGCCGGCGCCGTCTACTTCGACACCCCGCTGAGCCGGGCGTACGTGCTCGAGAAGCTGACGCCGATGCTCGAGCAGGCTGCCAACGGCGAGGCGCCGCGCGCCTTCCCGTCCTGACCCGACCCCGCACGATCGAGCAACCAAGGAGCACGATGAACCCCACCCGCCGCCGCTTCCTCGCCGGCCTCTCCGTCCTGGCCGTCGCGCCGGTCCTCGCGGCCTGCGGCAGCGACTCCGCCAGCGACGGGGGCAGCGCGAGCAAGCCGTCCTCGAGCGGTGCGCCCGAAGAGTCGGCGTTCCCGGTCACCATCAAGCACAAGTACGGCGAGACCACGATCGAGAAGGCGCCCGAGCGTGTCGTCTGCATCGGCCTCACCGATCAGGACACGCTGATGGCGCTCGGGATCGTGCCGGTCGGCGTGACCTACTGGTTCGGCGACGAGAAGCTCCAGGGCGTCTATCCCTGGGCGCAGGACTACCTCGGTGACGCCGAGCTGCCCACTGTGCTCAAGGAGACCAACGGCGTCGAGATCGAGAAGGTCGCCGCCCTCGCACCGGACCTGATCATCGGGCAGTACGCCGGCCTCACCGAGCAGGACTACAAGAAGCTCGAGGCGATGGGCGTGCCCGTGGTCGCCCAGAGCGGCGACTACACCGACTACGGCACGCCGTGGGACGAGGCGGCGCTCACCCTCGGCACCGCCATCGGCAAGCCGAAGGCCGCCCAGGAGCTGATCGACTCGGTCAAGAAGCGGATCACCGACGAGGCCGCGAAGCACCCGGAGTTCAAGGGACAGACCGCCGGTGTCGTCACGCCGTACGAGGGCCTCTTCCTCTACGGCCCGGAGGACCCGCGCTCGCGGATGCTCCTCGACCTGGGCTTCGACCTGCACCCGCTGATCACCGATGCCGACGACAGCGAGTTCGGCATCTCGCTCAGCGCCGAGCGCACCTCGGACCTCGACGACATCGGCGTCGCCGTGTGGCTCGACTACGAGGCCGACAAGCAGACGCAGAAGCTCTTCGATGCCACCACGGCGTACGACGAGGGCCGCTGGATCGACATCAACGACAGCAACGGCAGCTACTACGTCGCGCACAGCTTCGTGACGCCGCTGAGCATCCCCTACGTGCTCGACCGCTACGTGCCGCAGCTCGCCGCTGCCGCCGACGGCGACCCGAAGACAGAGCCGCCGGCCGTCAAGGACTGACCCCACCACCTGAACGACACAGGCTTGTCCGCAGTCGTCGCCACAACCTCAGCGGACAACAAGCAGGAGCCCGGCGCTCGTCACGGGGAGCCGGGCTCCTGTCATGCCCGGGCCGGTAGCGTGCGCGCATGCGCCTCAAGCTCGGCCGCCCGGACCTCGGCCAGTACGCCCACCGCTTCGACGTATCGCCCGCCACCGGCCCGCTCGGGGTCACCTTCCTCGGAGTCGCGAGCCTGCTGCTCGATGACGGCGAGACCGCGGTGATGACGGACGGCTTCTTCTCGCGGCCCTCGCTCGCCAAGGTGGCGCTGGGCAAGGTCTCTCCCGACCTCGCGCGCATCGACGCGGTCCTGTCCCGGGCGGGTGTCGACCGGCTGGCCGCGGTGCTGCCGGTGCACACCCACTACGACCACGCGATGGACTCGGCCGTCGTCGCCGACCGCACTGGAGCGGACCTGGTGGGCGGCGAGTCCACGGCGTACGTCGGGCGCGGCCACGGCCTGCCCGCCGAGCGCATCCGGGTCGCCACTCCCGGCGAGCCGATGACGTACGGCAAGTTCACGCTCACGCTGGTCGAGTCGCACCACTGCCCGCCGGACCGGTTCCCGGGCGAGATCACCGATCCCGTCGTACCTCCCGTCAAGGTCGGCGCCTACAAGTGTGGTGAGGCCTGGTCGATCCTGGTCGAGCACACGAGCGGCGCCAACGCGCTGCTGCAGGGGAGTGCGGGGTACGTCGAGGGCTCGCTCGCCGGGCGTCGCGCGGACGTCGCCTATCTCGGCGTCGGTCAGCTCGGAGTCCAGAGCGAGGACTACATCCGGACGTACTGGGCCGAGACGGTCGATACCGTCGGAGCGAAGCGCGTCGTGCTGACCCACTGGGACGACTTCTTCCGCCCGCTCGACCGCGACCTGCGGGCGCTGCCTTACCTCGGGGACGACCTCGACGTCACGATGCGCGTGCTCGACGAGCTCGCCGCCGAGTCGGGAGCGAGCATCCACTTCCCGACCGTGTGGCGGCGCGAGGACCCTTGGGCGTAGGTGGCAGGAAGCCCTACGATCGCCACATGAGCCGGGCACCTGAGGTCGCGCAGCTGCGACGCCCGCTCGCGCTCGTGCTGCTGGTCAGCGGAGTGCTCGCGCTGCTGCTGCCGCCGTTGCTCACGGTCGGAGCCGACTCACTGAGCGGTGCAGTCACGGTGCTGGCGCTGGCCCTCGTCGGCCTTGTCGGACTCGGCGTGCACTGGGTGAGCCTGCGCGCTCGCCTCGCACGGGCAGCGCTCCGCTCCGATGACACGCCGACTCCCGTCCTGTCCGGGCGGGTCACCGACCCGGCCCACCACCCGGTGCGTCCACGTGCTCCTGGACTGGCCGCCTGACGCTCGCCTCGAGCGAGCCACGGTCGCCCATCCCTTCTCTCGTCCAGGAGCCTCGTCATGTCCGTTCTCGACCCGTTGTCCCATGCCCTCACCGGCGTCATCGCTGCGGCGTACGCCGGCATCACCGCTCTCGGAGCCGACCCGGCAGCCGGGTCCACCTGGGTGCTCTGCATCGCGGCCCTGGTCGTCGTCGTCCGCGTGGCGATGCTGCCCCTCGTCATCCACGGAGTCCGGCAGGCCCACGCCGTCGCGCGCGCCCGACCGCAGCTGCAGGCGCTCGCCCAGCGCTACCGGAACCGCAGGGACCCCGACAGCCTGCGTGCCTACAGCCACGAGCGACGCCGCATCTCGGCCGAGCACGATGTGTCACCGCTGGGGTGCTTGCCGGTGCTGGTGCAGGTCCCGATCTGGTTGGCGCTCTACCACCTCGTCGCCGACGTGGCGGCGGGCCTGCCGGTCGGAGCCGTCGACGCCGGACTCGTGGCGTCCTTGGGGACGGCCACCCTGATGGGCGTCCCGCTGGCCGCACGCGGGTACCTCGGCGGTGGGTCGGCACACCTGGTGGTCGTGGCGGGCCTCGCCGCCAGCGCGGCGCTGCTGTCCTACGTCACCCAGCGGTTCCTGGTCGCACCCAACACGATGCTGACCGATCTGCCCGACGCGATGACCAGAGTGCAGCAGCTGATGCCCGCGGCCTCGGCCATCGGCCTGCTCGTGGCCGGCGGCGTGGTGCCGGCGGCGCTGCTCGTCTACTGGGTGTGCAACTCGGTGTGGACCCTCGGCCAGTCGGCGATCGTCTGGCGCTGGTTCCCCACGCCCGGCTCACCCGCCGCGTGTCGCTCGTGACATCAGCTACCGCTTCGCCCTGGTGCCTGCCCCCGGCGACCAGATCCCCTTGGCGACGGACGGAACGTGCCCGAATCGGCAGGCGCCAAGACGTCATACGAATCGATGCCCCTAGGCCACGATTCGTATGACGTCCCGCGCGCCGACTGACGTCCCGCGCGCCGTATGACGTCCCGCGCGCCGACCGACGTCCCGCGCCGACACGCGACCGCAGCTACGAGACGATGTCCTTGTCGGAGGCGAGCCAGCCGGCGAGCTCCTCCATGTACTTCGTCTGCGACGGGTAGTCCATCGACAGCGACTCCCAGTCGTGGATCTGGCCGTCCTTGTACGCCGCGAGCCGCGCGAACGTCGGCTGCTCGCCGAGCTGCTCGATCGAGTAGGAGTTGCGGGTGGCGTTGAGGTAGATGTCGGCCTCGTAGCGGTCGGCGTTCTCCCAGCTGAGGATCTCCCAGTAGTAGTCCTTGCCGCCGATCTCGGTGAAGTTCACCCCGATGTCCTGGTAGTACTTCAGCGCCGGGTCGTCGGGTGCCTTGGCGAGGTAGAGGCCGTCGGCGTCGCCGTACATCGGGACGACCGAGAGGCCGCTCTCCGCGGCCTTCGACAGGTCGTCGGATGCGGCCTGGAAGGCAGCCTTGTCGTCGGCGACCTGGCTGCCCTCGCCGGTGTCGACCCCGAGGGAGGCCACGAGCTTCTCGTTGGTCTCGATGACGTCCTTCATCGAGCCGACCTGGGCCACGGCGACGACCGGAGCGATCTCCTTGATCTTCGCGAGCTGGGTCTTGTCCTTGAAGCCGTACATCTCGTCGGTGGTGTCGCCGGTGTACGACGTCGCGACGATGATGTCGGGCTTGGCGGCCGCCAGCTTCTCGAGGCTGATCTCGCCGTACACCTCGCCGACGACCTCGGTCTCGGAGAGGTCGAGGCCGTCGAACATGGAGTCCTCGGCCGGGTCCATCCAGGTGAAGATCGCGACCGGGGTGACCCCGAAGTTCCACAGCGCGGCCGCGGCATCGCCGTACGCCGCGATCCGGGTCGGGGTCTTGTCGAGCTCGACGGTCTCGCCGAGGTCGTCGGTGTAGGACCACGGGCCGTCGCTGGGCGTGGCACTTCCGGTGGCGGCCGGGGCGTCGCCGCCGTCGCTGCCGCACGCGGCGAGGACGACGGCGGTCGCCAGGGCGACGCCTCCGGCGAGCAGCCGGCGACGGGTCGTGTCAGGAGTTCGGCGCATCGGCCAGCTCTTTCTTGTCGGCATCGGGGGACAGCTCGACCGAGTCGGCTGAGGAGGTGGGGACGATGATCGGCAGGCCGGTGCGGGGATCCGTCAGCACGTCGGCGTCGAGACCGAAGGTCTCGGCGAGCATTGCGGGGGTGAAGACCTCGGTCGGGTTGCCCTGGGTGACCAGGACGCCGTCCTTCATCACGGCGATGGTGTCGCTGTAGCGGGCCGCGAGGTTGAGGTCGTGGAGCACCATGACGACGGTGCGGCCGCGTTCACGGTTGAGTCGGGTCACCAGGTCGAGGACCTCCACCTGGTGCGCCAGGTCGAGGTACGTCGTCGGCTCGTCGAGCAGCAGCAGGTCGGTGTCCTGAGCCAGGGTCATCGCGATCCAGGCACGCTGCCGCTGACCGCCGGAGAGCTGGTCGAGCGGCCGGTCGCGCAACCCGGCGGTGTCGGTCATCTCGAGCGCCAGGTCGACGATCCGCTCGTCCTCGGGCGACCACTGGCTGAACCACCGCTGGTGGGGGTGCCGGCCGCGGCCGACCAGGTCGCGCACGAGCAGGCCGTCCGGCGCGATCGGGCTCTGCGGCAGCAGGGCCATGGTGCGCGCGACGTCGCGGGTGTGCAGGTCGTGGATGGACTCACCGTCGAGGAGGACCTGGCCGCTGGTGGGCTTCAGCAACCGCGACATGGTCCGAAGCAGGGTCGACTTGCCGCAGCCGTTGGGTCCGACGATCGTCGTGACCTGGCCGTCGGCGAGGGTGATGGAGAGGTCGCGGACGACGGGGTCGCCGCCGTACCCGATCGTGACGGCCTCGGTGCGCAGTCGTGCGGGAGTTGTCATGCTGAGACCTTTCGGTTTCTGCGGAGCAGCAGCCAGATCAGGTACGGCGCGCCGATGGCCGCGGTCACCAGGCCGGCCGGCAGCGGGAACGGGATGATCACCCGGGTCACGAAGTCGGCCGCGACGACCAGGCAGGCGCCCAGCACCATCGAGGCGAGCATGGGCGGGCGGGAGCCGGCGGTCAGGCGCAGCGCGATCTGGGGGACGACGAAGGCGACGAACTCCAGCGGGCCGACGGCGGACACCGACACGGCGACGAGGCCGACGGCGGCGACCAGGGTCATCAGTTGGGTGAGCTGCAGGCGTACGCCGAGACCGCGTGCGGAGTCGTCACCGAGCTGCAGGGCGTTGAGTGAGCGGGCGAGCAGGATCGAGACCGGCACCAGCACCGCCAGTGTCCAGAGCAGCGGGGTCGCCTGCTCCCAGCCGCGACCGTTGAGCGAGCCGTTGAGCCAGACCGTCGCGCTGGCGGCGTCCATGATCCGAGCCTTGACCAGCAGCCACGAGGTACCGGCCGCCAGCGCGTAGCTCAGCCCGATGCCGATCAGGACCAGCCTCTGGCCGTCGATGCCGCGGCGCCACGACAGGAGGTAGAGCAGCGTCGCGGTGAGCAGCGCTCCGGCGAACGCGGCCATCGGGAGCCCGACGGTCTGCAGGGTGCCGGCGACCAGGCCGCCGCCGTACCCCGAGCCTCCGGCGAGCACGATCACGGCGACGGCGCCGAGAGCCGCACCTTGGCTCACGCCGAGGATGTCGGGGCTGGCGAGCGGGTTGCGGGCGAAGGTCTGGGTGAGCGCCCCGGCGAGGCCGAGGGCGCAGCCGACCAGGATCGCCACCAGAGTCTGCGGCAGGCGCAGCTCCATCACGATGAACCGCTGACCGGCGTCACCGCCGCCGAGCAGCGTTCGGACCACGTCGCTGACCGGGACGTCGAAGTCGCCCATCGACAGGTCGAGTGCCACGAGTGCGGCGAGCACGACCAGGCTGCCGACGACCACCAGCCCGGCGCGCATCGGCACCAACCACGACAGCGGGCCGACCCGCAGCGGGGTGCTGAGGGTGGGGGAGAAGCGCGGCTCGCTCTTCTCGCGGGTGAGGGTGTTCATATCCGCACCATCCGGGTGCGCCGGACCAGGTAGATGAAGACGGGGCCGCCGACCAACGCCATCACGATGCCGACCTGCAGCTCTCCGGGGCGTACGACGACGCGCCCGATCACGTCGGCGCCGACCACGAGCAGACCGCCGATGAACCCGGAGTAGGGGATCACCCAGCGGTAGTCGACACCCGCGAAGTGGCGGGCCACGTGGGGCACGACGAGGCCGACGAACCCGATCGGGCCGCAGGCCGCGGTCGCCGCGCCGGTCAGCAGCATCACGCCGAGCACGCCGATGACCTTGTGTCGCATCGGGCTGAGGCCGAGCGAAGAGGCGACGTCATCGCCCAGCTGCAGCAGGTTCAGGGACGAGGCGCTCATCGCGGCCAGGATGAGCCCCACGACGATGAACGGCAGGACGTCCCAGAAGACGTCCATACCGCGGCCCGAGACCGAGCCGACGGCCCAGAACCGGTACTCATCGAGGGCTTTGACGTCGCGGATGATCACCGCCTGCGTCAGTGCCATGAGCAGCGCGCTGACGGCGGTGCCGGCCAGCACCAGCGAGATGGGGTCGGGGCCGCCCCTGGTGGAGCCGATCGCGAACACCGCAGCGGCGGCCAGGCCCGCCCCCACCAGCGAGAACCAGGCATAGCCGGTCAGGTCCTGCACGTCGAAGACGGAGATGCCGATGACGACGGCGAACGCCGCGCCGGCCTCGACGCCGAGCAGACCCGGGTCGGCGAGCGGGTTGCGGGTGTGGCCCTGCATGAGCGCACCCGCGATGCCCAGGGAGATGCCGACGGCGAGCGCCAGCACGGTCCGCGGGATGCGCAGGTCGTGGACGATCGTGGAGGCGTCGGACCCGTCGGGGTGGAAGAGCACGTCGATCACGGTGCCGAGCGAGATGGGCCGGCTGCCGACCGCGAGGCTGACCAGCCCGGCCAGCACGAGGAGCACTGCGAGCACCACCAGGCCGCGCACGGACCCGCGCCGCAGCTGCGGCAGCTGCGCCGGAGTCGAGGCGACCGGTTGTGGCACGGTCGAGGTCATGGCGGGTCCTGGGGTCGAGGCGAGGAGGTAAGGCTTACCTTAGTCGTACTCGTGGCTTGGGTCGAAGGGGGTGTGGTCCTCCCCGGCTGCGGGCGCCGGCACAGGTAGCCTCGGGCCGTGACGACGCATCCCTCCGGAGCCGGGCCCGCTGAGCGGCCCATGGTCGGCGGGTACACGCTGCTGGCCAAGCTCGGCGAGGGCGGGATGGGCGTGGTCCACCTGGCCCGTCGCGGCGGCGGCGACCGGGTCGCGCTCAAGGTGCTCCGGCCGCACATCGTCGGTGACGACGAGGCCAGGCACCGGCTGGCCCGCGAGGTCGGCTCGCTCCGGCGAGTCAACAGCCGTTGGGTGGCGGGCATCGTCGACGCCGACCCGTGGGCGCCGATCCCCTACGTCGCCACCCGCTACGTGCCCGGCCTCTCCCTGCACGACCTGATCGTGGAGGAGGGGGCGATCACCGGTCCCGACCTCTACTGGTTCGCCGCCGGGCTCGCGGAGGGCATCACGTCGGTGCACGCGGTCGGCGTCCTGCACCGCGATGTGAAGCCGTCCAACGTGCTGATGGAGGGGCGAACCCCGATCCTCATCGACTTCGGGTTGGCCCGGGTCGCCGACGACCCGAAGCTCACCCACACCGGCTGGCTGCTCGGCACGCCGGGCTACCTGGCGCCCGAGATCCTGTACGGCGAGGACGCGACCGCGGCCTCCGACGTGCACTCCTGGGCGGCGACGGTGGCGTACGCAGGCACGGGACACCCGCCGTTCGGCCGGGGTCCCTCGATGGCGATCATGGACCGGGTCCGGCGTGGGCAGTTCGACCTGGACGGGCTGCCCGACGACCTGCACCAGGTGGTGGCGGCGGCCCTCGACCCGGAGCCCCGCAACCGGCCGACGCTGCCGCAGCTGCTCGACTGGCTGCGCCCGCTGACCAACCGTCGCGACTCACCTCAGATCGCGCCGCCGGTCGCTGTCGAGCACGACCCCTACACGGTGCCGTTGGCCCTGGCCGCGCAGGCGGGCGCCGACGACGAGACCGACGTCTGGCCCGGCCACAACGCCGCCGAGCCCTACACGCTCGCTCTCCCGCCCGAGGGTGCGACCGAGCTCTACGAGGAGCCGCGGGCCACGCTCGGGGAGCGGCTGCGGCGCGGCAGCCTGCTGATCGCGTCGGTCCTCGCGTCCGGCGCCGGTGCCGCGGCGTACCCCTGGCTGACGGTCGGCCTGCTGCTCCTGCTGACCTGGCTGACCCGCAGCATCTCGCTGGCGGCTTCGGCCCACGACCAGCGCCGCCAGTACCGCGGGCGCAAGTGGTACGACGGCGTGCAGCTGCTCGTCGCCGCGCCCTGGCACCTCGTGCAGTCGATCCCCGGAGCCGTGCTGCTCGGGCTCTGGGCCCTCGGGCTGTCCGCCGCTGCGGCCCTGGTCTGCTACGCGATCGCCACCGGCGTCGAGCTGGCGCTCTTCGTCTGCGGCGTCGTCCTCGCCGGATCGCTGTGGTGGGGCCCGGGCGGGTCGCGCCTCCGCGGCCCGGTCAACCGGATCGTCGTACCTCTCGCGGCCGATCCGCGGCGCTGGGCCGTCGCGCTCGTCGTCGTCCTCGCGGTGGCCGCCGCGCTGGGCTTCCGTGCCGACGTGACGGGGGCGAGCTGGGACCCCGCCGACGGCCAGCCGCATGCCGAGATCCCTGGTCCATGATGTGGTCGTCGTGGCACGATGGCGACGTGCATCACTCCGTGATCATTATTTCCTAGCGCGTCGCCGCCTCCCGACCGGGAAGCTCGACGCGCCAACCTCTCGTGCCTCGAGAGGTTTTTTTGTTGCTCCGAACCTCTGACGCAGCCACGTGACCGAACAGGAAATCCGATGGACCTCCACGGCGACTTCCACGTCTACGACACCACCCTGCGCGACGGCGCCCAGCAGGAGGGGCTCAGCCTCTCCGTCGCCGACAAGCTGTCGATCGCCCGCCAGCTCGACAGTCTCGGCGTGGGATACATCGAGGGAGGGTGGCCGGGGGCCAACCCGAAGGACACCGAGTTCTTCGGACGCGCAGCGGCCGAGCTCGACCTGCGCAACGCCAAGCTGGCCGCTTTCGGGGCAACCCGGCGGGCCGGGGTGAAGGCCGCCGACGACCCGCTCGTCGCGGCGCTGCGCGACAGCGGCGCCGACGTGGTCACGCTGGTGGCGAAGTCGTACGACCGCCACGTCGAGCTCGCGCTGCGGACCACGCTCGAGGAGAACCTCGCGATGATCCGTGACACCGTCACCCACCTCCGCGAGGAGGGGCAGACGGTCTTCCTCGACGCCGAGCACTTCTTCGACGGCTACCGGGCCAACCGTGACTACGCGCTCGAGGTGCTGCGCACGGCGTACGACGCGGGCGCCGAGGTGATCGCGCTGTGCGACACGAACGGCGGCATGCTGCCGAGCTGGGTCGGCGACGTCGTCCACGACGTCCGGGAGAGCGCGCAGGTCCGGGTCGGCATCCACTGCCACAACGACACCGGCTGCGCGGTCGCCAACACCCTCGCCGCGGTCGACGCCGGGGCCACCCACGTGCAGGGCACGATCAACGGGTACGGCGAGCGCACCGGCAACGCGGACCTCGTCTCGGTCGTCGCCAACCTCGAGCTCAAGCTGGACAAGCGAGTGTTGCCGCAGGGCCTGCTCGCCGACGCCACCCGGATCGCGCACGCGGTCGCCGAGGTCACGAACTTCCCGCCCGCGTCGCGCCAGCCGTACGTCGGCAGCTCGGCGTTCACCCACAAGGCGGGTCTGCACGCCAGCGCGATCAAGGTCGACCCGGACCTCTACCAGCACATGGACCCGGCCGGTGTCGGCAACGACATGAGGCTGCTGGTCTCCGACATGGCCGGGCGGGCGTCGATCGAGCTCAAGGGTCGCGAGCTCGGCTTCGACCTGTCCGGCGACCGGGAGCTGGTCACCCGGATCACCGATCGGGTCAAGGTCCTGGAGAACCGCGGCTACACGTTCGAGGCCGCCGACGCATCATTCGAGCTGCTGCTGATCGAGGAGGTCGAGGGCGCGCGCCCGTCGTACTTCGAGGTGGAGTCCTGGCGCGTCATCACCGAGACGCTCAACAACCGGACCGCCGGCGACGAGGCCGTCTCCGAGGCGACGGTGAAGCTCAAGGCCGACGGCGTCCGCTACGTGATGACGGGTGAGGGCAACGGTCCGGTCAATGCCCTCGACCACGCGCTGCGCGAGGCGATCGGCCGGGCCTACCCGGAGGTCGCGAAGTTCGAGCTCATCGACTACAAGGTGCGCATCCTCGACCAGGGTCACGGCACCGACGCGATCACCCGGGTGCTGATCGAGACCAGCGACGGCGAGTCGTCGTGGGTGACGGTCGGAGTCGGCGCCAACGTGATCGAGGCGTCCTGGGGCGCGTTGGTCGACGGAGTCACGTTCGGCCTGCGCCGCCAGCAGGTCTGATCAGGCCGAGCGCCCGACGACCCGGCGCGCCAGGTCTACCCAACCGTCGTAGAAGCGGTCGACCGGGAACCCGTCCAGCGAGACCTGCTCGAGGATCGGCAGCTCGAGCGGCGCGAGGATCGCGACCGCGAGCAGGGGGATGTCGCCACTGACCCGAAGCTGCGAGAGCAGGTAGCGGACGTGGGTGGCCGCGAACGAGTAGGCACCCGAGGCGCGGGCTCCCGAGCGGCCAGCCTCCCGGATCAGCTCGGCGTGCAGCAGAGTCGTCTCGAGCCGGGTGCGTCCGAACACCAGCAGCCGGTCCCAGGGCTCGGCGCCCGGGCCGAGCGGCGGCGGGCCGCTCATCACCTGCGCCTGCCACTCGCTCTCGGAGTGGTTCAGCACGGCTGCCATCAGCCCCTCGCGCGACTCGAACCGGCGGAAGAGCGTGCCCTTGCCGACGCCGGCCGCGGTCGCGACCGCGTCCATCGTCACGGCGTGCGCGCCATCTCGCTCGACCAGCTCCTTGGCGGCGCCGAGCAGCCGCTCCCGGTTGCGCGCGGCATCGCGACGCTCCGGCGGGGGAGCATCGAGGAGTGGCAGCAGGTGTGGTTCGGACATGTCTGCGCCAATCTAGTGAGCCAGCGCACGCCGCACCGGGAAGAAAAGCGGACCGTGGTCCGTTTTGCCAGTCATGACTCACACCACGATCGCCGTCCTCGTCGGCAGCCTCCGCACCGACTCCGTCAACCGCAAGCTGGCCGAGGTGCTGCGCGACCAGGCCCCCGACGGTGTCAGCATCGAGATCATCGACGGGCTCGGCGAGGTGCCGTTCTACAACCAGGACGTCGACACCGCCACCGACATCCCTGCCTCCGCCGCGCGGCTGCGTGAGCAGGTCGCGTCCGCGGACCGGGTGCTGGCCGTGACGCCGGAGTACAACGGCCGGATGCCCGCCGTCCTCAGCAACGCCATCGACTGGCTCTCGCGCCCGTACGGCGCCGGCGCGCTCGTCGGCAAGCCCTTCGGTGTCGTCGGCGCGACCCCCACGCCGTACGGCGGCAAGTGGGCGCACGCCGAAGCCGTCCGCTCGGCGGGCATCGCCGGCGCGACCGTCGTCGAGGACGTCACCGTCTCGCAGTCGGCCCTCGAGGTCGACGTGCTCACCGACCCCGAGGTGCAGGCGCGTCTCGCCCGGGCGGTCGAGGTCCTGGTCGAGTTCGACCGCGAGACCGCCGCGGCCTGACCCACCTTCCACGCCGGGCGCCACGACATGGCCTAGCGTCGGGTCGTGCCCGAACTCCATGACCTGACCGCGCTCGAGCAGGGCGCCCTGGTGCGCCGCCGCGAGGTGTCGCCCCTCGAGCTCACCGAGCACTACCTCGAACGCGCCGACCGACTCGACTCGGTCGGCGCGTTCGTCACGCTCACCCCCGAGCTGGCGCGCGAGCGAGCGGCCCGGCTCGACGCCGGCGCGGCGGACGGGCCGCTCTTCGGCGTGCCGACGGCGATCAAGGACCTCAACCTCACCGCCGGCGTCCGGACCACCTTCGGCTCTGCCGCGTTCGCCGACTTCGTTCCGGACGTCTCCGACGGTGTGACGCTCTCGCTCGAGGCGGCCGGCCTGGTCAGCCTGGGCAAGACCAATGCGCCCGAGTTCGGGTCGCCCTGCTACACCGAGCCCGACGTCGCACCCGCGGCCGTCACGCCGTGGGACCGCACCCGCACGGCCGGCGGCTCGTCCGGGGGAGCCGCGGCCGCCGTCGCGGCCGGCCTGGTGCCGCTCGCCCAGGGCTCCGACGGCGGTGGATCGATCCGGATCCCGGCCTCCTGCTGCGGGCTCGTCGGCCTCAAGCCCACGCGTGGGCGGATCAGTGGTCACCCCATGTACGGCGACCCGGTGGGTTTGGCGACGGCCGGGCCGATCGCCCGCACGGTCGCCGACGCGGCGGCGATGCTCGACGTGCTCGCCGGTCGTCGGGTGGGCGATCCTTCCTGGGCGCCACCTCCTTCCGAGACGTTCCTGGCTGCTGCCGGTCGCGACCCGGGGCGGCTCCGGATCGGTCGCTTCATCACACCAGTGATCACCGACACTCCCGTCGACCCCGAGTGTGCACGGGCCTGGGACGACGCCTCGCGGCTGCTGGAGTCGCTGGGTCACGAGGTCGAGGACGTCCCGGTGCCGCTGCCGCCCGAGGCGGTCCCGGTCTTCGAGACCTGCTGGGCGGTGCTGACCGCACTCTCCGTCGTGCCACCCGAGAAGGAGCACCTCCTCCGGCCTCTCACCCGCTGGCTGTCGGACCAGGGGCGGGCGGTGAGCGGACCGGAGTTCGGGCTCGCGATCGGCGCGATGCGGCGGTTCGCCGCCGAGGCGCTCACCGCGCTCGCGCCGTACGACGCCGTGCTGACGCCGACGCTCGCGACCCCGCCGGTGCTGCTCGGGGCGTTGCGCGACGACGCCGACCCGCAGGCCGACTTCGACGCCCAGAAGGCATTCACGCCCTGGACCTCGGCGTGGAACGTCACCGGGATGCCGGCCATCTCCCTGCCCCTGCACTGGACGCCCGACGGGCTCCCGGTCGGGGTTATGCTCGCGGCCCGACCGGCCGAGGAGGAGCTGCTCGTGGCGCTCGCCGCTCAGGTTGAGACCGCCGCGCCCTGGGCCGACCGGAGGCCCCCGGGATGGTGACCGTGCGCCACACCGCCCAGCTCTCGGCCGACGAGCTGACTGCCGCCCGCGCACTCTGCGACGCGTCGTACAGCGACTTCGGCGACGCGGACTGGGAGCACGCGCTGGGCGGGATGCACGCGCTGGTCTTCGAGGACGGCGTGTTGGTGGCGCACGGTGCGGTCGTGCTGCGCCGGATGCTGCACCGAGGCCGGGCGCTCCGGTGCGGCTACGTCGAGGCGGTCGCCACGGATCCAGACCACCGACGACGTGGCCACGGCCATGCGGTCATGGCCGGGCTCGAGTCGCTCGCGCCGGCGTACGACCTGCTCGCGCTGTGCTCGTCACGCGAAGGGAGGTCGCTGTACGAGTCACGCGGCTGGTCGCTCTGGCGCGGGCCGACGTCCGTGCTGACGCCCGACGGACTGAGGCCTACTCCTGACGAGGACTCGATCTACGTCCTCGGCGGCCCCGCGGGCCTCGACCTCGACGACCCGATCTCCTGCGACTGGCGAGACGCAGACGTGTGGTGAGCCCTCGACTGTCGCCTTGCATGGGTGCATCCTGAGTCTGTGGCCAGCCCGTCCCGCCTGCTCTGCCTGGTCGGGTACCACGTCCCGGCCAAGAAGTTCCGGCGTGAGTACAACGACGAGGGCCAGGTTGCTGCGCTCGTCTGCCCGCGCTGCGGCAAGCGCAAGGACCCGGGCTCGGGTGCCGCGTGGAACACCCCGATCGACTTCCGCTAGCCATGGGTGAGCTGACGCCGTACCTCTGCGTCGCCGACGCCCGGGCCGCGATCGCCTGGTACGTCGACGTGCTCGGCGCGGAGATCACCTACGCGCCGATCGAGATGCCTGACGGACGGATCGGCCATGTGGAGCTGGCCGTCGGCGGCGCCGGTTGGATGATGTCCGACGAGTTCGCCGAGGCGGGCGTCGCACCGCCCGACCCCGGTCGCGGCAACGCTGTGTCGCTGCACCTGACGGTCGGCGACGTGGACGCCGTCTGCGCCCGGGTCGCCGAGGCCGGTACGACGATCGACCGGGGTCCCGAGGACAGTCCGCCCGCAGGGCGAGTGGCGATCTTCCGGGATCCGTTCGGTCATCGCTGGTTCGTCAACCAACCCCTCTGAGACAGTGGACGCATGAGTCGTCCCGTGATCGTCGTCGTCGGAGCAGGACCGGGTGTGAGCGGCTCGGTGTCGCGTCTCTTCGCCCGAGAGGGGTACGACGTGGGCCTGCTCGGCACCGACGAGGAGCAACTCGCGGAGCTGGGCGGTGACCTCGAGGAGCTCGGCGCGAACGGGCAGATCGCCGTCGTCGACGTCACCGACGGTGACGCGACGTCCGAGGTCATCACCTCCATGGCAGAGAACTTCGGCGGGATCGACGTGCTCCACTTCAACCCGAGCGCGTTCCGCGAGCGCGATCCGCTCGAGCTGACGGTCGACGAGCTCCTCGAGGACGTCGCCCTCGGCGTCGGTGCGCTGCTGACCAGCGTGCAGGCCGCTCGGCCGTTCATGTCCGCGGGCGGCCGGATCACGGTCACCGGCAGCATGGCCGCCGACAAGCCCTGGCACAAGGCTGCGTCGCTCGGCGTGCAGAAGGCCGGCGTACGCAACCTCGTGCACAGCCTCGACAAGACCCTCGAGCCGGACGGCATCCGCGCCGTGTCGGTGACGGTGCGCGGCACCCTCGGGCGGGAGGGGGCGTTCACACCGGACCGGGTCGCCGAGGCGATCTGGGCCGCGGCGCACCAGGACGAGGAGGGGTGGCAGAGCGAGGTGCCCTACTCCGGATGAGTCCACGCACGCGCAAGGCCCGAGTCGAGGACGTCCACGAGATCGCCCTCTCGATGCCGTACGCCGAGCTCGCGCCCGGCTCGCGTCGACCCGTCTACCAGGTCGGCAAGAAGTCGTTCGTCTTCTTCCGGACGCAGCGGCCCGACGCGTTCGACCCGGAGACCGGGGAGAGGTACGACGACGTCATCGTCTTCTGGGTCGACCCCGCCGACAAGGACGCGATGGTGCTCGACGAGTCCACGCCGTACTTCACGACTCCGCACTTCAACGGCCACCCGTCGGTGCTCCTGCGCGGAAGCCGGATCGGCGAGCTCACCCGCGATGAGGTCGCCGAGGTGGTCCAGGACGCCTGGCTCTCACGCGCTTCGAAGCGGCGTGCCGCCGAGTGGCTCGCCGCGCATCCGCCACGCTGACGTCAGTCGTCGCCGATCCCGCGGGCGTGCAGCGCGTCGCCGGTCTCGTGGGCGCGGGCGACGACCCGCACCACGAACGGTGCGAGGAAGGCGCGTGGGTGACGTACGCCGCGCGCCCGGGCCGCGTCACGGGTCTCGACGGCCAGGGCGACCGTGCCCGGAAGCGCCTGGATCGCCAGCCCGATGGTGAGGGCGACGCGCTCGGGGTCCACACCGATCGGCCGCAGGGGAGTGATCCAGCGGATGAACGAGTCCAGCATCGCGTTGACCGGGGTGGTGGCCGAGACGACGACGGCGGCGATCGACAGCGCGAGCAGGTCGACGAGTGTCTCGATCGCCTTGTCGCGGCCGTACCACCACCACTGCAGCGCGCCCACGAACACCGCGAGCAGCAGCACCGTCCGGGCCGCCCGCAGGAGGGTGCCGAGCCGGACCTGGGCCAGCAGCGCCAGTGCGAGAGCGATCGCGAGGAACGCCCACGCCCACGGCATGCTGCGCACCAGCACGATCGCCAGGCTGAGCGCCATCAGCCCCCCGAGCTTGGCGCCGACGGGCAGCCGGTGCAGCACGGTCGTGCCCGGTTGGTAGACGCCGACCAGTCCCGTGGTGGTCATGACGCGACCGAGGTCAGGTAGTCGTCGACCGCAGCGTTGGCGGCACCGTCGTACCGCACCCTCGCGCCCTCGACGACCAGCACCCGGTCGCAACGGCGGGCCAGGTCGAGGTCGTGGGTGACCAGCACCAGCTGCTGGTCGAGGGCGAAGAGCAGGTCGGCGACCCGCCGGGTGTTGGCCAGGTCGAGCAGGGTCGTGGGCTCGTCGGCGACCACGATCGCGGGCTCGACGGCGAGGACCCCGGCCAGCGCGAGCAGCTGCTTCTGCCCGCCGGAGAGCGCGTGCACGCTGACGTCCGCGTGCTCCGCGAGTCCGTAGCGGCCCAGCACCTCGAGCGCCCGGTCGTGGCGGCGCGAGGCGTTCTTCTCGTGTCGCCGCAGCGACAGCTCGACGTCCTCGACGCAGGTCGGCATCACCAGCTGCGAGGCCGGGTCGGTGAAGCAGAAGCCGACCCGGCGCCGTACGGCGCCGCCGTGCCGCGCGACGTCGACACCGTCGACGAGGACGCGACCGGTGGTGGGCGCGACCAGGCCGTTGACCATCCGCGCCAGCGTCGACTTGCCCGACCCGTTGGCGCCGATGATCCCGACGCGCTGCTCGGTCAGCTCGATCGTGGTCGGCTCGAGGACGACCCGGGTGCCGCCGGCGACGGGGACGCTGAGACCGGCGGCGTCGAAGGTGATCGTGGGCAACGGATCAGCGGTCGACGCGCTGCATCCACGGGAACGCGCGGAACACCTCGGCGGCGACCAGTGCGACCAGTGCGGTCTTGAGGATGTCGCCGAGCCAGAACGGCGTGTCGTAGGTGAGGGCCTCGTGCCACGAGACGTCGAAGTAGAGCTTCATGCCGGCGATGCCCATCGGGTGGATCACCAGGATGCTGGCGGTGATCGAGCACGCGAACACCCAGATGGCGCGGGTACGCCGCTCGCGCGCGACGTACTTGACCAGGAAGCCGGCCAGCGCCGCGGCGATCGGGAACGCGTAGAGGTAGCCCGCGCTCGGGCCGGAGAAGACGCCGAGGCCCGAGGAGTGCTCCGCGAAGACCGGCAGGCCGAGGACGCCGAGCAGGAGGTAGAGGGAGACCGCCAGGAAGCCGCGGACCGCTCCGAGCACGCAGCCGGCGAGCATCACGCCGAAGGTCTGCAGGGTGATCGGTACGCCGGAGCCGCCGGCCGGGATCGCCCCGATGTAGGCGCACGCCGAGATCAGCGCCGCGAAGCCCGCGATCAGCGCGATGTCGGTCGTCGACGAGCGACGGCGCGCGGCGGGCGCGTCCGCGGTGGGGGTGGTCGGTGTCTTGGACATCGTCATGCTCGGTTCCTTCGATCGGACCTGAACGGTGTTCAGGTGAACGCCGTTCAGGCTAGGGTTCGGATCGAACCCGGTCAATCGTGACCGAGGAGTAGTTTCAACAGGAAGGGGTGTGACGTGCGCCACCACCGCGCCGACGTCGTCGACCGGGCACTGACGGTGCTCGACACCTACGGCCTCGCGGACCTGACGATGCGCCGCCTCGCCGGGGAGCTCGGCGTCCAGCCCAGCGCGCTCTACCACCACTTCCCCAACAAGCAGTCGCTGCTCGCCGCCGTCGCTGACGAGCTCCTCGCCCGCGGCCGGCGCCACGCCACCTCCAGCCAGCGCCCGGCCGCCTGGGACGCTCGGGTCGAGGCCGTCTGCACCGAGCTCCGCGACGCGATGCTCGCCTACCGCGACGGCGCCGAGCTGGTCGCCACCGTCCGCTCCTTCGGCCTCGGCGCGGCCACGCCGTACGACGAGCTCGCGGACGCCCTCACCGACGGTGGGCTCGAACCCTCGCTGGTCCCGACGGCCGCTCGCACCCTGCTGCACTACGTCTTCGGTCATGCCGTCGACGAGCAGACCCACCTGCAGGCAGGCGCCGTCGGCGCCATCGAGGACGCGCCGCGGGACGACTCGGACTTCGCGCTGGGCCTGCAGATCGTGGTCGACGGGACCCGGCTGCTGACGGGTGCGCGGTCGGCTCAACCAGCCTGACGGAGCATCGAGGCTAGGCGTCCTACTTCGACCCTGCAGCCCGAAGCGTCCTGGAGATGGGCTCGAGCGACGCGATCAGGTCATCGAGCTCGAACGGCTCCAGCGCGTCGTACGGAGCTTCTGCGAGGGCGTCGGTCAGAGCCTCGATCCGGACCTTGGTCGCACGCCCGGCGTCCGTGAAGCGGCCCGAGGCGTCGAGGAGGCCGCGATCGCGCAAGCCCTCCATCACCGCGGCCAGACGGGCCTTGGGGAGGTGGTGGATCCTGCCGAACGACTCTGCGGGATGGATCCCGATGTCGAGAGCGCTGAGCACGTGGGCCTCGGTCCCGCCGATCCGCTCGGAGACCAGAGCCGCGATGTGGCCGTCTCCGCGGTGCTCCCGAAGCATGTTGGCGGCGTGCCAGAGTCGGGCGACGGGCTCCTCGGGCATCGGCAGCGCGCGGAGGGCGGCGTACATGACCCGTCCCTCGGTCGGTGCACTGGTCGAGGCCTTGGCGAGCAGCTCGGCAGCGCGTGCGAGCCCGGGAGTCTCGACGAGATCGCCGAGGATCCGCCGCAGCGCCGCCACGCAGCCCTGCTCGCGCGCGGCGTGCGCCGCCACGGGGGTGGTCGTGTCCCAGACCTGGGGGATGTGGCGGGCCACCTCACCGTCGGCGAAGTTGTAGAAGACCGCGTGGACCACCTCGGCCGAGACCCGTCCGAGCGGCGCAGAGCGTCCGGCGAAGTAGCCGTCCCAGTAGTTGTGGAAGCCGAGCGCTGCCATCGACTCGTTGGGCTCGTCGGAGAAGAAGTTGACCAGCGAGATCGGCTCGGTGAGGTCGAACAGTCGGCGCGCGACTGGCTCCGGATGCTGCATGTGTCATCTCCTGTGATCGGTGGGCGTCCTCTCACCAGTGCTACGAACGGGTCGACCGCCGTACGACACCGTCGTAATCAGCTGGGCCGACGGAAGTCAGGGACGTCACCGAGTGCGACGAAGCCGGCCGCGGGCAGCGGCCCACGCGCCGGATCCGACAGGTCGGCCAACAACCGCGTCGCGAGCGGGGTATCCCGATCGACGCTCGGTGCGATGCCCATGCGAATCAAGCCCGCACCGTCCACCAGACCCACGGCGAGAATCTGCCCGTCACGCCAGACTCGAAGGGAGCCGGCGAGGTGCGCCGTCCCGCGGGCGGTCACGTGCCGAAGCGTCGCTGCAGATCCGCGTACGAGATCGCGCCGTCGAGGAAGTCGAGTGTGCCAGGGCCGAGCAGCTCGCGACCGGCGCGCTCCAGCATGCTCAACGAGGCCCGGGCCAGGCTGCCGCCGACGCTGACCCGCTTGACGCCGAGTGAGAAGAGCGTCGGCGCGTCGGTGGTGCTCGCGAGCCCGGCCACGACGTTGAGCGGTCCCGGGACCGCGACAGCGAGCCGGCGGATCGTGTCCTCCTCGACGACCCCGGGCACGAAGACGCAGTCGGCACCTGCCTCCACATAGCGGACCGCACGCTCCACCGTCTCGTCGAAGACGTCCCCTTCGGCGTCAGCGCGGTAGGTGTCTGTGCGGGCGTTGAGCACGAAGGTGCCCTTCGGTGCAGCAGCACGTGCGGCGACGATCCGGTCGACCGCCTCCTCGATCCCGTACAGCCCGCCCGTCCGGGCGTCTTCGATGTTGGCACCCACGACACCGAGCGCCGCGGCGCGGGCCACGGTCTCCCCGACGTGGTCGGCGGTCTCGCCGTACCCCGCCTCCAGGTCCGCGGTCACCGGCACGCTCACTGCCGACACGATGCGGCCGACGTGCGCGAGCATGGTCTCGCGGTCCAGCGACCCACCGTCCGGGACTCCCCAGGACCAGGCGATGCCTGCACTGGTCGTGGCGATGGCTGGAAAGCCGACGTGCTCCAAGGTGCGTGCGGAGCCGGCATCCCAGGCGTTCGGGAGTACGAAGCCGGGACCGGTGTGCAGGCCGAGGAGCGTTGCTGCCTTGTCGTTCGCGGCTCCGGTGGTCACCCGGCCATCATGCCGCCAACCGGTGTGTCATGACACCGCACGAGATGCGCGCGGGTCAGGAGCGGTTGTGCTCCACGGCGCTGCGGACCAGCTCGACGAAGGCGTCGTCGTCGAGCGAGTCGGACTCGTGGAGGTCGATCGCGCGCCGGGTGCCGGCGTCCAGGCTGGCGTTGAAGAGACCCGACGGGTCGTCCAGTGACGCACCCTTGGCGAAGGTGAGCTTCACCTTGTCCTTGTAGGTCTCGACGGTGCAGACCAGACCGTCACAGGAGAAGGTCGGTACGCCGTCGGGGTTCGACGCCTTGCGCCACTTGGTCTCCTCGACCATGTCGGGCTCGGCCGCCAGGATCAGGGCTCGGACCTTCTCGATCGTCTCGTGGCGCCAGTCGTTGCTCACACGCCGACGATACCCGTGCTGGGGTCGCCAGGAATCGAGAAGCACCCACCGCGCCCGAGCTCGACCCCAAGACCTGGTACGGGATGCCGGCGTACGCCCGCGACGGCAAGGTGCTGTGCTTCTTCCAGCCGGCGGAGAAGTTCGAGGCTCGCTACGCGACGTTCGGCTTCAACGACCTGGCGCAGCTGGACGACGGCGCGATCTGGCCGACGGCGTACGCCGTGACCGACCTGAGCGACGCCGATGTGCAGAAGTTCGAGGAGCTGGTCAGGAAGGCTGTCGGCGACACTAGGACACGCCCTGGGTGGCCGATGAGTGGCGGGCCGAGCCCGGGTCGGTACTGACATGACCATCGGAAAGATCGACCCGAGGTACGGCGACCCGTCGGCCACCGCACCTGCGTGGGCGAAGATCGAGAGACTCCTCGTCGACGCCCAGCTCTATTGGATCATCACCGTCCGCGTGGACGGCCGCCCGCACGCCGTCCCGCTCGTCGGCGTCTGGCACGAGGGCGCCTTCGCCTTCTGCACCGGTGCGGAGGAGCAGAAGCAGCGGAACCTCGACGCGCACCCACACGTCGCGGTCACCACCGGCAACACCGGCGGTCGCCGCTGGAACAGCGGGGTGGAGCTGGTCGTCGGGGGAGCGGCCGAGCGGGTGACCGACGACGGCCTGCTCGAGGCGTTGGCGGAGGCGTGGTTCGCCAAGTACGGCGAGGACTGGAAGTTCGTGGTCCGCGACCAGGAGTTCGTCGAGGTCAGCGATTCCGGTGGCAGCACGTCAGGAGGTGCCCGCGTCTACCGGGTCACGGCCTCGAAAGTGATCGCATTCGGCGGCGATCACGGCCAGACTACGTACCGGTTCTGAGCCGACCGACGTGTCCTCAGACCTCGAACTGTCCACCGCTGCGCCAGGTGATCGAGTACGACGAGCAGCTTGGCGTGCTTCGACGGGATGGTGTGCAGCCGGCCGTCGGCGTCCATGAAGTGCGACAGGACCCGCTGGTCGGTCATGGCCGCTCGCGCGGCGTCAGCGCCAGCAACGGTCGCGGCCAGGTCGCCGTGGAGAGTCCACCGCCGACGGCGCGCCGCTCGAAGTGCAGGTGGCAGCCGTCGGGCGCGCCGCTGTCGCCGGCACGCGCGAACATCGTGCCGCGCCGCACGACCTGGCCCTCGCGGACGTAGACGCGCCGGGTGTGCCCGATCACCAGGTCCCAGCCCAGCCTGGCGTTGCGCAGCAGCAGCGGGTTGTCGCCGTACGCCGGCCCGAGGGAGTCGTTGGAGACGACCTTGAACCTGTACGGCGCATACAGCGGCGTGCCGCAGCGCATCGCGATGTCGAGTCCGTGGTGGAAGCCGCGCTGGTCGCGGCAGCGTGAGTCGGGGGAGTAGTACGGCGCGGTCGTGCAGCCATAGGGGACCATCACACGGTGCGCGCCCTTGAACCACGGAGACTCGTAGCGGGTCTTGTCCTTCGTGTAGAAGACCCACCGCGGGTCGGCGTGCACGGCCGTCGTCAACGATCCGACGAGCACCAGCCCGAGCAGGGCGGCGAGCAGCAGGCGTCCGAGTCGCATGCGACGCACCCTAGCCCGCCGCCGCTCCATCGGCCGGGAGCTCGAACTCGCCCGGCGCGAGGCTGCGCAGCACACAGAACTCGTTGCCCTCCGGGTCCGCCAGCACCACCCACTTCGTCTGCCCCTGGCCGATGTCGACCCGATGGGCGCCGAGCGCCTCGAGCCGCGCGACCTCGTCGGCCTGGGAACCGTCGATCGGCGTGAGGTCGAGGTGCAGCCGGTTCTTGCGCGCCTTCGCCTCCGGCACCGGGACGAAGAGCAGCGCCGGCGCCACCGGACCGCGCCGGATCCCTTCGAGGAGCTCGGTGTCGGGCACCTTGGCGGGACCGATCTCGACGTAGTCGTCCCCCTCGTGCAGCACGACGTATCCGAGGACGCGGCACCAGAAGTCGGCGAGGGCAGTCGGGTCGGAGCTGTCGATGACGGTCTCGGTCAGGCGTGAGGTCATGCGACGGGATTATCCAGCGTTCCCGCATAGATGAGCGACTCCGCCTGGTCGGAGATGTCGACCATCTCCAGCGTGTTGCGCAGCTGCAGCCGGTTGAGGCAGCTGCGCCGGAACTCGGCCCGGAAGAGGTCGTACGCCGCCGCTGCGTCGGCCAGCTCCGGGTGCTCCTCGGCGTGCTGACGCAGGCAGCGCCCGACCTCGGCCCAGAAGGCGCCCTCGTCGAGCACGCCGTCGACGTGCAGGATCGCAGCGAGGTGCCGCAGGACGCCGTCGAAGACGTCGGCGTGCAGCGCCAGTGCCTTCACGTCCGGATCGACCTCGGCCTGGATCCGGCGTACGTCCTCGGGAAGGTCGCGCTCGTCGTCCATGACCGCCACCTCCTCGCCGACGTCCTTCATGAAGGCCCTCACCGGCACTTGGTCGCGCAGCACGAGCACGAGGTTCTCGCCGTGCGGCATGAACGCCAGGTCGTACGCGAGCAGGCAGTGCACGATCGGCCGGAGGTAGGCGTGGAGATAGCTGCGCAGCCACGAGACCGCGTCGAGCGGCGAGGCGGCGATCATCGCTGCGGCCAGTGACCGGCCCTCGGCGTCGCGGTGCAGCAACGCCGCCATCGTGGCCAGCCGTTCACCGTCGGCGACTCGCGGCACCGGGCTCTCGCGCCACAGCGCCGCGATCATCTTCTGGTACGGCGAGCTGGTGCCGGTGTGCTCGGCGAGTCGGTGGAACGCGTCGCCGGTGTAGCCGATCGACGCGTGCTCGCGCAGCACCGAGAAACCGCAGCCGCGCAGAGTCGGGTCGGCGTCGACGAGCTCGGCGACCCAGTCGTTGATCGCCGGGGTGGCGGCCATGTAACTGGGCGAGAGCCCGCGCATGAAGCCCATGTTCTGGATCGAGAGCGCGGTCTTCACATACGGCCTCGTCGGGTCCGTGGTGTTGAAGAACGTGCGGATCGACTGCTGCGCGCGGTAGTCGTCCGACCCCTCGCCCAGGTGCACCAGGTCGCGCCGCGCGAGATCAGGCGCGAACGTGATCGCGATCTTGTTGCGCCACTGCCACGGATGCACCGGCAGCAGCAGGTACTCCTCCGGGTCCAGGCCGTGTGCGTGCAGCAGCTCCTTGTCGAGCACGTCGGCCTCGCGGACCCCGGCGCCCAGGGAGAGTCGGGTGTGCTGACGCCGAGCGGCCAGCCAGTGCAGGCGGACGGCGCTCCCGGTCTCGGGTGCGTACGCCGTGTAGTCGTCGGCGCCGAACCCGATCCGGCCGTTGTTGGCGACGAACCCGGGATGTCCCTCGGTCATCGCGGCCTCGGTCTGCTGGTAGTCCGCGCGCAGCAGGTCGTCGACGGTCGCCGTCGAATGGCGGAGCTTCCAGCAGGCCGACGCGAGCGTGGACGCCAGTTCTTCGAGGTACGTCGGCAGCAGCGCGTCCGGGATGCCGAGCACCTCGGCGAACTCCACGACGAAGTCCTGGACGTCGAGATCGGCGGGCTCGTCCTTGACCGACCGGAGCAGCGTGCCGGGGTCGATCGCCCAGTGGTCCAGGGCGAGCCTGGTCGCGGCGAAGGAGTACGTCGTATCGCCGGTCGGTGTGCTGAGCACCCACCGACCCTGCCCGTCCTCGGCGGCGTCAGGGGCGGGCTCGAGCAGCCGCTCGTGGGCGTACTCGCTGATCGCCTTGGTGACCAGGCGTCGCTGAGCCCGGGCGAGGTAGTCGGGGGTGAGATGGCTCTGCTGGATCTTGGGGGAGTCGAGGACGGACAAGGCTGCCTCCTTGGTCGGCAGGGAGATCGTGCGGAGCTCGCGGAAGCCGAACTCCCGGTTGAGCGCACGGATCCGGTCGTTGC
The DNA here is from genome assembly GCF_039543845.1 of Nocardioides endophyticus. Lineage (NCBI taxonomy): Bacteria > Bacillati > Actinomycetota > Actinomycetes > Propionibacteriales > Nocardioidaceae > Nocardioides > Nocardioides endophyticus. The sequence continues at coordinate 193,490 of NZ_BAABKN010000005.1, read as the reverse complement.
GGGTGTCGGGCTCGACGACGACCCGTCGTACGGCGTGGTCGGCGAAGCAGTGGTCGATCACGGCGGCGAAGACGGCGCGCGTGAAGCCGTGCACCGGCGAGTCGGTCGGCGCGACCAGCACGTGCATGCCGAGGTCGCCCGGGCGCACTTCCGGCAGGCCCGAGAGCTCGGAGTGGGCCGGGTCGTAGGTCTCGACGAGGAAAGCCGGCGCACCGTCCACCCGGCCCAGCCATGCGTGATGGTGGGGGTTCTCGTCGATGAGGCGGTACTCTGCGGCCACGTCGGCGATGCTCGTGTCCTGCATCTCCCAGTAGACGCTGCGGGGATGGGTCACCCAGGCGTGCAGCAGTGCGATGTCGGTCTCGAGGTCGAGCGGCTCGAGGGTCAGTCTCATCGCGGCACCCCGAAGCTCTGGACGGCGATCTGCTTCTCGACCGGATAGACCTCGCGACCGGTCAGGGCCGCGATGATCACGGAGTTGCGGTAGGCGCCCATGCCGAGATCGGGAGCGGCCAGGCCGTGGGTGTGCTCCTCGGCGTTCTGCACGAAGATCTCGCGGTTGCCGTGGTCGACGGTGTAGTCGCGCGCCACATCGAAGCGGCCACGGTCGTCCCAGCGGATCCGGTCGCGCACGGGGTCGAGGAACGACGGGACCTCGGCGGCGTACCCCGTCGCCAGGACGAGCCCCTCGCTGCGCAGGGTGAAGTCCTCACCCGTCTCGTCGTGGTGGCAGGCGAGCTCGTACGCCCCGTCACCGGCAGGGTCGCGGGTCGCGCCGGTCACCGTCGTGCTGGTGACGAGGGTGGTGTGCGGCCCATCGCCCTGCACCCGCAGTCGGTAGTGCAGGTCGAAGATCTCGTCGACGAGGTCGGCGCTGATGCCCTTGTAGAGCGAGCGTTGCTCGCGCCCGAGTCGCTCGCGCGTCGTCGAGGGCAGGTCGTGGAAGTACGACGTGTACTCCGGCGACGTCATCTCCAGCGTCAGCTTCGCGTACTCCATCGGGAAGAAGCGCGGGCTCCGGGTGAGCCAGGTCAGCCGGTAGCCGTGGTCGGGACTCTCCTGGAGCAGGTCTCGGTAGATCTCCGCGGCGCTCTGCCCGCTGCCGACGATCGTGATCGAGCCGAGCCGCTGCAGCTCGTGCTTGTGCAGCAGGTAGTCGGCCGAGTGGATTCCCATGCCCTGGAGGGCTTCCGGCACGCGCGGCTTGGTGCCGACCCCGAGCACCAGCCGTCGTCCCCGGTACTGCTCGCCGGTGGACGTCGTGACGACGTATGACGAGCCGTCATGGTCAACGCGCGTGACCGCCTGGCCGAACCGGACGGACTCGAGCTGTTCGGCGGCCCAGCGGCAGTACTCGTCGTACTCGCGCCGCAGGGGGTAGAAGGACTCCCGGATGTAGAACGGGTAGAGGTTGCCGGTCTCCTTGAGGTAGCAGAGGAACGACCAGCGCGAGCTGGGGTCGGCCATCGTCACCAGGTCGGCGAGGAAGGGCACCTGCAGGGTCGCATCGTCGAGCATCATCCCGGGATGCCAGGCCAGCTCGTCGCGGGCCTCGAGGAAGACCCCGTCGAGCTCGTCGACGGCATCGGTGAGGCAGGCGAGGCCGAGGTTGAACGGACCGACGCCGATGCCGATGAAGTCCCTCATCGCGCCACCGCCGCGGCCAGATCTTCCCCGATCTCGACGATCTGGCGGGTGATGGCCAGGATGTCGTCGGAGGTGGCGAGCGGGTTGAGGAGCGTGAGCTTGAGCCAGTGCCGTCCGTCGACCTTGGTGGCGGCGACCATGGCGCGGCCGCGTTCGTAGAGCGTCGTGCGGATCCGTGGGACGAGCCGGTCGGCCTCGTCCTCGGACATCCCGTCGGGCCGGTAGCGCAGCACGACCGTGCTCAGCTGCGGGGCCGCAGCGAGCTCGATCGCCGGATCGAGTGCCTCGGCGACCTCGGCGGCGAGCTCGACCACGCGGTCGACGTACGTCCCGATGGTGTCCGGGCCCATGACGCGCAGGGTCAGCCAGAGCTTGAGCGCGTCGAAGCGCCGAGTCGTCTGGAGGCTCTTGTCGACCTGGTTGGGGTTGCCCCCGATCTCCCGCGGGTTGAGGTAGTCGGCGTGCCAGGTGACGTGCCCGAGCCGCCGGCCGTCGCGTACGACCAAGGCGCTCGCCGAGACCGGCTGGAACCAGGTCTTGTGGAAGTCGACGGTGACCGAGTCCGCGCGCTCGATGCCGGCCAGCCAGTGGCGCCGGGTGGGAGAGACCAGCAGGCCGCCGCCGTACGCCGCGTCGACGTGCAGCCAGGTGCCGTAGCCCTCGCAGAGTGCGGCGATCTCGGGAAGCGGGTCGATCGCGCCGAAGTCGGTGGTGCCGGCGGTCGCCACGACGGCCATCGGCGTCAGTCCCGCGTCGGCGACCTCGGCGAGCGCGCGGCTGAGGGCACCGAGCTCCATCCGACGGTCGCCGTCGGTCGCGACGGTGACGACCGCGCGGTCGCCCAGGCCCAGCAGGCGCGCGGCCTTCTGCACGCTGAAGTGGCCGTCCCTGCTGGTCAGGATGCGCAGGCCGGACATCTCCGGTGGTCGCGCCTCTCGCGACCCCGTGGCGATCGCGTGGTCGCGAGCGAGCAGCAGCGCCTGGAGGTTGGACTGGGTGCCGCCGCTGGTGAAAATGCCGTCGGCGTCCGGCCCGTATCCGATCCGGCCCGCCGTCCAGTCGACCAGGTGCCGCTCGACGTACGTGCCGCCGACGCTCTGGTCATAGGTGTCGAGGCTGGGATTGACCGCGCTGACGAACACCTCCGCGAGCAGTGCCGGCACGACGACCGGGCAGTTGAGGTGGGCGGCGTACGACGGCTCGTGGAACCAGACCGTGTCGTCCAGCCAGAGCCGGCCCATCTCCTCGAGCGCCGCGCGCTGGTCGCCCAACGGCCGGTCGAGGTCGACGTCGGTCACGGCCTTGGCCGCGACCTCGGGGCGGACCCCCGTCGACGGGCCGGAGACCCGCCCGAGCGAGCTCGCGAGGAAGTCGACGCCGAGCCGCATCGTCGCGACGTACTGGTCGGTGTGGGCCGGGTGGAACAGATGTTGGGCAGGGGGAGTTGGCACCGTCGATCCTTCCGAGAATGGGATTTAGGTAAGCCTCACCTAACTCGCGTTCTCAGGTGAACCGCAACCCGGGACCCGCCATCTGGGACGTTTGTCACAGCTCGCGGGTGGTGGTCTCGAGGCTCGCTTCGCTCGCGCCTCAAACGCCGTCATGGTCGCTGAGGAAGCGAGGGGCGATACGCCGTTCACGGTGGTTGAGGTGTAACGCGCGCTAGCGCCGAGCCTCGAAACCACCCGAGTCAGCGGCGATATCTCTACGCTGGCATCGTGAACCTCAACCTGTCGGTCTTCTGGACGCTCGTGGTCCTGGCGATCGGGACGCCCTTGCTGACGGCCATCCTGGCGGTTCTGTCGTTCCTGATTGCCGAGCCCACCATGGAGGTGTAGGTCGCTCAGGCGGCCGCCAGCAACCGCTCGCACTCCTCGGTCAGCCGCGTCCGCAGCGGTTCGCCACGAGATGCGAAGACCCGCTGCGCCTCGGCGTACTCCGCCTTGCCGGCTGCGGTCTCGATGCGCACGGGGGCGTAGCCCAGGTCCTCCAGGTCGTACGGCGCCGCGCGCATGTCGAGCTCGCGGATGTCGCGCGCGAGCTCGAAGCAGTCCGCGACCAGGTCGGAGCTGATCATCGGGGTCAGCCGGAAGGCATGCTTGTAGAGGTCACTGCACGAGTGACACGCAGGCAACTAGGATGTGACGCGATGTCGACACCACTGAACGTATCGCTCTACGTGCGCCTCTCGGAGGATGAGCGCGGAACTCAACTCGGCGTCGCCCGGCAGGAGCAGGCGTGTCGCGAACTCGCAGAGGCGAAGGGCTGGACGGTCCGCGATGTTTTCGTGGACAACGATCTGTCAGCGACGACGGGAGTTCGTCGCCCTGAGTTTGAGCGGCTGCTGTCGTCCAAGCCCGACGCAATCCTCTGTTGGCACACGGACCGACTCGTCCGGCTGAGCCGTGAGCTCGAGCGCGTCATTGACCTCGGCGTGAACGTCCACGCTGTCCAGACGGGACACCTGGATTTGTCGACGCCTGCCGGGCGAGCGGTGGCGAAGACGGTCACCGCTTGGGCGCAGTACGAAGGCGAGCAGAAGGCCGAACGTCAGAAGCTCGCGGCGAAGCAACGCGCGCAAGCGGGCAAGCCGTGGTGGCCGACTAGGCCCTTCGGGCTGAACATAGACGGCACACTCCATCCCGACGAGGCGCCGGCACTCAAGAAGGCGTACGAAGAACTTCTGAACGGCTACACGCTCGCTCGAGTGTCGCGAGAGCTGGCCGAGGGCGGCTTCACGACGAACAAGGGCAACCCGTGGAAGGCGGCGTCTCTCCGGCCGGTCCTTCTGAACGCCAGGAATGCCGCCATCCGCGTCTACAACGGCGTGGAGGTCGGGAAGGCTGCTTGGGACGCGATCGTGCCTGAAACGACGTATAGGGCGGTCGTACGTCTGCTCAACCATCCCGACAGGCGCTCGAACGGCGGCGCTGGCGGTAAGGGGCGTCGTACGAACCTCCTGACGGGCTTCGCGACATGCGACAAGTGCGGAGCGACGGTCAGAGGTGGTTGGCGCGGCACCGCGGGGGATGAAAACGCATACAGGGTCTACGAATGCAGTGGCCGGCATTGCGTCTCGCATCCCGCGGAGTGGGTGGACAGTGTTGTGACGCGCGTGGTCATTGAGCGAGTCGAGACATGGGCTGACGTGCTCGCCACTGGCGATTCCGCTTCGGATGTAGCCGCCGCCGAACTCCGGATTGAGGAGAAGGCACTACAGAGTCGCCGCGCCGAGCTCGGTGAGTTGTTTGCGTCCGGGAGGGTCGGAGTCGAGACGTTGACGGCCGGCGTACAGGCCGCGGAGCATCGACTGAGCGAGATCGCAGACCTTTCGGCGCAACGAGCCGCGAACGCCTTCAGCGTCGACCTATATGACGTGGAGGCGCTCTGGCTGTGGGCCGACGACGTAGACAAGTTCCGTCCCGTGGTTGAGCGGGTCTGCCTCGGAATTCGACTCAAGCAGCGAGGAAAGGGCTACCGCGGGATGCCGCGCTACCCCGAGCACCTCGAGATCGACCTCAAGCCGCTTCCCAAGGTCGTGGAACTGTCTTACCAGCCTCCGGCGTTGCCGGAGTCGGCCCGGCAGGTGTGGACCGACGCCCGGCACGAAGTTGCGAAGTCGTGACCGAAACCATCCGACATGGGTCGGTTCTGAGACCGTCAGCAACTGTGTAGCGGTGAAAGTTCTTCTCGGCGACGTGCATGCGAAGCGGTTCTGAGACCGTCAGTAACTGTGTAGCGGTGAAAGTTCTTCTCGGCGACGTGCATGCGAAGCGGTTCTGAGACCGACAGTAACTGTGTAGACCTCTTCCGACCGGCGTGCCTCGTGTAGCAACCGATGTCCAGCATCGGGCGAGCGAGTCCCGGTCCGACAGCCCCTGTGTCTCTTGGCGGGCACGGGGGCTCCTCTCTTTGCCCATCCGTGCGATGAACACACATCACTCTTGAAAGGAGGTTGATCGGGACATGGACTCATTCGACCTTGGTGGACACGCCTACCGCTCTCGTCGAGCCACAAGTGAAGAGCTCGGCGTGCATCCGACGACGCTATCCAACTGGCGATGCTCCGGCCGCGAGCCGCTCCGCTCGTACAAGTTCGGTCACGGGATCTACTACCGCCAGGACGACATCGACGCCTATCTGGCGCGTCACCGCGTTGCAGGCTGAACAGTTCGAAGCGAGGGTGCAGCGTCACCGTCCGCTACTACGAAAGCGGCGGTTCGCGCTCGAGGGCGAATGCTCCCCGCCGTCCGGCCAGGCGGGCTACTGGTGCGCCAATGCCGTCAGAGACGTCCCACTGAGTGGCCAGTACGTTGCCAAGCAGCTCGCGCGGCTATGCGGCGACGACTCGAAGGTCGCAATGCCGTGGCGATCACTGGCTGACGCCGTGGGCGTGACAGACAGGGCCGGGCGCCACGTGGCATATACCCAGCGCGGGGTTCTGGCACTCGTTGAAGCTGGCTGGCTGCGTGTCGAGACGGTCGGCGCCGGCAGAGGCGCTGTGACGACGTTCTACCTGATGCCCGGAGATCGCTTCGACCTCCTCTGGCGACGCCCTGCGACCGCGGATCTGGCGGCGTAGCGAGAAACGTACAGAAGTACAGGTGGGGCGTTCAGTAGTACAGAAATACGGTCTCCGATGCCACCGGGGAGCATGCCGCTCTGTCTTGAGTTCTCCACCGGCAAGGTAGATAAGAAGAATTGTCAAGTTAGAAACTTTTAGGAGAAGTGAGATTTCAACCTTCATTCCATCAAAATCAAAGTCAATCCATGTTGGCAAGGGACTATCTCATCTGCCGGTGAAAGATAATCCGAGCGTGGCGCCCGTACGTCTTGCAGAAATACGTAGGAGCCGTGAGATCGGCTGGCTTACGCCATTCGTAACGTATCCGGCCTCTCGTGATACTCAGGTGCCTTGTCGGTGCCGGTGTGGTGCTTCCGTTGCTCCCCGAGCTGGCGCGATCGCCGATGGCACTGTCCGGTCGTGCGGACTGGTCTCGGACGCCGATGGAGGCGGACATGGCCGACACTGATTGGACCGAGTACTCACCCGAGGCGATCGACTTTCTGTACGCCACGTACGGGATCAGACTACCCGACGACATGCCGCGGTGGATCGAGGCCGGCCTCCTGCCGACCGAGGTGAACCTGGCGATCGTCCTGCACGATCAGGGCTTCACGCCGAAGGTCGTCTCCACCGCGTACATGGGCAATGAGCCAATCCTCGACTACTTCCGTCGCGCTCTTGCCTGACGCTCAACGACCACTTCAAGCCCTCGCCGGGGGAGCAATTCCGCGAGGGCTTCTACATGCCCCAGAAGGGGGTGACACATGACTAACGCCACGATCATCGGCGAGGTCGCCGTGAAGGTTCGCCCGACAACCACGGGCTTCCGCGCGGAAGCCAAGCGCGAGCTGACTGCCATCGAGAAGGTGCTGCAAGACGTAACCATCGGCTTCGAGATGAACGTCGACCAGTTCATCCATGATGCCCGCGATGCGGTCGACCAGGCCCAGCGACGAGTCGGAAGCGTCGAGGTCGGTTTCGGCATCCGCGAGGCTGACAAGAAGCTGGTCCAGGCTCAGCTAGCAGCCCTTACGCACCGCCGTACAGTCTCGGTCGCACCGGACCTCGATGAAGCTGCCGCTGCGAAGGTGGGTGCCTCACTGGCTGCCCTCTCCGGCGCTCGAGCACTCAAGGACGTCGGGACAGACTTCACGGAGTGGGTCGGAGAACTCGACCGACAGACACCCAAGATCGCGGCCTCGGCGACTGCCGTCACCAACCTCGGCGCAGCCCTCGGCGCCGGTACGAGCAACGCCCTCGCGTTCGGGGGTTCCCTCGCATCCACTGCCGGCGCAGGTCTGGCCTTGCCCGGGATCCTCGGTGGAATCGCCATCGGGGCTGGCGCCACTGTCGCCGTGCTCAAGGACTTCAACAAGGAACTCCCAGAGGTTGGCGAGAAGTTCAGCGATCTGCAGGACTCGATGTCCGAACGGTTCTGGACGAAGGCGAAGGAGCCGATCCGCGGTCTTGTGGATGGCCTGCTGCCTGAGCTGTCCGACAGTCTCGATCGCACCGCCGATTCCCTCGGGGGCTTCTTCTCCAACCTCGCAGGCTCCACCCAGGGCAAGTTCAACGGCGAACTCCAGTCGATGTTCGACGACCTCAACGAGTCGGTCGACATTGCCAGCGACCACACCGACGCGTACGCCGGCATCCTCCAGAAGCTCGGCTCCGTAGGTGCGGGCAACCTTCCGCGCCTCGCCGGGTGGTGGGGAGACATCAACGAGCAGTTCAACGGATGGCTCGACGACAAGGGCCAAGCCGGACTCCAGGAGTACGTCGATACGGGCATCGCCGCCCTGGAAGACCTCGCCAATGCCGCTGGGTCCGCGGGCAGCACTCTGTCCGGGCTGGCCTCGGCTGCGGAAGCGGCTGGTGGTGGCTCACTCGCCGGCCTGGCCGACACGCTTGAGGACGTCTCCGACGCGGTGAACGCTGCGGACTTCCAGCGCAACCTCACGGGCGTCTTCGAGGGCGCTCACAAGGCGATGGACGGCGTTTCACGCGGTTCTGGTCCAGAGTTCCGCTCGTTCATGCTGCGCGTGTCTGACTTGCTCGCAAACGTGCTCCCACAGTCGGGAGAGACCGCGGGCAAGGCGCTTGGCGCCGTCTTCGACGCGCTAGACCGTCCAGGGCTCCAGAACTCGATCGAGGACACCTTCGGCAAGCTCGACACCGCCGTCGACAACCTCACTCCGTCACTGCCGGCCGTCTCCGACGCCCTGGCCGACATCCTCGGCGTAGTCGGGGACGTGACCGTCTCGGTGTCACGCGGGCTCGCTCCAGCACTCGACACGGCTGCACCAGCAGTCTCTCGGCTGACTGACGACCTCGACCCGCTCATCGACGCGCTCGGCGATCTCCTCGTCAACGCTGTCGAGGTAGCCGGTCCCGTGGTCGACGATCTGAGTGGCTCCATCGGCATCCTGGCGGGCAACGTCGCCACCGTCCTGCGGCCCATCAACGAGCTCATCGACCTGTTCCAGCAGCTTCCGGGTCCGGTCACCGGAGCCCTCGGTCACCTCGTCTCGCTCGGCCTCCTGGTCGGCGGCACTATGTGGCTGGGGACGATGATCCGCGCCAAGGTCGCGCAGTTCGGTATGGCCGTCACGGTCGCCGGCAACCAGGCCACGTTCGCGCAGGGCGCCTTCTTCCGAGCGGGTGCCGCAGCGCAGGGGCTCACGTCCCGCATGTCTGGCGCTCGAGGCGGTATCGCCGCCGTGGGCGGGGTTATCGGCATCATGGGCCAGGAACTCGGCGGCGCCAACCAGGCTGTCGGCATCCTGTCCGGCGCTGTGGGTGGCGCCGCGATGGGCGCAACGTTCGGCCCGTGGGGTGCCGTTATCGGCGGCGCTGCGGGCGCGCTTCTCAGCTTCACCAGCAACACCCACGACTCGGGTGACGCGATGGACGTGGCGACTGCCAAGGGCAACGCGTACGCCGACACCCTGAATCGGATCACGGGTGCGACCACCGAGGCGACTCGGGCGATGGCGTACGACAACCTCGTCAAGGGCGACGCCTTCAAGATCGCAGCCGACTATGGCCTATCCGCGAGGACGGTCGTAGACGCGGTAACCGGCGAGGCGGACGCCCGCAAGCAGCTCTCCGCGGTCATTGCGACCGCGAACGCTGAGGGTGACGCCTACGCAACACAGGCTCAGGCGCTCTACCGCCAGTACGGCGACACCATGACCAAGGCGCAGGGCGACGAGTACCAGATGTACAAGAAGCTCGGGGAGCAGCACCACGCCGCCGCGGACGCCCTCGCCGAGGAGACCGGCGACCTTGATCGCACGACGGCCGCGATGCGTCGCAAGATCTCGGCGATCACTGACTACTCGGCGATGTTCCGTGGGGACCGCATCCCCAAGGCAGTTCTCACGCGGTTCGAGGCTGTCGGCATCCCCGCCACCGTGCGCGGGATGGCGAAGCTCGCCAACAAGTACGACCTCGTGCCTGCGAAGGTCAAGACGATCATCGAGGAGTCGGGCGCCGACTTCACCTGGAAGCAGGTCAAGCGCGTCCTCGCTCAGCTCGAGGCGGCAGATGGCACGACGGCTCGTCCGCGCATCACCATCGACACCAGGACCGGCGACAAGCAGGTCAACGACACCAAGGCCAAGGTCGAGGATCTCGACAAGGTTGAGGGCGTCTCGAAGGTGCGGGTCAAGGACGAGGCGACCAAGCCCCTCCAGACCATCCGCACCCGACTCGTCCAGTACACCAAGGTCACCGCCAAGGCCACGGTCGACATCAACGATCTCGCCACGGCGAAGATCAACGCGATCATCACCCGGCTCGAGAACCTCGATGGCAAGGTCTCGACGGCCACGACCAACCTGCGCACGGTCTACACGACCGAGGGCAAGGGGAAGTCCGGCCGCATCGCCGCGGGCGGGGGTATTCAGGAGCCGACGCAGCTCATCACGTACACGGCCAACGCCCTCGGCGATGCCGTACGCGATGCGCTCATCAAGGCGACAGAGGACTGGCTCGAAAGCGTGCAGGCGAGCGCCACCACGGCGCGTGACGCGATCAGTAAGTCGCTCGAGGGTGCCGAGAACCGGCTCGAGAAGGCGAAGTCGAAGCGCGACAAGGAGCAGCAGAAGCTCGACCAGTACGACAACAAGGTCAAGTCGGCTCAGGCAGTCGTCGAGGCGCGCAGGGAGCAGGTCCGCAAGGCGGGCAATGCCGAGGCGCGCAAGCAGGCGCAGATCCAGCTCAACGCAGCAGAGCGTGACCTCGCTGCCGCCAAGAAGAAGCAGGCGGCACAGCAGAAGATCGTCAACGGTGCCCAGGCGGAAGTCCAGGCAGCCAAGGATCTTCTCAAGACGCGCAAGGGTCTGGCGAAGGGCTGGGAGATCCAGGCCGTGGCGCTGGACGCTGCGATCGAGGCGTACGAGGACGTCAACGCGCAGCTCGAGGAGGCATCCGCCAACCTCGACAGTCTGCGCGAGCAGATCAAGTCGTACAAGCAGGGTCTCGCCGACGCGTACATGGGCACCGCTTCGATCCTGAACGCGGGCTCGTCGTACAACTCCATGACCAAGTTCCTCGAGCGCCAGATCAAGGATCTGACTGAGTACAACGCCGGGGTCGACGCCCTCATCAACATGGGGCTCGACGACAACGTGATCGACCAGATCGCGCAGGCCGGTCCCGAAGCGCTTGCGTGGATTCGCTCGATCCTCAAGGAGGGTCAGGCGGGGGTCGACACCCTCAACGGCCTCTGGGGCGAGGTTGAAGGTCTGAGCATCGAGACCGGCGAGCAGGTAGGCGACTACGTGTTTGTCGACGAGCTCAAGACCGCGACCGACGCTGTGGACGTTCTGCTCGCAGAGCTCCAGGCGATGAAGGACCCGATCAAGGCCGCAACTGACGCGCTCCTCGCCGCCATCGGCGACAGCACGGCAGCCGGGGCGTCGAACATCGTGGAGCAGCTCGGAGTGATCCAGGCCGCGTTCGCGGAACTCGCCGGCATGACCGGCGTGACGTTCACCGTCGATGTGCCCAAGCCGACGAAGCCCAAGTCGCCGAAGGACAAGCCGAAGAAGCCGAAGAAGCCCAAGAAGCCGAAGTCGGCGAACACCCCGAGTTCCGGAGCAGCCGCTCGATCGGTCTCGCAGACGCTCATCTATAACGCCGCCCCCGGCAAGACGCTCTCCTCTGAGGAAGACCTCTGGGATGCACTCGGGAAGGCACAGGGAGGTTGGTAATCCCGCCAACCGCCCGCACAACAACTAAATAGGCACAACCGCCGCACCCGGCCTCCCAGGCGCTCACACGTCACAGGAGGCCGGGTGCGGTGCATCCAGATCCGTCAACCAGAGGAGCCCGCAACCCAATGACCAACGACATCGACCGCGCACAGCTCGTCCAGAGCGCAGCGCTCGAGCACAACCTCCCGAACGAACTCGCCGAGGCGCTAAAGGGTGAGACTTCCGAGGAGATCGAGGCACACGCCAAGGTGCTCGCCAAGTTCGCCTCGGTAGAGCCGGCAGACGACCCGGAGCTCAGCGGGGGACTCGATCCTCTCGGCGACCCAGACGGCGAGTTCGACGCCCTCGCAGCAGCGCGACGCGCCCGCGCGCAGCGCTGGTGATGGCCGACATGAGCGCGGCGGTAGATGAGCAGCAGGAAGTACCAGAGCAGGCACTCGATCACAGAGGGGCGATCCGAGCCCTCAGCAAGGTGCGTCGCGAGGCAGCAGCGACCCGGCTCCGCATCCAGCAGGCCGAAGCCCTGCTCGCTGGCTCTCGGACGTCGGAGGGGCTTGAGGCTGAGCTGGACTCCATCCGCGAGGCAGGGCGAGTCGCCAACCACCCGCTGCTAGTCGAGAACGTCGCCCTTCGATTCGGGCTCCCTGAGGAGCTCGCCGAGGCGCTCAAGGGCGACACCCGAGGGGAGCTTGAGGCGCACGCCAGGGTGCTCGCTCGCTTCGCTCCGGTCAACTGACCCCACCATCGAAAACACCGAGGAGACCCACAGAGTGACTAGGTTCGAAACCAGCATCCGCAGCGCCGAGGACAAGCAGCGAGCGGTGATCGAGACGTCAAACGAGACCGCGCGACAGGCGAAGGTGCGACTCAACAGCATCGGCATTGAGTACCTCGCGGCCCAACAGAAGATCAGGGACATCAAGAAGGACTGGGAAGTCCTCGACGAGCCAGACATCGCGACGCCGGCCGACCTCGCGGCAGCGGAGGCCGACCTCACCCGAGCCGAGATTCGCATCCGGGCGGCGAACTCGGCAGCGAATACGACGGCAAAGGCGGTGCGCTCGACGGACACGCGGCTAGCTGAGATCGCAGCCCAAGCGCTGGCGAACGCGTACGCGGACATCCCTATTCACTGCACCTTCGCCGACATCGGGACAGCGCGCCCGGCCCGCAACGAACTGCCACTGATCGTACTTACCCAGATCGCCGAAGCGAGCGCGACCGGCGACGGGGCACTGAGCGGGGAGGTCCAACTGACCTACTTCCGAAACGACGGCATCCACAAGGATCTTGATCTGACGGCGATCGGGGACGCCGCCAGTCGCATTGACGCCCGCATCGAGGCTGGCGCTGGCGGCGGAAGTTACGGAGCCAGCCAGGGTGCTTCCCTGAATGTCTGGGGGCACCCGGCGCTCCCGGTCATTTCGAACGTGTCACCCGCGGACTGTCGGCGACTTGGCGCCCACCTCATTCGCTCAGTGGCAACCCAGTACGCCGACCCCGGTCACTCCCTGCATCAGGGCGCGAGTGGGCTCCTACTCCAGACCCCAACCCAGCAGACGTACGGTCGAATGTCGGTTCTCAACGCCCGGTGTGACGGCGTGGAATCTGTTGATGGTGCTGAGCGCACGGTGACAATCGAGGGCGTCATTGTGGCCGGTTGGGCAGGTAGCCGGGGTGGCCCAGAACTCGCCGACGCCTTCCAGGACGCGCTCAACCGCACGACCGGCATCGCCGTTGACAACCTCGGACGCATCGCCTCAATCGAGGTTGTCAGTATCTCCAACTCACAGCTTGCGATGAGTGACAAGGAAGCGGGCGTCTGTCTTCGGGACGCAACCTCTGACGGCAGTGGCGGCATCCGCCGGTTCGGCACTGGCGACGCGGACGCCTTCCACTTCAAGGCAGTCGCGGTCAGTGAGGTCGGCCAGCCCGGCGAGCAGGCTGCCTGAGATGTGGAGCCAGCACGCCAGTCCAGACGAGGACATGCTCCTGTTCGACGGCCTCTGTTGCTGGTGTGAGGAACCTATGGACCTCGACCAGATCATGGATAGTGGCCGCGTGACCTGTAGCGACCGCTGTCGACAAGCACGGAGCCGCGCTAACCGCGCGGCAGCCGCTCTGCGGTAAGCAAAGACGAAGCCCCACTCAGCCACGCGCTGAGTGGGGCTCTTTCGTCGTTCTACCGGCTGACGTGGCTGTTCTCCGCTAGAACGTTCGTCATGGCAGTCGACTACATGCGCGAGAGCGCGCAGGAACTCCTCAAGAAACTCATCCTCGGAGGGATCGGTCTGTCGATCATTGGCGGTGTCGTCGCATTCGCAGCATGGCCGGGAACCGAACTGGTCACCTCGGGGGCTGGGGAGGTCGGCACCGGCGACACGGGTAGCGCGGTCGTGGCCGCACTCGGTGCCCTCGCAGCATGGGCAGGAAACATGGCGCTACTGGTCGGCCTCGTCGGCTGGGGGGTCAAGTTGGGCAACGAGGCCACTCTCCGCAAGTCCTGAACCTCGCGGGCGCAGGAGCGCAGCCAGTTCAGTGCGCACGCCCGCGGTTAGTGGCGGCAGCGTCGCCATCTGATAGTCGACCCACTCGTCCTTAGTCACACTCCGTCTCGGGATGCCGCCTGGTTGGGTGGTCATAGAGCCACGTTAGGTGCGCGAACTCCGCTACGTCTTGGGTAGGTGGATGGAGCCTGCGACGTAGCCTCTCAGCAGCGCCACGATCGCAGCGTTGCGGTTGATGCCGTCGCCGGCAGCCCGCTCGGCGGCTGCCTCCCATAGCTCAAGGTCGACACGAACGCCGCGCACGGGGTTCGCGCCACGGTCATGGGTCTTACCCGCGACACCCTTGCGCGGATCGGGTCGGCTCATTCCTCAGGCACTCCCAGTCTCTTGAGGTCGGCGCGGCGGGGCTTAGCGACCCGTACCTCTGTCCAGTGAACTCCGAGCCGTTCGGCCACGATTCTGGCCTGAGCCTCTGCCTCCGGGCCAGTCGCGTAGTTCTTGCGTCGCCACTCCTCGTGTTCGGCGTCGGTCACCGGTCCGAGTCCTCGGCGGGCTCGGTTGGCGCTCGCCCACGCAAACGATTCTTCACGGGGGGTCATGGTGGTCATGTCATTATCCTTTCGTTGGTGTTGCAACACAAAGCATGCACGAGGCGATGCGGTGTTGCAACACCAATCAGAATCTGGCCTGGACCACCGCACGCTCAGGGGACGTTCCTACGCTCGCGGAATGACGCCAACTGACGATGAGATCCGTGAGCGCATACTCGCGCCCCTCACTCCGGAGGAGCGCGAGTTCGTTCTGAGACAGCACGCCGCTTCGCCGCCCGTGTCTCCAGAGTTGGCTGCCGAGGTAGCTCGACTACGTGCAACGCACCTGCGGCGTTGATTGATCCGTACGCTGCACGCCATGACGGATGCAATCTGGGTCGCGCTCATCGGCGTGATTGCTGGCGCAGTAGGTTCTCTTGCCGCGCCCTGGGCTCAGTGGGGGATCGAGAAGCGGCGGGAGCGATTGACGCATCGGCGCGCGCTCGTGAGCACGTGGCGAGCCGGACTCTCGTCGTGGGAGATGGCTCTGCGTCGAGGCGATGAACATGAGCACTTTGCGTCGTACATGACGACCGAGTGGTACCTGTCGCTCCAGCCACACGTTGCCGGTCAATTGGCGTCGGCGCAGGACGTCACAGACTTCCTCGCTGACGAGATCTCCCGCGTAGAACGGGAGTGGGACCTCACGTAGGGGGTGGGGGAGGACCCGGAAGCCGGCAGAGACCCCCACCGGGGAGTCTTAGCAGTCGGGATTCTGCCACGGTTACCAAGTCGCTGTGACAGGGCCCAATTGGGGCACTGGGACTGGCCTGTGGAAGCGCCTGGGATGCTTGCAGCTTGGGCTTACAGCGGAAATTCGACCTTCTTGCTCACAACGGTCTGCCCTGTCCCGAGATCGAGCCGGCCTCGCACGAGCCTCGTGGAGCCCAGCGTCTGATTCGAAACTCGCACGAGCTTGTCGATGTTCTCGAGCGGAATGCAGAACGTTGCAGACGACCCTGGCTCAAGACGGTGCGGCAGGGTCGGGTTGATGTTCCAACCCGGAAAGCCGAAGGACGCGCCACTGTCGATCGCGACGTCAAATCCAGTGACGTCAACCGGCATCCGACCGCGGTTGCGACCTCTGACGACGACAACGAAGCTATCGAAGCCTTGGTCGGCCAGGTCTTCGAGCCTGACCGTGTGGAATGGCCCGCTAACAAGCTGACTGCCCCTCATGGCGCCAAGTAGTAGCTCGACCTTGACCCGCGCCCCGCTGAGGTTGTGCTGGACGACCTGCCACGTCAGAGAGATTGCAGACACGACGAGACTGAGAATCGCAAGGACGACGGCGAAGATGGTCACGGGGGCACCCTAGTGAGCAATTCCGTCCTAAGTGCGGCCTCCATGCAGATTCGTCCCGAGTGCTAGCGCCGGGACGGAAGTATGCGACCTCGAAGCCGTCCCGGCACGGCTGGACGAGGCGCCTGACCGTCTGCAAGTGCGCTGAGCGTGCTCACGAGTTCGCGTACGGCTACCAGTTCGTTGCTAGTGATCGAGTCGACTCGTTCAATGGTCGGAGGCGCCGCGATCCCGCCGTTTCCGTTCCACACCTCGTGGATGAGGGCCGTCAACTCAATCTGCTGAAGTTGATAGCCGCGGCGCGCGGCTTTGAACGGGGTTAGTCCGTCGAGATTCTCACCAAGGCCCTCCACGCGGTCGCTCAGCCACTCGACCTGTGCTCCAACCCGCCTGTAGTCAGCCTGCGCCTCACGCAGTTCCTTGGCTACGTCGCTCTTGGCCTCCGCAACTTTGTCGGCTTGCCACCCGAGGGCCGGCCTATTGACGAACGCACCCTTCCAGAGCGTGGTGCTTAGCGCCTGTGCTGCGGCACTCTGTTCGAAGGTCAGCAACTCGCCGAGCGCGCGGACATCGCGCTCCCAGCGGTCCTCGCGTCGCTTGCGAGCCTCGACGCGCGGCACAACGTATAGCTGCACCGTCGAGGCCACGCCGAGCGTCAAGAGAGCCGTGACGATGAACGGCCAGAGCGTCGACCACATGGCTGTGAGTGTGCAGCAGTCTGCCGACTTCGGTCAGGACAACAGCCGATCGCACTCATCGATCAGCTGCTGGCGCAGGAGTCCTCCACGCTCGGCGAAGTCCTTCTGCGCCGCGGCGTACTCCTTCTTGCCCTCGGGAGTTTCGATCTCAACAGGGGAGTAGCCCAGCCCACTCAGGTCGTACGGAGACGCTCGCATGTCGAGCTCGCGAATCTCGACCGCCAGGTCGAAGCAGTCGGCCATGAGGTCCGAGCAGATCATCGGTAGAAGTCTGTATGATGCCTTGTAGAGGTCCATCCCGGCGTGCAGGCAGGCCGGCTGCTCGAACTCCGCACGGTCGGCCGAGGTGGGAGAGAGCGTGTTCAGCGGCGCGGCCGACGGGGTGAAGAAGCGGTAGGCGTCGAAGTGCGAGCAGGCGATCCGGTGCGACTCGACGACCTCGTCGGTGCCGGCCGGGCCGAGCCGCAGGGGCCGGTCGGCATGGCGGGTCTCGTCCTCCGGGAGCCGGTAGACCATGGCCCACTCGTGCATGCCGAAGCAGCCGAAGTTCGCGGGTCTCGAGGCCGTTGCCCGCAGCAGTCGCGCCAGCGTGGTGAGCAGGACGCGCTGGGACGAGACGTACGACGTATCGACGGTGGTCGAGCCTGTCGAGACCCCGTAACCCTTGAGGGACTCGTACTCCGGCGCCTCGGCCAGCGCGACGCCGTACCCCGGGTGCCAGCGGCGCAGCTGTGCCGGGCGTTGGGAGTAGTAGGTGAAGAGGAAGTCGTGGACCGGGTGCTTCACGCTCTCGGAGCGCCGAGCGAGGTGCGGGGCGACGAACGCGTCGACCCGCACCTCGTGGGCGGTCGCCCGGGCAGTCCACTCAGCCCGGGGCAGCACCTTCATGGTTCCAGGGTAGGTCGCTCACTCGGGCGCTGCGCGCCCACCTGGTCCAGGGGCTGCATCCCGTCCGGCTCCGTCGACCCGCCGCCGAACTCGGCACCGTCACCGACGTGCACGCTGGCCGTGAACGCGAGCATCGTGTCCTCGTCCCAGCCGGTGTCGTTGGGGTACTGGAGCCGCACCGCGCCCTCGGGCTCGCCCGGCAGCGTCCAGGTCGAGATCGTCGTGTAGCCGGAGTCGCCGGTGATCCAGAACCGACGCCCGTCCACGTCGACCTCCCGGCCGCCGGGGGGGCGGGGCTCGAACATGATCACCAGCTTGCCCTCGAAGTCGTCGGGGTGGTCGGAGACCGAGCCGTCGGTCGGCGCGATGGTCACCGTCCACGGGTGCTCTCCCTGGACCGCCCACCCCTGCGGCGTGAGGTCGAAGGTGTACGGCGACGCATCGAGCGTCTCGGCGACGAGCTGGATGCCGTCCGGGGCCTTGGTGGAGGGCTGCGGCGTGGAGCTGCTGCCTGCCGAGGGTGTGCCCGACGAGTCCTGCCCGGTGAGGACGGCGGTGGTGCCGATGCCGAGGACGGCCACGGCGGCGATGCCGGAGAGCCCGGCGCGGACGCGGCGGCGCGACCGAGCCTGGCCGGCCGCGCGGGCGCGGGCCAGGTCGTCGGCCGGGTCGGGCGCGTGTCGTGAGGTCGAGGCCGCGAGGTGCAGGGCCTGCTTGAGGTCGTGGTCGGTCATGGTGACTCCTCCAGGATGAGGTGGTGGTCGGCGGTCTCGAGGACGGTGCGCAGGTGGGCGAGTGCCCGGGCGTTCTGTGACTTGACGGTGCCGGTGCTGCAGCCGAGGACGTGGGCCGTCTCGGCCACGTCGAGGTCGAGCCAGTGCCGGAGCACCACGACCGCCCGCTGGCGTGGTCCGAGGGACTGCAGGGCCGCGAGCACGGCCTCCCTCAGCTCGAGATCGGTCCCGGCACGCACCGGCTCCCTGGCCAGGGCCAGCGTTGGATCGGCCGACGTGGTCTCCCGCCGTCGGTGCGCACGCTTGGTCTCATCGATGAACAGATGAGTCAGGCTGGTGCGGGCATAGGCGAGCGGGCTGTCGGCGCGTCGTACCCGCGCCCAGGACAGGTAGAGCTTGGTCAGTGTCGTCTGCACGAGGTCCTCGGCGTGCGCCTCGTCACCCGCGCAGAGCAGCCCCGCGGTCCGCATCAGGTCCCGCCGGTGGGTGCGGGTGAACTCCACGAACTCGGTTGATCGTTCTTCATCGCGCATCTGGCCTCCTTTCACCCCACTTGACCCGGGCCGGCATGCGTTCGGTTGCATGCAACCTGTGGGCCTTCCGCTCCGGTCATCGAGATGTGAGTAACACGCGAACGTCCGTCGGGGTGGCCGCAGCCATTGTCCTGCTCGCGACGGGGTGCGCGAGCGTCGGCGCAGCGCCGGTCGGGGAAGGAGCTCTCTCGACGCCCGCGGCCGTCGCGACTCTTCGGTCCGAGGGGCATGAGGACCCCCAGCCCGGCACCACACAGCCCTTCGACCGCTCCGCCCACTCGACGACCAACCCCGCGAGCATCTGGGTGGTGATCAACAAGACGCACCCGATCGACGCCGCTTACCGCCCGGCGATCTCGCTGGTCCGCGGCTACCAGGTCGCCGTCCCGGCGGCCGGGCCGCTGACTCGCCTGCTCGCCGACAGCGACGGGCTCGGTCTGGGCTTCAAGATCGCGAGCGCCTACCGCTCCTACGGCTACCAGGCGAGCGTCTACGGCAACATCGTGGCCGCGAGCGGTCAGTCGGCGGCCGACCGGGTGTCCGCCCGGCCCGGCCACAGCGAGCACCAGACGGGGCTCGCCGCCGACCTGGTCACCCCGGCGAGCCCGGGCTGCGACTTCGAGGCCTGCTTCGCCCGTACGCCGGGCGGCCGGTGGCTCGCGCGCAACGCATGGCGCTACGGCTTCGTGGTGCGCTACCAACCGGGTTCCACCGCCGTCACCGGCTACTCGCCCGAGCCCTGGCACCTGCGGTACGTCGGGCGGCCGCTGGCCGCTGAGCTCCGCCGCACCGACACCGACACCCTCGAGCAGTTCTTCGCCATCAACGGCGGCGACTACCCGTAGTACCGGGGTCGATAGGGTCAGTGCGTGCGTATCGCGAGATTCACCACGGGCGAAGACCCGATGTACGGCGTGGTCACCGGCGAGGTCGACCAGTTCGGCCAGCCCGACCCCGAGAGCGTGGTCGTCGCCCTGGCGGGCGACCCCCTGTACGTCGGGGTGAAGCTGCTCGACCAGGAGTTCAAGCTGGAGGACGTCCGCCTGCTGGCGCCGGTCCTCCCGCGGAGCAAGGTCGTGGGCATCGGGCGCAACTACGCCGCGCACGCGGCGGAGATGGGCAACGACCTCCCGACCGAGCCGCTGATGTTCCTCAAGCCCAACACCAGCGTGGTCGGTCCCGGCGACCCGATCTTCTACCCGCCGCAGACCAAGAACCTGCACTTCGAGGGCGAGCTCGCGGTCGTGATCGGGCGGATCTGTCGCGACGTGCCGCCCGAGCAGGCGACCGACGTCATCCACGGTTACACGATCGCCAACGACGTCACCGCGCGCGACCTGCAGAAGGGCGACGTGCAGTTCACCCGGGCCAAGGGCTTCGACTCGTTCTGCCCGCTCGGGCCGTGGGTCGAGACCGACCTGGACCCGGCCGACTTCGCCGAGGGCCGCGCCGTCCAGACCTACCTCAACGGCGACCTCAAGCAGGACGGGTCGACCAAGGACCTGATCTTCGACATCCCCACGCTGATCGCGCACGTCTCCAGCGTCATGACGTTGCTCCCGGGCGACGTCATCCTCACCGGCACCCCCGAGGGTGTCGGTCCCATGGAGGTCGGTGACGAGGTCGAGATCTCGATCGCCGGTCTCGGCACTCTCACGAACAAGGTGGCACAGCGATGAACGCCCCGGTCCGCGTCCGCATGGCCCCCAGCCCGACCGGGAGCCCGCACGTCGGCCTGGTCCGGACGGCGCTCTTCAACTGGGCGTTCGCGCGTCACCACGGTGGCACCTTCGTCTTCCGCATCGAGGACACCGACAAGGAGCGCAGCACCCAGGAGTCGTACGACGCGATCCTCGACCTGATGCGCTGGCTCGGCCTCGACTGGGACGAGGGCCCCGAGGTCGGCGGCCCCTACGCGCCGTACCGCCAGAGCGAGCGCAGCGACCTCTACACCGACGCGCTGGCCAAGCTGGCCGCGTCGTCGTACACCTACGACTGCTTCTGCACCACCGAGGAGGTCGACGCGCGTCGCAAGGCCTCCGGCTCCAAGGTGATGGGGTACGACGGCTTCTGCCGCGATCTCTCGGCCGAGCAGCGGGCGGCGTTCGAGGCCGAGGGGCGGAAGCCGGTTGTGCGGTTCCGGATGCCCGAGGGCTCGATCACCTGGAACGACCTGGTCCGCGGCGAGGTGACGTTCGAGACGCAGTTCGTCCCCGACTTCGCGCTGTGCCGGGCCAACGGCGACCCGCTCTACACGCTGGTCAACCCGGTCGACGACGCGCTGATGCGGATCACCCACGTGCTGCGCGGCGAGGACCTGCTCTCCAGCACCCCGCGCCAGATCCCGCTGCACGCCGCGCTGATCGAGCTCGGCATCGGCACCGTGATGCCGGAGTTCGGCCACCTGCCGTTCGTCATGGGCGAGGGCAACAAGAAGCTGTCGAAGCGCGACCCCGAGGCGCATGCCCTCGCCTATCGCGACCAGGGCTTCCTGCCCGAAGGACTGCTCAACTACCTGGCCCTGCTGGGCTGGGCGATCGCTGCGGACCGCGATGTCTTCTCGATGGAGGAGATGGTGGCGGCCTTCGAGATCGGCGACGTCAACCCCAACCCGGCCCGTTTCGACATCAAGAAGGCCGACGCGATCAACTCGGCCCAGATGCGTCTGCTGTCGGTGGAGGACGTCACCGACCGCGCGCTGCCCTTCCTCAAGGCGGCTGGCGTGGTCTCCGACCCGGTCAGTGACGCGGACGCGCAGCTGCTCGAGCAGGCGATGCCGCTGGTCGCCGAGCGGATCAACAAGCTCACCGAGGCCGTCGACATGCTCGGCTTCCTCTTCGTGGACGAGGCGTCGTTCGCGGTGGACGAGGCGGACGCCGAGAAGCTCCTGAACGACGACGGGCGCGCCGTCGTCGCGCGGGCGCGTGGCAAGCTCGAGGGCCTGCACGAGTGGTCGACCGCGGCGATCCAGGACGCGCTCCAGGCCGAGCTCGTCGACGCCATGGGGCTCAAGCCGCGCAACGCCTTCGGGCCGGTCCGGGTGGCCGTCACCGGCCGCCGGATCTCTCCGCCGCTCTTCGAGTCGATGGAGCTGCTCGGCCGCGAGCGCTCGTTGGGTCGACTGCAGAGCGCTCTGGGCTGAGATGGCCGAGGGCTGACGTGGCAGAGGATCTGGGGCAGGGCCTGCCCTACCACCTCGTCCAACGAGGCGGCCGGCCCGGCGTGTGGCGACCGGTCCTCGGCGTCGGCGCGCTCGTCGTGTCCTTCGTGCTGGTCGTGCCGCTGCTCATCCAGGTGCCGTTCGCGATCGGGCTGGAGCTCGCTGGCCGTGACGTGGCCGATGGCCTCAACCAGCTCCTCGACTTCGACGATCCCACCCCACTCGGACTCGCCTACCTCAACATCTCCCTGGCTTGCGCGATCCCGGTTGCGTGGCTGCTCACTCGGGCGCTCCACGGGCTCCGTCCCGGTTGGCTCGCGTCGATCGCTCCGCGGATCCGCTGGAGCTGGATGCTGGTCTGCTTCGGGCTCGCCTTCGTCGCGCTCTTCGCGACGCTGGTCGTCTCGGCGATGGTGCCTGCGTCCGCGGAGGACGTGCAGGTGAGCGGGGAGCTCAACGAGTTCACGAGCACGACCCGCGACTACCTGCTCGTCATCCTGCTGCTCACCCCGCTGCAGGCGGCAGGGGAGGAGTACGCCTTCCGCGGCTACCTGACCCAGGCCTTCGGCAACGTCTTCGGCAAGGCGTGGGCCGCGGTGCTCTTCCCGGCCCTGCTCTTCGCGCTCGCCCACGGCAGCCAGAGTGCGCCGGTCTTCTTCGACCGGTTCGCCTTCGGCGTCGTGGCCGGCCTCGCCGTCGTCCTGACCGGAGGCCTCGAGGCGGGCATCGCGATGCACGTCCTGAACAACTGGCTGGCCTTCGGCATCGCGCTGGCCTTCAGCGACATGGCGTCGACGCTCAATCCGACCGGCGACAGCTGGTGGACGATCCCGGTGACCCTCACCCAGTCGCTGGTCTTCCTCGGCCTCGTGGTCTGGGTAGGCCGCCGGATGGGCGTCCGGACCGCCACCGAAACGCCAGCAGAGCCGGGCGTTTTGGTCGGCTCCAGACCTCGCGTGTAAGGTTTCTTCTCGCCCGGAGACGGGCTCGAAGGCCCTGCTGATCGGGGCCATTGGGATATGGTGTAATTGGCAACACGACTGGTTCTGGTCCAGTTATTCTAGGTTCGAGTCCTAGTATCCCAGCGAAGATCGCCACCTCAGAGGTGGCGATTTTGTGCGTCACGACAGCTACGGCTAGAGTTTCGCAGGTTGTTCGGGAGCCTCTCCCGAGGACATGCCCCCGTTGTGTAGCGGCCTAGCACGCCGCCCTCTCAAGGCGGTAGCGCCGGTTCGAATCCGGTCGGGGGTACAGGTCAGAAAAGGGGCCCTGACCAGCGAAAACGCTGGACAGGGCCTCTTCTGCATTTCGGCCGAATTCGGCTTCGGGCAACACTGGGGCAACACGGGGCAACAGACGTCGCCGCTGCTGGGCGGCCTCGCGGGCCCGATCGAGCGCGTCCCCGACCTCGTCGAGACGGTCCTCGAAGAGGTGACCGTAGGTGTCCAGCGTCATCGTGGCCGAGCTGTGTCCGAGCATCTGCTGGACGACCTTGACGTCGGCGCCGCTCGCGATCGCCAGGCTCGCCGCCGTGTGCCGGAGCTTATGCGGGGACAGGTCCGGTACGTCGATGGCTCGGGCGGCCGCGCTGAATGCCGTACGGAAGGTGCTGACCCGTAGCGGCTGGCCGTTGCGGATGCCGGCGAACACGAGGTCGTCGGGCTTCCTGCCGACGATGTGGTCGGCGAGCTCGGCTGAGAGGAAGCGCGGGATCGGAACCTCGCGTCGCTGGTGGGTCTTGGGTGTGCCCCAGACGAGTCCTTGGCCTTGGACCGGAGTCACGGACTCGGCGATGACCGCGCGGTTGCGCCTCACGTCGAGCCGGGCGACGCGGAGCGCCGCCATGTCTCCGAAGCGGACCCCCGTGTAGGCCAGGAACAGCACCACGAGTCGGTAGGTCTCGTTGGCGCGGGTGTCGAGGCTGCTGAACTTGCTCGCGTCGGATGGGTAACCGGTCCCTGTTGCGAGATCCTCGACCTGGTCGTGGGTCAGGTAGCGGTGCTCGTGCTTTCCGACCCGCGGCAGATTGACCCCGGTCGCCACGTTGCGCGCGAGCCGGCCGTCCTTGACCGCCATGTCGAGGACCAGGCTGAGGACCCGATGGATCTTCTGGACGGTCGCGGGGGAGTGATGCCTTGTCAGTTCAGTGATCCAGGCCTGCACGTCACCGTGCGAGACGTTGGCGAGCTTCACCTGGTCCCACTTGGGGCGGATGTGCTTGCTCAGGATTCCGGCGTATCGGGAGTGAGTGGTCGGCTTGAGGTGCGCTTGGCCGTCGAGCCAGCGCTGTGCCCACTCGCCGACGGTGACCTTTGAGAGTGCTGGGTCGACGTACGTGCCCACGACCTTGGCGTTCTCGACTCCGGCGAGGAAGCGCTCGGCATCCACCTTGCGGGTGAAGGTCTTGTTGCGCTGGTTCCCCGCGGGCGTGCGGTAGTGCGCACGCCAGGACGTCTGACCGTCACGGATGCGCTTCTCGATGCTGGCCATGACTCATCCTGCCTTCCGGACCGGGCGGCTGTCGTCGGTCACCGTCGGTCCTGGGGACGGTTGGTCTGGTCGGTGAGCCAGAAAGTGAGGTCGGTGCGCCAGTAGCGGACGTGGCGGCCGATCTTGAAGCTGCGGGGTCCGCATCCGAGGTGGCGCCAGTAGCGGAGGGTGCCTTCGGGGACGCGGAGGTAGGCGCAGGCTTCCTGGAGGGTGAGCACCTCGTCGCCGGGGCTTCTGGCGACGCGGTGCTCGTCGGGGTTGAGAGGTGATGCGGTCATGGTGATGCTCCTCGATGAATTCGACCCGGGCGGGCCGCGGCCGGTGGTTTCCGGCCTTGTCCATGAGGTGGGTATGGATTCCCAATCGATGATCGGCGATATTTAGTGCGTGGAGCCGAAGACGGTGATCGAGGTGGCCCGCCGGAAGGCGGGATTGTCGCAGCGTCGTCTGGCCGAGATCGCGCGGACTCAGCAGTCGTCGGTCTCGGAGTACGAGTCACGGCGTAAGTCTCCGACGTTGGAGGTGGTCGAGCGGCTGCTGGATGCCGCCGGCGCGGAGCTCGCCGTGAAGCCGACGGTGTTCTGGGAGTTCGTCGAGGACCCGGATATCGGAACGTTCGGTGTGCCGGACCGGTTGTGGTCGGTCCCGATCCCCGAGTGCTTCGCGCGCGTCCAGGGCTGGAAGTACGTCTTCCCCGCCGAGGTCCACACGAGTTGGTCCGAGGACATCCGGATCTGGGACCTCTCGGAGGAGACCGAACGGATCGGCTTCTACGAGCTGCTCTTGCAACACGGTGCGCCGCCGATGATCGAGGGTGCGGTCGATGGGGTGCTGCTGATTCAGGCGTGGGCACGGATGAGCCTCCCCGAGGCGATCCGGACGCGATGGCAGCCGTTGATCGACGCGACCACGGCCACCCAGAAGGGGCCGCTGCATGACCCGGGCAGGTTCAACGCCTGGATGGCGAACGAGATCGGCGTTCCACTGCCGGTGAAGAGGCGGCGGCGCCGCCGCCCCCGGTCCGAGGATTAAAGGGTCAGGCCGCGGCCGTGCCTCGACGGTGCAGGCGGCGGCGGAGGAGCCGGGCGGCGTGCATTGGGGCCGTAGCGGTCGATGGCGTCGATGGCCTGGTGCCGCGCGTTCGCCGGTCCGAGGTCGGCACGGTCGCGACTGAACACCTCGACCCACTGCCTCCTGGCATCCTCGAGGTCCTCGGCGACCAGATGCGCGGTGTTGGCCCGTCGGCCCCGGGTCATCGCGACGTACGCGGCGGCGGCACCGGTGTGCTCGCCGATCAGGACGTGCGCGGCCTCGACGGTGTCGCCCTGGGCACCGTGGACGGTGGTGGCGTAGGCGAGCTCGACGAACCGCTGCGCGTACTCGGCCGGAACCACCCGATCCCGCCCGTGGCCGTGGAGCACCACGCCGCCATCGTCGCCGATGCCGGCCACAGTCCAGGTCTGTCGGTTCGTGACCTGCAGGTCAGCGTCGTTGTGTCGGGTCGCCACCCGGTCACCCAGCCCAATCCGTTCGCCGGCGGCGGTAGTGGTGATGACCTCGCCGCAATCGGCTTTGTGGTGGTGGTCGCGGATGGTGGCGTTGAGCTCGGCGACCTGCTCGCGGGTGCTCGCGACGACCAGGTCACCGCGCGCGCCAACTTCTGCGAGTGCCGCGGTGCGTTCGACCTCGGAGGGGTGGACCACGACGCGGCCTCGGCGGACCAGGGCGTCGAACACACCGCCCGGGTCATCCCCGGTGCGCATCCGCAGACTCAGGGCGGCGTAGTCGGGGTCGGCGAATCGGTGCACGGCGTCCAGGGTGACCACGGCGCTCGGGTGCGCCCACGCGACGGCATGGTCGAGCACGCCGCCGCGACCGACGGCCGGGAGCTGGTGCCGGTCCCCGATGAGCGCGACCCGGGCGCCTGTCTCGTCCGCGACCGTGAGCAGGGCGCGGGCGGTGTCCTGGTCGAGCATCCCGGCCTCATCGACCAGCAGCAGGTCCCCGGGGCGAAGACGTGCCGACGGGTCCGAGCGGGGGTTGGGTTCACGCGTCCAGTGCCCGTCGTCGTCCCAGCGCCACCCATGCTGGTGGACCATCCACGCTGCGGAGTGCCCTTCGGCGCCGGTCTCGTCGGCGGCGACCTCCGCGGCCTTCAACGTCGGAGACACGACCATCAGCCGGTGCCCCTGTCCGGCGAGTACCTCCTGCGTGGTCCGCAGGGCCGTGGTCTTGCCCGCCCCGGCGGCACCTTCGACCACCACCAGGGGCCCGTCGGCGGCCAAGACGCCGACCACGGCGGCCTGGGTCGGGCCGATCCGGACCAGCCCACGCCCGCAGACGCGGACGCGTCGCGCCGGCTTCTCCGAGCGGCGCGCGAGCCGGGCGATCAGATCGGCCTCCACCTCCAGAACTTGAGGCGACGTGAGGGACCGGACGTGCTCAGGCACATCGGGCTGGTTCAGCAACCGGACGCACCGGTCGGCGGCTCGGGCGGCGATGTCCTCGGCGAGCTCGCCCCGCACGGCGGAGTCGGCGAGCAGGCCGGTCTCGGCGAGGAGGACCTCGGTCTTCCCGCGGAGGTCGGCGGTGTTCCACGCTGACTGCTTTGCCCCGAGCCTCGCGACGACCAGGTCGGCCGCGGCATCCCGATCGATCCACCCCGGCCGCGTCCCCGCCAACACAACAGCCGCGTCACGTTCAACGTAACCGAGCTCGCGCAGCTCCTCGTTCCAACGAGTCACCAGCTCGCGGCCGTCCGTCGGGACGACCTTGTCCGGACGAGCCTGCGCCCACGCCGACTGGTCCCACGCCTCACGCAGCCGCAGGCCGGGCTCCTCACCGGGATGCTCGCCACGCCAGGTCGCCTCGTAGCGGTCGACGTTGCGGCAGATCTGCGCGGACCGGGCGCTGAACGCCCCCACGTACGGGGCCAGCTCCTGGATCTCGTGGGTCGCCGGGTCGAGCGTAAACCCGTGCGCCGCGAGCACCGCCCGGAACTGCGGGTCGGTGGCCACCGCGGCGTGCCCGATTCCGTTGATGGCCTCGATGCTGTCGCGGATCCCGACCGAGTGGATACCCCGCCATGCCCCGGCGGCGTAGACGCGGGCGTTGACTTGGAGGTGGAGGTGGCGGTGGGGATCCCCGGCACGTGACGTGTAGTGCCTGATCACGGCCGCCTCGATCCGCTCAACCGGCACTTGCACCTGGCGTCCGCGCGGCCCGACCCGAGTCGTCGCATGCTGAGCCACCCAGCCGACGATCTCGGCAGCGGCCCTGTCCTGCGCCGCGTCCAACGCCGCCGAGATGTCCGGGTGAAGCGCAGCCGCCAGCGACCAGGTCTTTGGGCCATTCACCACCACCTCGACGAACCGCAGGGCATTCGCGTCGTCACGGACCCGACCCTTCCTGAGGCCCGTGTCGACGTCGATCCCAGCGACCCACCGCTCATACGTTTCGCCGTCCATCAAGCCCGCGCGCTCGACACCGGACGGCGACGCGGTGAGTCGCTCGGCGACGCCGGTGCCCTCACCGAGGTAGTAGTCGTCGGCCCTGGAACTATCGCGCTCTACGTAGGCACGCGCCGCACGAGCGGCACCGCGATAGAACTTCACCCCGCCACGCACCCGGACCACCCGCGATCACTGGCTCCACGGTGTCCGTCGACAACCAACGGACGCCTAGAAATGCCGCGTGGGTCGCCCGACCACGGGCGACCCATCTACGAACCTTCGTAGCATGCGTGCCGCTTCGAAGACAGGGCTGGAAGCCCTTCAGCAGAGAGGATCTGAGTCAGATTCTCGGGATCGTGAAGAACCAACGGTGTCCAGTCGAAGGCGGACGAAGGTTCATCAGGCAGGTCGTCGATCGCAGGTCCTGGCTCGTCAGGTTCTTGGCACATGACTGTCCCGGAGACCGACCTCGCGCGCATTCGGAGGTTCTGCGAGAACCAGGTTCCGCCAGAGGTGACGGACAAGGTACGCGTGGAGCACCGCGTGCGCGGTCGGACAGTCACCATCGTCGAGCATCGACCGCCGTGGAATCCGGCGTCGGCCCTGAGTAGGAACCGAAGAACATCGACGTCCAGGGCTTCGAACCGGCTTGAGCGGCCGCCGATGCGGTGAGCATCCCAGGTCGAGTTTGAACCTGGCCTGTCTCCGTGTCCGATCAGACCAGTGCCGCGACGGTGGGCGACACAGCGGCCATGAATGTGGTCTTCGGCGGCTGAGCGTGACGTTCGTCGCCTGTGTCTGCTCGGTCGGACCGTTCGGTCCGCACTGGGTCAGCCGTCGCCCGAGCAACTCGCGTCTTGAGGTCGCCGGCGTCTCGATGCTGGTCAGGCACCGCAGTTCGTGCTGCAACTCGAGGTGCCGGTCGAGTGACATCGATGCAAAGGCGTGCATGGCGGCCGTTCCGAGTACGTCCGGTGCTCGACAAGCTCTGGTTTCGCAAGACTAGCCGGGCGTCTGCCTGGGGCCAGCGGGGACGGTCTTTACCGGAAGACCCCAGTGCTTGAGTCGGTGGGCGAGGTCCTGGTGGAGCCAGGTCGAGAGGTGGTGTTCTGGAAGCGCGAGCATGATCTCGTCGATGGGCTCGTCGGCGAGGGTCGACTCGATCGCGTCCATGGGGTCGTGGCGCACTGAGACGGAGCCGTTCACGCGGCAGCCGGTCACCTCCTTGATCCGGGGGAGGGCCCGGTACAGAGTCACCTCGGCCTCGGCCGCCTTGTCGTGGCGCTCGGGGTGCAGGAGATGCACCTCGGCACGGGCGGGGTTCAGCACGACCAGCCGGAACTGCACCTCACCTCCTTCGCCACGCCGGCGCAGGGCCTCCAGCAGGGCAGGGGTCGGCTCGACGTGGTCGGTGACGACCAGGACGCGCGTGGCTCGGCCTTCGGGCATTGCCGGTCCTTTCGGTATTCGCCGCAGCAGCCCCCGACGTCGGGCTCAGACGTCGGGGGCTGCCGACGGCTCGTGGAGCATGCTGCATCCGCTCACCTGCCGACTTCCTGACTGCTGGTCGCACCTGCGGGAGGACTGCGTCACCGGTGGGCGTCGGGGGCTGGTTCGTCGTCGCGGGTGTGCCTGAGCTCGGTGCGGTCCACGCGGCTCACGGTCAGGTAGATCACGGTGGCGAGGATGGCGGCGAGGAAGAGCACGCTGGTGACCAGCGTGCCGAGTCCGAGGCCGCCTTCGCTGCGAGGTGCG
This sequence comes from Nocardioides endophyticus, assembly GCF_039543845.1. Classification (NCBI taxonomy): domain Bacteria; kingdom Bacillati; phylum Actinomycetota; class Actinomycetes; order Propionibacteriales; family Nocardioidaceae; genus Nocardioides; species Nocardioides endophyticus. Next base: position 163,945 of record NZ_BAABKN010000005.1, on the reverse strand, counting down.
GAGAGGAAGTCGCCGATGTTGGCGCCGAGGGGTCGGGTCAGGATGTAGGCGAGCCAGAAGGACAGCACGGGATTCAGGCCCAGCTTCCAGGCGACTAGGACGGCGGTGATCAGGCTGGCGGAGATGAGGATCGAGGCGCCCGGCGACCAGCCGGTGAGCTCGAGCGTCCAGTCCCCGATCGCGGTGCCGAACGCGAAGGTCACCAGGACGACCAGCCAGTACCAGCTCTCGCGCGCGGTCGTGTTGATCGAGTGGATCGAGAGCGTTCCCTCCCGGGCGTACCAGAGCGTGAAGACGCCCGCGAGCAGCACTGCGAAGACGGTCGAGCTGACCCAGAGCGGCACCCCGCGAGCATCGGTGAGGTTGTCGGTCAGCAAGGTGCCGACCACGCTGATCAGCACGACGGCGAGCCAGTAAGGCCCGGGCACGTAGCCATCCAGTCGGAACTGCACGACCAGGGCGGCGATCAGGGCGACGCTGAAGAGGATCGTGGTGTTGGTGAGTCCGAAGCCGAGGGTCTCGTTGATGTAGTCGGCGAGGCTCTCGCCGACCGTGGTGCACAGGATCTTGATGATCCAGAAGAACACCGTGACCTCGGGCACCTTGTTGAGCATCTGACGGTGGCCGGTACCAAGTCGTGTAGTCATCACGGCGTGCATCCTGTGCGGCCCGGGCTGCCGACAACCTGACCGCCTGCAGCCGGGTCTGCAGTCAGGTGCGTGGCAGGTGTCTGCGTCTAGCGTCCCCGGATGATCGCGCCCTACGAGTCGACGGCGCTCCTCGTCGTCGCGGTCGCCCTGGTGGTCGACCACGGGATCGGGCTGCACCGGGGCGCCGCGGCGGACGTCCTGGTGGCCGCGGTCGGTGCCGCGACGTACGTCGAGGGCGTCGACCTGTCCACGCCGGTTGCAGCGCTGTGGCTGGTCGCCGCCGCCGTTGCGGGCGACCAGGTCGCACGGCTCGGAGGCTCCGCTCCGCGGCGAGACCCGCTCGGCCTGCTGGCGCAGACTCACACTGCGGGGGCGTACGCCGTCGCGTCGCTGCTCACCGCGGCGACGTGGACGCTCGGTCTGGTGCTGACCGGCTGGACGGCCGCCTGCGTCGTTCTGTCCTGACCCGGCTATCGGAGGTGGTAGACGCGGTAGTCGCCGATCACATCGTCCAGGTGGTACTCCCGATCGAACACCGCCTGCGCACGGCTCGTGTCCACGCCCCACGTGGCGAGCGACGCGCCGTTGACGACGGCCCAGGTCGGCGCGTCCGGTCCACCGATGACGTGGGTGAACTCGGCGAGGCCGGGGTCGAGCACGCGGACCGGGAGGCTCCAGAGCTGGGGGTAGGGACTGCCCAGTCCCGCGGCCTCGAGGATGGCGGGGTTGCCGAACCCGACCACGCCGGAGTCGCCGGCCGCCTTGTGGTCGGCGAGGTAACGGGCGACGGCCACATCGGACGGGACGTCGGTGTCGTGGACGACGAGGCCGACCGTCGCGACAACGGCGGCGGTGGTGGCGTACACGAGGGACGCGGCGGCCCACCGGACCCGGGCCGCACTGGACCCGGCGACCACGCTGGCGGCCAGCACCAGCCCGGGGACCAGGCCGAGCAGGTAGTGCAGCCAGTAGCTGCCGCCGAACGCGATCCCGACGACCTCCCACCCGAGCACGGCGGCGGCCAGCAGGCGGACGTCGGGACCGCCGGCCCGGCGGGACAGACCGGGCAGGAGGCCCAGCAGCACGATGACGATCGCACCGCTCGCGAGGAACGACGTCGACAGCGTCAGGGCCCTGCCGGGCGTCGCGGAGTTCGCCTCGCCCGAGATCACGGCGGCCGCCTGAGCCCGGAACGTGATCACGGCCTGCCAAAGCCCGATCGGCCCGGTGCCATGGGTCGCAGCCCAGACGAGCACGACCCCGAGGCAGACCACGGCCCCGAGTCCGACGTACGCGATCGCGTCGACGGCATCGCGCCCCCGCCGGTGCGTCGACAGCCAGACGACCACGACCGCCGCCAGCACGAAACCGTCGGCCATGCTCTGCTTCACCAGGACGGCCGCCATCGCGGCGACACCGGCACCCGCCCACCACCACCGGTTCGGCCGCTGCAGCGCCTGCAGCGTGCACAGCACGCTCGCCAGGACGAACGGGACCGCGAGCAGCTCGCCGTCGACCTCGCTGGCACCGAAGAGCGGTGTCGTCATGAACACGGCTGCCGTCGCTGCGACCAGCACGGGCGCGCGCCGTACGCCGGGTGCCGCGAGCCGGCCGATCCGGGCGGCCAGCAGCACCGAGGCCACGACGGCCAGCAGGCCGATGATCCGCAGCGCCAGCAGGCCGCCCCCGAGATCGGCCAGCTGGAAGATCCCGATGAGGAGCGGCGGTCGGTCCACCCAGTAGTCGCCGTACAGCGAGGTCCCGGGCGACCACTGCGAGGCGACGAGGAGGAATCCCCCCTCGTCGGAGGAGAGTGGGCGGGCGAGGTTCGGCAGCCACACCAGTGCAGCGGCCAGCGCGATCGCGGGCACCGCCCACGACCGGCGCAGGTGCGTCGACGGAACTGAGGAGGCAGCGGGGTGCGTCAGCAGGGAGGTCATGCGGGCACCCGCGCCCGGTGCCGGTCGTCCACCGGGCGCTCCGGCCCGGGGTCGACGGGCGTCTCCGTGAACACGAAGCTGTTGTAGGACCAGTACCGGAACGCGGTGCCCAGCCCCAGGCCGACGACGTTGGCCGAGATGTTGTCGGCCAGCGGGCTGGTGAGGCCGAGGACGTCGTGGCTGACGACGAGGCTGGCGACGGCGATGCCGAGGCCGACCAGGTTGAGCAGGACGAACCGGAAGACCTCGCGGCGGGTGTCGCCGGCGCGGTCGCGCCAGGTGAGCAGCCGGTTGCCGAGGTAGGTCACCACCATTGCGACGCACACGGCCAGCACCTTCGACACCGCCGGGTCCAGGGCCGCCGTGGGCGGCTGGCTGCGCAGCCAGTTGAAGGCGAGTACGTCGATGACGTACCCGGCACCACCCACGGCCAGGAACGTCAGCACCTCGCGACTCGGCAGCGGGAGGTGGACCCCGGTGGCCCTGGCCTCAGGCGGCACCGCTCGCTCCGATCGCGCTCGTGCCGTGGGTCCCACCGGCGAGCTCGCGGGCCCGCCACTGGAGGACCCGGAGCAGGGCCTCGAGCGCGACGCGGCCCGACATCTTGGACGCACCGGCCCGGCGCTCGGTGAAGGTGATCGGCAGCTCGAGGATCCGCGCGCCCGCCCTCTCGGCGTGCCAGGTGCACTCGATCTGGAAGCAGTAGCCGTTGGACTCCGTGGCGAGGATGCCGAGGTCAACCAACGCCGCGCTCCGCCAGGCCCGGAAGCCCGCGGTGGCATCGTGGGTGCGCAGCCCGAGGACGATGCGGACATAGCGGTTCGCGCTGCTGGACAGCAGCCGCCGGCTCGCCGCCCAGCTCGCGGCGCGACCACCGGCGACGTAGCGCGAGCCGATGACGAGCTCGTGCCGGTCCAGCGCGGCGAGCATCGCCGGGACGCGGTCGACCGGGTGCGAGCCGTCGGCATCCACCTGGACGATCGCGTCGTAGCCGTGGGCCAGTGCCCACCCGAACCCCGCCCGGTACGCCGCGCCGAGACCCTCCTTCGCCGTCCGGGAGAGCAGGTGCACCCGCCCGCCGTACGCCGGGTCCCGCCGGACAAGCAGACCGGTGCCGTCGGGGCTGCTGTCGTCGACGACCAGGACGTCGGCGTTGAGGTCGGTGGTCGCCACGAGCACCTCGTGCAGGAACACCTCGATGCTCTCCGCCTCGTTGTAGGTCGGGACGACGACGATGCAGCGGCGGCCGGCAGCGGTGGTCATGGTGCGACAGTGGCTCCGCGAACCTGCCACGGACCTGACCGATCAGGGACGCGAGACAACCTGCGAGCGCAGGCTGGCGAAGATGTCGTCCTCGAGCACGCCCCCGGGACTCCGTCCGGGCTCGCGAAACCACTCGCGGCCGAGCACGCGTCGCGCCAGCGGTCGGGGCAACCGCAGCAGGAGGGCGAGGGTGCGCGGCCCGCCACCGGTCTGCGAGACGTGGGCGCGCAGCGCAGCGAGCTTGGCGTCGATGTGGACGCGCACGTCGACCTCATGGGTGAGGTCGGCACGGGCGGTGAACGCCCGGCTCGTGTCGGGCAGCTCGGGCACCGGCACCGCCCGTCCCAGCTGACGGAGGACCCGCACCACGCGGTCGATGAGCCCACGGTCGAGCGTCGCCTCGAGCACCACCGGGGTGCCGGCGAGCTCGGCCGCGAGCCGCCCGACGCGGTGGACCTGCACGTGGTCGGGGTGCCCGTAGCCACCCGCGGCGTCGTACGTCGTCAGGACGTCGGCGTGCTCGGCCCGCAGGATGTCCGCCAGTCGCGCGGCGACCTCATCCGGCGGCAGATCACTGAACGTCGGTGCGGCGGCGCCCGCCCCGCCCCAACCCGAGTCGGCGTAGCCCAGCACCTCCACACGGGTCACGCCGAGCGCGCAGGCGGACGCCGCGAGCTCACGGGTGCGCCGCTCGGCCAGGTCGGCGAGGTCGGCCTGCGACGCCAGACCGGCCTCGCCGGCGGTGGCGACCACGAGCACGACCCGGTGCCCGTCGGCCGCCGCCCGGGCGAGGGTGCCCGCGGTCAGCAGGGCCTCGTCGTCGGGGTGGGCGTGGAACGACACGACGGTGAAGGGCGGCCCGCTCATCACGCCACCGCCGACGTCAGCCGTGCGAGACGTGGGCGCACGGCGTACGCCGCCTCGGCGTACAGCTCCTGGGTGCGCCGACAGGCCTCGACCCAGTCGTGCCGTGGCGGCACCGTCGCGTTGTGGTGTGCGATCCGCGCGCGGAGGGGTGCATCGGTGACCAACCGGGCGAGCTGAGCGGCCAGGGCGTCGTCGGTCGCGCCCAGCAGACCGTCCACGTCGTGCCCGATGAACTCGACCACGCCACTGTGGGAGCTCGCGACGACGGGCAGACCTGCGGTCCGGGCCTCGAGCGCGGCGATGCCGAACGACTCCAGCTCGGCCGGTGCCACGAAGACCGAGGCATCCGCCAGCACCTGGCGGATCGCCTCGCGCTCGAGCCGTCCGGGGAGCTCGACCCAGTCGTCCATCCGGTGCCGACGCAGGAACCGCTCGAGCGCGCGACGCTGCGGCCCGTCGCCGACGACGATCGCGCGCAGCGGCACGACGCCAGGGACCCGACATCGCACGTCGAGCAGGATCCGTGCAAGCGGGAGGGTGCGCTTCGTGCGGGTCATCCGCATCACGCTGACGATCGTCGCGACGCTCGGCGGTGGTGCAGGGACGAGCGGTCGCCACGATCCGGGCTCGACGGCGTTGGCCAGCACGTGCACCGGCACGTCGGACCCGAGCATGGCGCGCAGCGGCGCGGCGGCGGGTTCGCTGACCGCCGACCACACCACCGGCCAGGACCCGAGGCGGAGCAGGCCGTGGGCCGCCCCCGGGAGCGGGCCCAGGCGCGACCACATCGAGTGGACCGTCACCAACGTCGGGAGACCGGCCGAGGAGGCCCGACGGGCCGCGGTGGTCGCGAACGGCGAGAGCACCGAGACGTGCACGTGCACCACGTCGGGAGAGAGGTCCTCGAGCAGCCGGCGAAGCCCGGCGTCCGCGCGTACGAGACCTCCGAGAGGACCAGCCGTGGCGTCGACCCGGTGGACCCACCGTTCGTCGACCACCCCGGCCGATGCCGGCGTCGAGGTGACGACATGGGTGTCGTGCCCCTCGAGGCGCTGCTGGTGGACGAGGTCACGCACATGGAGCTCGATCCCGCCCAGGCGCGGGAGGTAGCAGTCGCTGACGTGGACGATGCGCATCACGCCACCGCCCCGCCGGTCACGGGGCCGGCCCGGGCGCCGCGGCGGCGCCAGAGCCAGACGGCCAGCCCCACACCGCCGACCGGGATCTCCAGCCCGTAGGTGAGCGCCCGGTAGAGGAGCACTCCCGCGACGATGCTGGCCGAAGCACCGCCGAGCGCGACGAGCGCACCGGTCAGCCCGACCTCGACGACCCCCGCGCCGCCCGGAGTCAGGCCTACCAGGGTCAGCAGCCGCTCGACGGCGAAGCCCACCAGCACGACCGCGGGCGCGAGCGCCGAGCCGGTGACCGCGAGGCAGGCCCAGAGCAGGAGGAACAGCAGGGCCGTGTACAGCACCATGCCGAGGCTGAGCCGCATCCACCGCGTTCGGACCAAGCCGCTGCAGCTCGCCTGCAGATCGATGAGGGCTGGGCGCAGGCGAACGCGTCGGGGTGAGCGCACGATCCGCAGAAGGCCGAGAACACAGCGCTCCAGCAACCCCCCGATCCATGAGGCCGCCGACGCCCGGGACAGCACGGCGACGATGACCCCGCAGACGAATGCCAACCCGAGGGAGCCGAGGAGCGCAGGCCCGAAGGCCGGTCCCATCGACACGCCCGTCACGAGTGCGATGGCGGGTACGACGGTCAGTGGCAGCGCGAGCTTGGTCAGCACGTCCCAGACGTTGGTGATCACGGTGAAGGCGGCGAACTGGTCGGCGCCGTACCCCCACGTCCGTGCCATGCGGCCGTTCAGCGCGATGCCGGCGGCGCCCCCGAGCGGCAGGACGTTCGCGACCGCGCTGCCGGTGAGGCTGAGCGTCAGCGCCCGGCGGTGTGTCAGGGACGGCAGCGCGGCCGTGAGCGTGATCGTGTGGGACAGCAGCCCCAGCACCCACAGCCCTACCAGCCCCACGAGCTCCAGCGCCGGTACCGCGGCGACCACCGACCACGCGCTCGCCCACGGGACGCCGGTCCCCATCGGCAGGGCGACGACCAGCAGTCCCAGCGCCAGGCAGACGCCGATCAGCCAGCGTCCCGTCGTCGTCGTGATCACGGTCCCAGCGTCGAGCGCGCTTCCTGCACCTCACCTGACTGCGCGGGCGATCCGGTCAGGTGGCGTGCAGGTGCCGGGCACGAGCATCGTGCGGTGCGCCTCACCCTGCCCTCCGTGCCGTACGTCGCTGGATCGCCCGTCGGGGACGACGGCGCGGAGGACTCGGAGCCGGCCGCGGGTTGGCTGCTGAGGATCTGGGCGATCGCCGTGGTCTTCGCCGGAGTGGCGTTGTGGCGGTCAGTGGTCGTCGGGATCCCGGTGCGCGACCCCGGTAGCGAGATCCTCCGGGTGCGGATCGCGATCACGACCGGGACCTTCGTGGTGCTCGCGGTCCTGGACGCCGTACGGCGGGTGCCGCGTGGACGGCATCGCCTGCGGGTCATCTGGGAGATGTTGGGCCGGCGGTGGCCGGTGCGGCGGCTCCTCCGGGCAGCCTCCGCCCTGCTCGCCTATCACCTGGTATACGCCAGTTACCACAACTTGAAGAGCTGGGACGTCCTGAACGCGCCCCGCGACCACGCCCTGACCGGCGTCGACCGGGCGCTCTTCCTCGGGCACTCGCCGGCGGTGCTTCTCCACACGCTGTTGGGCGAGCACTGGTCGGCGTACCTGCTGGTGATCGTCTACGAGTCCTTCCCGACGCTGGTCTCGATCGCGTTTGTCGCCGCTGTGGTGTTTGCCGATCGGATTCGGGACGGAGTCGTCTTCATCGCCTCGGCGGTCTGGGTGTGGATCCTGGGGGTCGCCAGCTACTACCTGGTGCCCTCGCTCGGGCCCTTTCACGACCGTCCGCAGGACTTCGCCGGGCTTCCGCACACGATCGTGACGACCACCCAGGCGACGTACATGGGACAGCGCGCCCACCTGCTCGCGGATCCCTCCGCGCACGACGCGTTCGCCCAGGTGTCGGCGTTCGCCAGCCTGCACGTCGGTGTCACCACCGTGATCGTGCTGATGGCGGTCTACTACCGGCTGCGCCGGACGGCACTCGTCCTGGCCGGGTACCTGGTCCTCACGATCGTGGCGACGGTCTACCTCGGCTGGCACTTCGTGGTCGACGATGTCGCCGGTCTCGCTATCGGTGCGGTGGCCGTGGTGCTCGGCATCGTGACGACCTACCCGACGGGCCGGCCAGAACGCCGCGTTCAGGCTGTTGGCACGTTGCCGGGTCGAGAATGGTCGGCATGATCATCGGCGTGTGCGAGGACGACCCGGCCATTCGCCGGCTCCTGGCCGAGGCGCTGCGCTTCGCCGGGCACGAGACGGTGATGGCGCACGATGGGGGAGAGGCGCTGCGGCTCTTCGGTGCCGACAGCGGCATCGGCGTGCTGATCATCGACATCGGGCTGCCCGACTCCGACGGCCGCGACGTCTGCCAGGCGCTCCGGTCCGCGGGCCAGAACGCGCCGGTCCTTTTCCTGACGGCACTCGGCGCGACCCACGACCGGCTGGCCGGCTTCGGCGCGGGCGCCGACGACTACGTCGCGAAGCCTTTCGAGCTCAAGGAGCTGATCGCCCGGGTGGAGGCGCTGGGTCGCCGCGGCCGCCCGCCGCTCTCGACGACGGCGGGCCTCGATCTGGATCCGGCCCGGCACGCCGCACGCACGCCGTCCGGCGAGGTGCTCCTGACGCCCACGGAGTTCCGGATGCTCGCCGCAATCACGTCGCGGCCCGACGAGGTGGTGCGTCGGCGTACGGTGATCGCGGCAGCCTGGCCGGAAGGAGCCGTCGTGGCCGAGAACACCGTGGACTCCTTCATGCGCCGGATCCGGACCAAGCTCGAGTCCATCGCCTCGCCGGTCTCGATCGAGACGGTCCGGGGTGTTGGGTTTCGCATCCGGTGAGGTGGCCGCGCCTGCCGCGCTCCTTCCGGCGGCAGATCGTCCTCCTGACGGCCGGCATCACCGCCGTGGCGATGCTTCTCCTCACCCTGGTCGTCCAGGTGGTGCTCGCCCGGATCACCACCAGCGACGTCGACCGGGTCCTCCAGGATCGGGCTGACGCGGTCATCAGCTCGGCGACGACGGCCTCGTCGGGTGAGCTGGTCGTCCCCGACGCCCAGCTCGACGCCGGGGTCGCGGTATACGACGACCGGGGTCACCTCGTCGCCGGCGCGCCCCCCACGAGCCTCAGCGCGCACTACGCCGAGCTCGCCACCGTCGACACGAAGACCGTCGAGACCCATGGAGAGCACGGCCGTGTCCTCGCCGATCCGTTCACGGCCACGGGTGGTGCGTCCGGCGTCGTGATCGTGACGGAACGGCTGGAGCCGTACGAGGAGGCGGAGCGCCTCGCGCTGATCGTGACCCTGGTGACCGGGGTGCTCACGACGATCGCGGCGGCCGTGATCGCTGCCTGGACCACCCGTCGCGCCCTGCGTCCGGTCACCGTGATGGCCGAGACGGCCGCCGAGTGGAGCGAGCAGGACCTCAGCCGTCGCTTCGACCTCGGCACGCCGGACAACGAGCTGAGTGCGCTGGCCGGGACCCTCAACCAGCTCCTCGAGAAGGTCGCCTCGGCGATCCGCTCCGAGCAGCGGCTGACCTCCGAGCTCGCCCATGAGCTCCGGACGCCGCTGACGACGATCCAGGGCATGGCCGACCTGATCCTGCTTCGCGACAATCTCCCGGCGGAGGCGCAGCGCGACGTCGAGGAGATCTCGGCGGCCAGCCAACGGATGTCGGCGACCATCACCGCACTGCTCGAGCTCGCGCGCAACGAGGCGCAGATCGTGACGGCGTCGCAGTGCTCGCTGGTCGAGGTGCTCCGCGACGTCGCGGAGCAGGCCTCCGCGGGCTCGGTAGTGCTCGACGTCGACGTCGCGGAGGGGCGGCTGGCGCTGCCGCACGCCCTCGCCGTCCGTGCCATCAGCCCGGTCGTCGAGAACGCCCTGCGCTTCGCGCGGACCCGGGTCGAGGTCACGACAGTGGAGACGTCCGGCGCGGTCGACATCTTCGTCGACGACGACGGGCCGGGGGTCGCGAGCGAGGAGGTCGAGCGGATCTTTGAGCCGGGTCGTACGTCGGCCTCGGGATCCGGGGCCGGGCTCGGGCTCGCCATTGCCCGCCGGATCGCGCGCACCGTCGGCGGTGACGTGGCCGTCGCGCCGAGCGAGGCCAGCACCCGGTTCCTGATCCGACTGCCTCGCGGCTGAGGCGCGGGTGCTCAGGAGGGGGGCGATCGGAAGACCGAACGCTGCGGCCAGGTCGGGCGCGGATCGGGCCCCGCGCAGCAGCGGCGCGCCGAGCACCTGGTCGTACAGGCGGGTCAGGCTCGTGTGGTCGAGTACGGCGCCGACGACGTGGCCGTGCTGGCTCGGGTGCAGGACCGTCGTAAGGACGCGGTTGCCCTGCGAGTAGTCGTCCTCGTCCGCGGTCACGACGACCGCCAGGCGGCCTGCCGCGAAGTCCGGTCCCGCCAGGACCGGCCTCAGCAGTCTCCGCAGCCACCTATCTGCATCGCCGAGCGAGCAGTCCCTGTCGTGCGCGTCGTGGCAGAGGTCAGGAACCACCATGCCGGCGTTCGGCAGCTCCCCGGCCGCGGTGTCGCCGCGGAAGGCGGCTAAGGAGACGTCATCGCGGTGGCAGGCGGGGCGCTCGCCCACGAAGTACGCCCACGGGTTGTGCTTGACGGCGTAGCGCCGACCGCCCGACTCGAGCGCGCACGGTCGAGGCATGCCCTCGGCGTAGACGCGAGCGGTCTTGCCTCGGGTCACGGCCTGGCCGAAGACCGACCTGCCGTGAACGGGGTGGCTCGCGGGTGACGCATCGTCGAGGACGCCGAAGGTGCTCCCTCCGGCGATCGCGAGGTAGTTGGGCAGCGACGGATGAGTGATGGCGTGGAACCGGGTCGCGTATCCGTACGTGCGGGACACACGGAGCGTGTACGGCATGCCGTGGCGCATCTCCGCCAGGGAGTGGTTCTCGACGACCACGACGAGGAGCTTCGAGACGGGGACGACGGACGACGGGGTGAGCGGCGCGTGTCTGCTGGTCTCACGCCCTTCGGATGAGTCCGAGCCGGTGCCGCCGCAGGCGACCAGGAGGAGGACCGCGGTGAGGACGGGCGCGGTCGATCGCAGGAGCGACATGACGATCATCGGAAGACCTCGCTCCCGGGCGGTCCGTAGCGGCTGAACCGCATCCGGCTCACCGGACAGGACTGCCCGACATCGCGTCCGGCGACTGGGCGATCGGCTCGGCGTCGGTCTTCTCGGCACGGCCGGCACTTCGGCGGTGGCGCGCCGTGGCGACGACCGCGGGTACGAGGGAGACGGCGACGACGCCGAGCAGAATGAGCTCCACGTGAGCCGCGACGAACGGCACGCCACCGAGGAAGTAGCCGGCGGTCAGCACCCCGACGCCCCACGCGAGCGCGCCGAGGAGGTTGTAGGCGAGGAACCGGCGGTACGGCATCCGCCCGACGCCGGCGACGACAGGCGTGAACGTGCGCGCGACGGGCACGAACCTCGCCAGCACGACGGCGCGCGAGCCATGGCGGGCGAAGAACGCTTGCGCCCGGTCGGCATGGGCCTGGGAGAAGAGCCGCGATCCCGGACGGTTGAAGACTCGGGGGCCTCCGCGCCGCCCGATCAGGTAGCCGACCTGGTCGCCCACGAGTGCGGCGACACAGATGCCGAGCGCCACGACGCCGAACGGGAGCCCGAGCACGCCCGCCGAGGTCAGCACCCCGACGGTGAAGAGCAACGAGTCGCCCGGCAGGAAGAACCCGACCAGCAGCCCGGTCTCGGCGAAGACGATCGCCATCACGACGAGGAGCGCGACGGGGCCGAGGCCGGCCAGGTACGCGTCAGGGAGGGGATCACGCTCGCACGCTAGGAACCTCTCCCTGCCACTCACCTGACCGCGGCGTACGGCGGTGGTCAGTTCGCGACAAGTCAGGTTGCGTGCAGGAAGCGATCCCTAACGTCCCGACCCGTGTACCCGACAGCCGACGCGCTCGACGCGCCCACTCCCGTCCCTGCCCGCACCCGATCCCGGCGCTCGCGTCTCGAACCGATCGCAGCCAAGGTCCCGGAGATCACCGCCCTCTTCTGGGTCATCAAGGTGCTGACCACCGGCATGGGAGAGGCCGCGTCCGACGGGCTCGGCGAGGCCAGCCTGGTGCTCGGCGGCATTATCGGCGTCGGCGGCTTCGCCCTCGCCATGTGGCTTCAGCTGCGCGCCGACCGGTACCACGCCCCGACGTACTGGTTCTGCGTGTCGATGGTGGCCGTCTTCGGGACCATGGTGGCCGACGTCCTGCACGTCGCCACCGGTCTGTCCTACTACGTCACTTCGGCGTTCTACGCGCTCGCGGTGGCGGTCCTGTTCACCTGGTGGCACCGCTCCGAGGGCACGCTCTCGATCCACCACATCGACACCCGCAGACGCGAGCGCTTCTACTGGGCCACGGTCCTGGCGACCTTCGCGCTGGGTACGGCGGTCGGCGACCTGGTCGGACTCACCATGGACCTCGGCTTCTTCTCGGCGGGCCTGTTCTTCCTGGCGGCGATGATGGTGCCCCTCGTCGCGTGGCGGCTCGGGGCGAACGCGACGCTGTGCTTCTGGGCGGCGTACGTGCTGACCCGCCCGCTCGGAGCGTCGTTCGCCGACTGGATCGGCAAGGAACACGAGATCGGCGGAGGCCTGGGATTCGGCGACCTGCCCCTCACGGCGATCCTCGCCATGGCGATCGCCACGCTCGTCGCCTATGCCCACCGTTCCGGCCACGACATCCAGCGGCCCATCCCCGTGGATGCCGAGGCGTGATCGGCCTCTGGCAGGCGGCCGTCCTCGGCGTCGTCGAGGGACTGACCGAGTTCCTCCCGGTCTCTTCGACGGGCCACCTCAAGATCGTCGAGGGCCTGCTCGGCCTGGACGTCGGCGACGACAGCATCGTCGGGTTCACCGCGGTGATCCAGATGGGCGCCATCGCTGCCGTGCTCCTCTACTTCGCCCGCGACATCGCGCGGCTCGCGACCGCCTGGGTGCGGGGCCTAGTCAGCCGGGAGCGCCGTACTGACCCGGACTACAGCTTCGCGTGGTGGATCGTGTGGGCGACTATCCCCGTCGTCGTGATCGGACTGCTCGCGAAGCCGCTGATCGACGGGCCGCTGGCGTCGCTCTGGGTGGTCGCGGCGTCGTTGTTCGCGGGCAGCGCGTTCATGTGGGTGGCTGACCGGGTGGGCTCGCACACGCGACCGGAGTCCGACATCACCCTCACGGACTCCGTGGTGGTCGGAACGGCGCAGGTGCTGGCCCTCTCGTTCCCGGGGTTCTCCCGCTCGGGCGCGACGATCTCGACCGGCCTGCTCCGCGGCCTCGACCGCGTCGCCGCGACCCGGCTGTCCTTCTTTCTCTCCATCCCCGCCCTGACCGGCGCGGGACTGTACGAGCTCAAGGAAGCGGTCGGCGGGGGAGTCGGCATCGGGCCAGTCGCGGTCGGGACGGTCGTATCGTTCGTGGTCGCGTACGCCACGATCGCGTGCCTCCTGCGCTACGTCGCGCGGCACAGCTTCGACGTCTTTGTCTACTACCGGCTCGGCGTTGCCGTCCTGCTCATGGGTCTACTCGTGACGGGAGCGGTTGCTGCCTGACCGGTCCGGCCGGGAAGTTGGCAGCAGAACCCGCAGATGTGCACCGGCGGGAGAGTCGAGCAGGTCGAGCCGACCGCCGGCCCGCTCGGCCAGCCCACGTGCGATCGCAAGATGCGCAAGCGCCTGATCATCAGAGCAGCGGGACTCGCGCCGGTCGCCGCGCCGTTCGCCGCGACGATCGCCGGCGGGGTCGCGGTCGCCACTGGTGGCGAGGGCGACGGACCGTCGAGCCACAACCTCACGCGGTAGCAGGCCGACGCCGCGACCGAGGCCCTCCTTGCTGCCACGGCTGGCGGCCCTGTCTACAGCGTGGAGACCGACAGCGAGAACGGCGCGACGTAGAGCCGGCGCCGCTGCCCCCGAACTGCCCTCACAGATTCGAGGACGCTTCTTCGTGGCGGCTCCTCGCGTCCATCGGGCTGCGTGCTCCGGTCCGGGTGTCTCGGGCAACACTGGGGCAACACAAGGTCCAGAAACAGCCCGAGATTGCCAACGGTGGCCAATCGCCGATTGTGCCTCTGACCTGCAGTTTCAGTGATTCTCGTCATCGTCCATCAACCCCTCGATCCCTCTCTCAAGGCGGTAGCGCCGGTTCGAATCCGGTCGGGGGTACAGGTCAGAGAAGGGGCCCCTCCCAGCGGAGACGCTGGGAGGGGCCTCTTCTTCATTTTCGGCTGAGATCGGTCTCGAGCAACGCTGGGGCAACACGGAGCAACAGACCTCTCCGCGTCCGCGCCGCTTCACGGGCCCGATCCATCGCCTCGCCGACCTCGTCGAGCCGGTCATCGAACAGATGGCCGTAGGTGTCGAGCGTCATCGTCGCCGAGCCGTGCCCGAGCATCTGCTGGACGACCTTGACGTCGGCGCCACTGGCGATCGCCAGACTTGCCGCGGTACGCCGGAGCTCGTGCGGGTGGAGATCGGGCACGCCGATCGCCCTGGACGCGGCACCGAACGCGGTCCGGAACGTGCTGACCCGCAGCGGCTGGCCGTTGCGAATGCCGGCGAAGACCAGGTCGTCGACCTCCTTGTCTTTCACGTGCTCTGCCAGCTCGGTCGCGAGGAACCGCGGGATCGGCACCTCGCGTCTCTGGTGCGTCTTCGGGGTGCCCCAGACCAAGCCCGCCCTGGACCGGCGTGACGGACTCGGCGATCACCGCGCGACTTCGGGGCAGGTCGATCCGGCCGACCCGCAGCGCGGCCATCTCGCCGTACCTGACGCCCGTGAGGCCAGGAAGAGCACGACCAGCCGACAGGTCTCATTGGTGCGGGTGTCCAGACTGCTGAACTTGCTCACGTCGCTCGGGTAGCCGGTCGCCGTGGCGAGGTCGTCCACCTGCTCGTGGGTGAGGTAGCGATGTTCGTGCTTGCCGACCCGCGGCAGGTTGACACCGGTCGCGACGTTGCGCGCGAGTCGGCCGTCCTTCACTGCCATGTCGAGGACCAGACTGAGCACGCGGTGGATCTTCTGGACGGTGGCGAGGGAGTGGCCCCGCGCCAGCTCGGTGACCCAGGCCTGAACGTCACCATGGGAGACATTGGCGAGCCTGACCCGGCCCCACTTCGGATGAATGTGCTTGCGCACGATTACCTCATAGCGCGCTCGCGTGCTCGGCTTGAGGTGAGTCTGCCCGTCCAGCCACCGCTGAGCCCACGCGCCGACCGCCACCTTCGCCAGCGTCGGGTCGACGTACGTCCCGGTGACCTTGGAGGTCTCCATGCTGGCGCGGAAACGCTCGGCGTCGACCTTGCGGGCAAAGCTCTTGCTCCGCTGAGCGCCGGCGGGCGTGCGATAGAGCACGCGCCACGACGTCCGACCGTCGCGGACGCGCTTCTCGATGCTGGCCATGACTCATTCTCCGTGCTGACGCCGACAGCCGCCGCTGTTCATTCCCGCTCCTGTTGACGGTTGGTCTGTTCGGTGAGCCCAGAGGACGAGGTTGGTGCGCCAGTAGCGGACGTGGCGGCCGATCTTGAAGCTGCGGGGTCCGAAGCCGAGGTGGCGCCAGTAGCGCAGGGTGCCTTCGGGGACTCGGAGGAAGGCGCAGGCTTCTTGCAGGGTGAGCATCTCGTCCCCGGGTGGCGAGGATTTTCGGGACCGATCAGAGCCAACGATGTTCGATCCATTGGGCGAAGTAGACCCCGTATAACGGGCATGAGCGTGGGGCGGTCTACGACGAGCGACCAGACATCACGAGGCGCGACGCGGTATGGCCCCGCTGTGGAGCACACCACGCGGGATGGCGGCGCCCTGCGGCATCAGCATCGGGCCGTTGCGACTCGCAAGGTTTCTCCCGAGTGGACCTTTCACCCAACCCAAGCAACGGCACGCTCAAATTCGCAAGCGCATGGTCAAACGTCAGTCGTCGAAGCCGCGCGCGGCTAGCGCGTCGCCCATCTCGTCGGCGCGCCTCAGCGCGCCCACGATGAGCGGCACGGCGAATGCGCGTGGACTGACGACTTGTCCGCGCGCGTGCTGCGCGTCCCTGATCGATTCCGCCAGCTCAATGACTAGTGGTACTCCGCGGATGGCGAGGTTCAGCATGAGACCGATCCGTTCCGGACTGACGCCCAGAAAGCGCAGATGCCGGCTCAGTCGGACTATGACGTCGACCAGGTCGCTAGTGCGAGTCGTGAGGGTGACGAGTCCGGCGAGCAGCACCAGGGCCACGATCACGCCGACGATGACCGCAGCGCGAACCCAACCCATGACGATGACCTGGAAGGCAGCCAGTGGGACGACAACCCACAACAGGGGCCGCAAGGTCTGCCACAACAAAGGGAGCGGGATCCCGCCGGCGGCATAGCCCAGCACCACGACGACCAGCGCGGCGGCGGTCTGGGCAGGAGTGCGCACGAGAATGGAGCAGAAGCCGGCCACGACCAGCGTCGAGAGCTTGATCCCTGCCGGCAGCCGGTGCAGGACCGAGGTGCCCGAGCGGTAGAGCCCGATGGTCGTCGTCATGTCATCAGGTCTCTGTAGAGCTTGATCGACTCGGCCGGGGCGCCGTCATGGACCAGCTTGGCCTCGTCGAACACCAGGACCCGGTCGAAGTCGGTGAGCAGCTCAAGGCCATGGGTGACCAGGACGACCTGCTGTGGGAGGTCGGCGACCAGTTGGGCGACCATCTTCGTGTTGCGCAGGTCGAGCAGTGTCGTCGGTTCGTCCATGACCAGGAGAGCGGGCTCGGTCACCAGAATCGACGCGAGGGCGAGCAGTTGCTTCTGCCCACCGGAGAGGAGGTGAGCCGCGTGGTCGGCGTGCTGGTCGAGTGCGTACTCCGACAGGATGCCTTTCACCCGGGAGGCCCTCTCGTCCTTGGTCAGACCGCGCCGTCGAAGCCCGAACGCCACGTCCTCTGCGACTGTCGGCATCACGATCTGGGAGTCGGGGTCGGTAAAGCAGAAGCCGACCTTCCGGCGGATCTCACGCCCTTGGCGCGATGTGTCGAGCCCGTCGATCGTGACGCTGCCCGAGGACGGGACGACGAGTCCGTTGAGCAGACGGACGAAGGTCGACTTCCCAGAGCCATTGGCTCCGATCACGCCGATCCGTTGCTCGTCCAGCACGACATCGACGTCGCGCAGCACCGGGACGGGACGACCGGGGTAGGTGTGTGTGACGCCAGTGACGCTGATCAGCACCGCTCCACCACCATGGCTACCCCCATACCGCCGCCGGCGGCGATCGCAGCCAGACCGAGGCGGCCCTGGTTTCGGGTCACCAGCCGTGAGAAGAGCCGGACCACAAGGACCGCCCCGGATGCACCCCACGGATGGCCGAGCGCGAGCGCGCCACCCTCGGCACACACCCGTGCCGGGTCCAGGCCGAGTTCGTCGCAACAGGCCAGGATCTGCCCGGCGAAGGCTTCGTTGAGCTCGATCGCGTCGACCTGGTCGAGCGAGGCTCCGGCTCGTTCGAGCGCCAGGTGTACGGCGGGAACCAGCCCTCGTCCGGGGCGGGAGGGCATGACGCCCGTGGTGGCGGTGGCCAGCACGCGCAGCCCGGGCACGGCCAGGCGTTCCTGCACCTCTCGACTGACCACGGCCACGGCGGCCGCTCCGTCGCTGATGCCGCAGGAGTTCCCGGCGGTCACAGTGCCCCTTGCGCGGAACGCCGGGCGAAGTCGCGCAAGTCGTTGTTCCGTGAATCCGGCGCGGGGGCGGTCATCTCGCGACACCGTGGCGAGCGGCACGATCTCGGCGTCGAACACGCCGCCCTGCTGCGCGGCCACGGCGCGTGCGTGGGAGCGAGCCGCGTATGCGTCCTGGCGCTCGCGGGCAACGCCCGCCTCGGCGGCCAGTAGGTCGTTGGCCAGCCCCATGTCCAGGTCCTCTGGCGCAGGGGCGAAGGGGGCGCGCTGGTAGCGGACCGGCTCGGCGCCATCCACTGGTGGCCAGGACCGCCAGGGTGCGGTGCTGGCCGACTCCACGCCCCCGGCGAGCACGATGCGAGCGCCCCCGCGGACCAGCTGGGCGGCGAGGTCGATTGCGGCCAGGCCGCTGGCGCACTGCCGATCAACGGTGAGTCCTGGGACTCCCGCCGGCAGTCCGGCCGTGAGCGCCGTGAGCCTGGCGACGTTCCCGCCTGGTCCCATGCAGTTGCCGAGGATCACGTCATCGACTTCGTCACCGTTGAGACCGGTCCGGTCGAGGAGCGAACGGAGAACCGGAGCACCCAGCTGCTCGACGGTGAGGCTGGCGAACGCGTGGTCGGCGGTGCCGATCGGCGTCCTCGCGGCGGCGACGATCACGGGGCTGACCTGGCTCATCACTGGAGCGCACCACTCGTCGACACGGCGCTCACCACGGCGCGTCGATCGACCTTGCCGTTCGTGGTGAGGGGCAGGGACTCCAGGTGCAGCCAGCGCCGCGGCTGCTGCGGTGTGGACAGCCGTTGTCGCGAGCGCGCTCGCAGGTGGGGCACGTCGTCGGAGCGGGTGACCACGGCGACCACCACCTCGCCCAGCTCGGGATGGGGCAGTCCCACGACGACTATGTCGCCCACGGCGTGGGGACGCAGCACGTGCTCGATGTCGGCCACCATCACCGTCGCACCGGCGGTGGTGATACCGCCTTCGCGGCCCAGGACGGCGACGTACCCGTCCACGACCTCACCCCGGTCGCCCACCGTCGACCACCCCGCGCTGTCGCTGCGGACGACCAGGTCCGCCTCCAGGTATCCCTCGCACACGTAGGGCGAACGCACCCACAGCTCGCCACTGCGGCTGGCCACCTCGACTCCCGGGAAGGGGCGCAGCGATTTGGCGTGTGCACCCCACGCGACGAAGGACAGCTCCGCCGCTCCGTAGTAGTGGCTGACCCGAATGCCGTGGGCGGTGGCCTCGTCGTACGTGGATCGCTTGAGCCCGTCGCCGGCAACGAGGACGTGTCGGCCGACGAGGACTTCGGGGCGGGCATCCAGCTCATGACGCAGAGTGGCCGGCAGCATGTGCGCGTGCGTCGCCATGTGCGGTGTGTCCACGCGCGTCGCGCCCGCCCATGCTGTGTGCACGGCTGCGAACAGATTCATCGTCGAGGCGAGAGGACCGGGGATCCATACTCGGCTGGAGGCGTCGAGGCCAAGCAACGACGAGACATGCGGGAATGAGTCCACCCACGAAGCCGTGGACCGCACGATGCGGCGTGACCGCGCGGAGGTGCCCGACGTGGTGAGCGCGACTCGGCGACCCTCCCGGTGTGATTTTGCGAAGGACTCGACTGGGTCCTTGGCTGCGAGGATGTCCGTCGGCTCAGACGGAGACATACGAAGGGTCACGGCGTCCTTGCCAACGCCGCTCGGGCAGCAATCCGGGGGAGGCGGCGTGTACTCCGCGCGCGACCAAGGCACAGAGGACGGCCTTGATCACGTCACCAGGCACGAACACCAGAGCCGCCGACACGGCTGCGGCAGGGCTGAGGTCGGCTCGCACCACGAGGCCGAAGATACCCAAGGCATTGAGGACCAAGACACCGCCGAGCACGTTGACCAGGACCCCCCCGGGAGACACGGTAGGGGGCTCCGGCTGCATAGGTGAGGGCGCCGACCGCGAACGCTGCGACGGGGAATCCGATGAGGTAGCCGACGGAGGGCCCGGCGAATACGCCGAGGCCGCCACGACCCCCGGCGAGCAGCGGCAGCCCGAGAGCGACCAAGGTCAGGAACACGATGAGTGCCAGGGCGCCGCGGCGCGGCCCCAGGATTGCTCCGGCCAGCATCACACCGAGGGACTGGGCCGTGATCGGTACAGCGCCACCGAAGGCCGGAATGGCGGGAATGAGCCCGAGGGCGGCAACGATGCCGGCGAACACGGCGACCCTTGCGAGGTCCTGGCTGCTCGGTTTGATGGTCCTACGGAACATGGTTCTCTACCTTCGGGGTGCGGGGATGGACATGACTCGGTCGCCACGGGGTCGTCAGCGTCATCGCTGGGGTCGACTCAGCAGGAACTGATCAAGCTCGCTCTGGTTCTGCTTGCGCATCAGTCCGATCGTCTGGCACTCCTCGCCGAGACGAGACGGAAGTGTCACGTCCCAAGCGGAGCGTAGGAGCGAGCGAGTGGCGCCAGCCGCACGCCATGCCCCGCTCGCTACTTCCGCAGCCAGGGCATGGGACCGCGACTGGAGGTCGGCTGCGGCCGCGAGCTCGGTGACCAGACCCCATTTGAGCGCCTCTGGGCCTCTCACCTCACGCCCAGCGACAAGCATTGCTGCGGCTCGGTGGCTACCGACTGCCCGGGGGAGTAGCCAGCTGGCACCCGCGTCGGGGGTCAGGCCGACCTTGTGCCATGCCGCGACGAACCTGGTCTCGGGTGTCGCGACGACGAGGTCTGATGCGAGAGCCAACGACAGGCCTGCACCTGCTACGGCGCCTTGTGCCCCCGCGACGATCACCTTCGACGACGCGTGCAGGGCACGGATGCACTCGTGCATCGTGCGGGCGACCTGGGTCGCCCACTCGGGCGGCTCGGCAGCCATGGCCTTCACGTCGCCTCCGGCGCAGAAGTGCTCACCGCGACCCAGCAACAGCAGGACATGGACGTCGTCTCGGTCGAGCAGTGCCGTGACGGCTGACGTCAATTGCTCGGCAACGTGCAGATTGATGGCGTTGGCATGGCGTGGTCGGGCCATCGTGATGACCCCGACGGCGTCCGCCACAGCACTCTGAATGTGATTCACAGTTCACTAGTGTCGCCCCGAAGCCGGAAAAAGACCAGGAAAAGTCGCTGGGAGACTAGCCAAGTGAATTGAGATTCGCTTAGTGTGCTGCTCGTCACCCGAGGAGGGCATGTGAATACCCAGGCATCTGCATCGCACGACGTCGTCAATCTCTACGACCGTCGCGCCGACCAACGATGGAACCGAGTGAGTGTCGCCGACATTGTCGAGCGCCTCACGTGGAGCACCCCCGACAAGGAGGCGCTCGTGGCCGGCAGCGGCGCCTTCGCCGACCCGGCCTTCGAGCGCCTCACCTTCGCCGAGCTGGACCGCCTGATGAACCAGGTCGGTCACGGGCTGCGAGCTGCGGGGCTGCAGCGCGGCGATCGCGTCTTGATGGTGTGTGAGAACAGCGTTGAGGGCTACGCCTTCAAGCTCGGGGCATCCAAGATCGGCGTCGTCGTCGCTCCCCTCAACCCCAACCTCGCCCCGGACGTGGTGCGGCACCTGGTCGATCGCGTGGAGCCCAGCTACCTCGTCGTTGACGCCGAGCTGTGGCCCAGGGTGCGTCCCGCGTTCAGCGACACCGACCGCGAGCCAGACGTCACGATCGAGATCGGCGGCGACGTCATCGGCGCGAGCCAGTCGTTCACCGACTTCGTCGCAGGACAGCCCACGGATGAGCCCGAGGCAACCGTCCATGGCGATGACATCTGGGAGATCCTGTTCACCTCTGGGACCACCGCGATGCCCAAGGGCGTCATGGAGTCCCACACCACCGTGACGCTGGCCGCTCACGGCTTCGCCCTGACGCTCACACGAGGGCTGCGCGTCGAGTCCGACGTGAAGGTGGCGACCTTCTTGCCGATGATGTATCACGTCGGCCACTACGTGTTTGCTCTTGCGGCCTTCGTCGCTGGCGGCTCCGTCGTGCTTGGACGCTCACCCGATCCGGAGGCGATCGCGCGTGCCATCGAGGCCGAACGCGTGACGGCGCTCTGGGCAGGCTCCCCGGCCATGGTCCGGGCACTCGTCGGCGTACTGGACGAGAGTCCACGCGATGTTGCCAGCCTCACCATGGCCGTCTACGGATGGGCGGCCCTCCCGCCATCGGTCCTGAAGGGCTTCCGGGTCCACTGCCCCCAGCTCGATGTCGTCGAGATCTTCGGACAGACCGAATCGATCTCGTGTCACCGCTTCTGGCCGGCCAAGTGGCCCGATGTCTACGAGGCCACGGCCCCGCAGATGAACTACGTGGGCATCCCGAGCCCACTCCTCGCATCGCGAATCATCGACCTGGACGGCAACTCCCTCGAAGGACAACCAGGGATGGCCGGTGAGGCCGTGTACCGCTCCCCGGTGATCGCAGCGGGGTACTACAAGGACGAGCCCGCGACGCGCGAAGCGTTCCGCGACGGGTGGTTCCATTCGGGAGACAGTTGCCTCTACGACAACGACGGCTTGCGCGTCATGGTCGACCGCTACAAGGACCTGGTGAAGTCCGGCGGAGAGAACGTGTCAACGATCCGCGTTGAATCCGTTGTCTCAATGCATCCATCGGTTGCCAAAGTCGCGGTCGTCGGGCTCCTCGATGACCGCTGGGGGGAAGCCGTCACAGCGGTCGTTGTCCCGGCTGACGGGAGCACGACGACCGAGGAGGAACTCATTGCGTTCGCGCGCGAGCGGTTGGCGGGCTTCGAGACGCCCAAGCACGTGATCTTCGTCAAGGCGCTACCGGAAACCGTGGGCGGCAAGGTCATGAAGTACAAGCTCAGGGAGCAGTTCCAGGGCTGAGTCTCCTCATGCAGGACCCGTCTATCGGCGTACCGAGCGTCACTTCACACCCAGATCAGCGACAGCAATGGCAGGAGCATCATGGACTTCGAGGAGAGCTACGAGCACGCAAGCCTGCGCAAGGCAGTGGCGCAGTTGTGCACCTCATTCGGCGACGAGTACTTCCGGGATGTCCTGGCCCGCGACGGTCGCACCCACGAGTTGTGGTCAGCGCTGGGCCAGTCCGGTCTCCTCGGGGTCAACCTGCCCGAGGAATACGGCGGTGGCGGTGCCGGCATCACGGAACTGGCCATCGTGGTGGAGGAGACCGCCGCGTCCGGCGCTCCCTTGCTCCTCCTGCTGGTTTCCGCGGCCATCTCAGGAGAGGTGCTCAAGGAATTCGGCACCCACGAGCAGAAGCAACGCTGGTTGCCGGCCATGGCGGACGGGTCGGACAAGATGGTGTTCGCCATTACCGAGCCCGACGCGGGGTCCAACACGCACGAACTCACCACCAAGGCCGTCCGCGACGGGGACGAATGGGTGCTGTCCGGCACCAAGTACTACATCTCGGGCGTCGATGAGGCCTCCAACCTGTTAGTGGTCGCTCGCACGGGCACGTCCGCGAAGGGAGGCGGCGAAATGACGTTGTTCGTCGTTCCCACGGACGCCGTTGGTCTCGAGCGCGCGCTGATCCCGGTCGAGGTTAGGGCGCCCGAGAAGCAGTACACCCTCACGTTCGACCAGGTCCGCATCAGTGACGATCGGCGAGTGGGCGAAGTCGGTGAGGGCATGAAGATCGTCTTCCGAGGGTTGAATCCAGAACGCATCACCGGCGCTGCGATCGAAACCGGCATCGCGCGCTACGCCTTGGCCAAGGCCTCCGCCTACGCGCGGCAGCGTGAGGTGTGGGGAGTGCCCATCGGCGCCCATCAGGGCGTGTCGCACCCGCTCGCCGCAGCGGCCGTCGACGTGGAGCTCGCTCGCCTGATGACTGCCCGCGCCGCCTGGCTGCACGACAACGGAAAGCCTGCCGGGGAATCGGCCAACATGGCGAAGTACGCCGCCGCTGAGGCAGCGCTCGTGGCTCTCGATGTCGCCATCCAGACGCACGGAGGGAACGGACTCGCAAGCGAGTTCGGCTTGGCCCACCTGTGGGGGACCGCACGGCTCTTGAAAGTGGCGCCGGTCAGCCGGGAGATGGTCCTCAACTTCGTGGCCACCCACACCCTCGGACTGCCCAAGTCGTACTGAGGTGGAACGATTGAGCGTCGTCGCGCCGGAGGGCGCGGTCGACCTTGTCCTCAGTGGCCCAGACCTGCTGTTCGAGGTTGCCCGTATCGACCGTCGCCAAGACGGCTCGTTGTACGCATGGATGCCGACCGGCACGTCCGTGACAGCCGGAGGGCGACCCCAGGTTGCCGGGCTCGGCGTCCTGGTCGACGACGTGCTGGGCTACGCGGTGAACGACATGGCCGGAGGATGGTCGGTAAGCACCGAGCTCTCCGTGGATGTGACGGGACCGCTCCCATCAACCGGTGGCATCACCTGTGTCGGCCGCGTGGTCCACGCGGACGAACTTGGAGCGCTCGCGACAGGTGAGGTGTCTACCGCCGACGGGCGAGTAGTTG
Organism: Nocardioides endophyticus; assembly: GCF_039543845.1. Classification (NCBI taxonomy): domain Bacteria; kingdom Bacillati; phylum Actinomycetota; class Actinomycetes; order Propionibacteriales; family Nocardioidaceae; genus Nocardioides; species Nocardioides endophyticus. The sequence continues at coordinate 139,892 of NZ_BAABKN010000005.1, read as the reverse complement.
CCCGCTGCGTCCTGCGAGGCCGTTTCCGTGACGAACAGCCCCGATCGGAGGCCAAGCGCCCTGAACGACAGATCGAGCTCGCGCCCTTGGACCGCACCGACATCGATACCGTCCTCGGGTATGCCGCGAACGGAGCTCCGCCCCGTCTCGCGCTCACGGTGACCGAGCGGCTCACCAATCCCATGGGGAACCTTCATGGCGGAATCCACTTCTGCCTCGTCGAACGTGCAGCGGCTCGTGCCGCCCCCGCACTGAAGAGCACCGCGTCGGTGCGCCTGCAACTGGTACGTGGTGCTCCTCAGGGCACGAATCTCATGGTGACGGCCAAGGTAAGCCACCTCGGTCGCACGCAGGCCGTGGTGGAGATCCAGACTCGAGATGAGCTTGGAAAGCTGTACAACACGGCCACGGTCGTGCGGCACGCGTCCGCCTGATTCGGGTCCACACGTGTTGAGATGACCGAGTTGCTAATGTCCATCCGATGACTGACCGTCGTTGGTCGGTCGCCGGCACTGCACAACAGAACGTCGAGCAAGGGGGACCAGTGGCACAGCGCACTCGCGATCCTGCCCGCAAGGAAAAGATCCTTGACGCGGCCGCCGGTCTTCTCGCGGACAGCGGCTACCACTCCGTTTCGATGGCCGAGATCGGAGAGCGCGCCGGCATCGTCGGGTCGGGAATCTACCGACACTTCGAGAGCAAGGCGGCGATCCTGGTCGAGCTCTTCGAGCAGGTCATCGACGACCTCCTGGCTCAGGCGCGCTCCGCCGTCGAGGGGACGGACGACCTTCAGCAAGCACTCGACCAACTGGTCCAGGGACAGATCGAGTTCGTCGTGTTCAAGCGGCATCTCGCCCAGATCTACTACAGCGAGTTGTCCAACCTGCCGCGCGACGACCAGGTGCGACTGCGCCGCAAGCAGCGTTTGTACCTGGAGGAGTGGGTGCACGTCCTCGGTGAGCTCGAGGGTCTCAGCGAGCCCGTCACCCGGACGAGGGTGTACGTCGCGATCGGTGCCATCCAGGCGGTCCTGTTCCACCAAGTGGTGTTGAGCGGCGACGAGCTCGTGGAGATCCTGACTCGCTCGGCGCAGTCCATCTTGAAGCTCGCCTAGGCGCTGATTGGACCGTGTCGGCGCCAGCCGGCCCCCTGTGCAAGGCAGGGACGGAGGTCTGACGTGCCCGACGCCGGGTGCCGCGTCAGGGCCGAGGGCTCCCAAGCAAGTGATGCCCGTTTCACTTGGACCTCCAGAGGGCCACACGTGGCCCTGTCTGCATGTTTCCGAACGCCTGGGCTGAGCGTGTCGGCTCCAAACTAGTGAATTCAATGTCACTAATCTCTTGTGAATTACGATTCACTTGTGTCACCCTGTGGGCCTCGTCACATCAGCGAAGGAGCAGGTCATGGAGCCGTTCGGCCCGAAGCATTCACAGAAGCGATCACGGGGTCAGTTGGTAGGAGGTGTGGTGCTGGCGTCGTCGTTGTTCCTGGCAGGCTGCGGCGGTACCGCCGCGGGTCCCGGGGGAGCCGGACCGAGCAGTGGGGACGAACTGCCGGAGACCGTGAAGGTCATGGTCAGCGTCCCGCTGACCGGGCCTGCCGCGTTCGCGGGTGCTGAAGCCGAGAAGGGCTATGAGCTCGCCGCGGCGGAGATCAACGAGTCGGGCTTCCTCGGGGACGGGGTCACCCTCGAGATCGACGTCCGGGACACGCAGGCGTCCGTGCAGAAGGCCGCGAGTGACGTCACCGCTGCGATTGCGGACAGCGAGGTCACCGCGGTGCTCGGCTCACTGAGCAGTGCCGAAGCGCTGGCCCAGTCGCCGATCGCGGAGAAGCAGAAGATGCCGATCGTCTACATCCAGGCTGGCTCGCCCGGCGTGATTCTGGGTGATTACACCTACCGGTTCCCGACGCCCATGAGCAGCTACTACAACATCCTCTCGGAGCAGATCGCAAAGGAAGGTTGGACCTCCATCGGCATGGTCTACGGGGCATGGGTGCCGACACTCAAGGAACTCGGCGAAGTGGCGATTCCGGAGATGGCCGAGGAACTCGGCATCGAGGTCACCAGCTCGGTCGCGACCCAGCAGACGACCCAGGACTTCAGTGCGCCGATCAAGCAGGTTCTGGAAAGTGATCCCGATGTGGTCTCGATCCTGCAGATCGGCCCGGCAAACGCGACGGCGATGCAGCAGCTTCGGCAGGCCGGGTTCGATGGCCCGGTCCTGGGCAACTCCTCCGCTGGCGCCAACACTCTTGAGCCCGCTGGCGAGAACGGCGCCGGGATGATCTGGCCGGTCGACTTTGCTCCGGGCACCGACGACCCTGCCTCGATCGAGTTCATCGAGAAGTACAAGACCGCGAACAACGATGAAGAGCCGTTCCCGTACGCCGCCGAAGCATATGACGCCACCTGGTTCGTCGCGAAGGCGATCGAAGCGGCTGGTAGCGCCAACCGTGGCGCGGTGAAGGACGCCATGGTGGAGATGGCCGGCGGCACGTGGACCGGTGCGCTCGGCAGTGACCTGTCCTTCGAGGAGAACAGCCTCAAGGTGAACGGCACCGTCATCGAGTGGGACGGCACTCGCGAGAACGTCCTCTATTCGGCCAACTGAGGCCCGTCGGTGGGCCGGTCAGCCGACCGGCCCACTTCGCCCACCCGTTGGAAGGGAACCCCGGTGCAAGAACTTGTCGCCACCGCGAGCCTCGGCTCGGTCTACTTGCTGTTCGCCCTGGGTCTCAGCGCAGCCTGGGGCACCATCGGCATCCTCAACTTCGCGCACGGCGCGATCTTCGTGTCCGCCTCGTACGCGTGCTACGAGCTGCTGGCGATCCAGCAGCTGCCGGTCCAGGTGCTAGCCGTGATCGCGGTCGCCGTCGGCGCTTTGCTCTCGGTCGTGATGCAGGTCCTGGTGTTCGACCAGATCCGCAAGCGCGCCAAGAGTGAGCGCGCCGCTGAGACGCGGATCCTGATCGGCGGAATCGGCGCGGCCATGATTCCTGTTGCAATCGCATCTCACCGCACCAAGAATCTCGCGTTCGGCCTGCAAGGTTCGGGCTTCCAAGCTTCGGTGTGGGAGTTCGGCGGGGTTCGCATCACCTCGATCCAGGTGGTGACGGTGCTCTGCGCACTGGGTGCTGCGACGACACTCGGCTGGTACCTCAAACGGACCCGGGCCGGCCTGGCCCTGCGATCACTCGGGGTCGACGACCAGGTTGCCGCGTTGATGGGCATCGACCGTCGCCGGTACGCCTGGGCCACGATGGCGTTCGCCGGCGGGCTCGCTGGACTCGCGGGCGTCCTCCTGACGCTGAATCTGGGAGCGATCTCGGCCGAAAGTGGTGACGCACTGCTGGTCAAGGCCTTCGCCTGCGTGGTGCTAGGCGGCGTGGGCAGCACGACCGGTGTTGTCGTGGGTTGTATGACGTTGGCGGCATCCGAAACCTGGGTGCTGACACAGACCAGCGGCATGTGGGTCGAGGCCGTCTCCTTCGGCATCATCTTTGTGGTCCTCCTGCTCCGACCCCAAGGCATCTTCGGCCGGCAGGAGGTGCGCCGAGTATGAGCTCCGTCTACGACTCCAACCTGGTGCTCATCCAGTCCGCGCTGGTCGCTGTGCTCCTCGCGCTCAGCATTCAGGTGCCGCTCCGACTCGGAGTGTTCTCGCTGGCGGGGGTTGGGTCCTACGGCATCGGCGCCTACGTCTCGGCAAACCTCGTGCTGCGCTACGAACTGGGCTCCATCCCCACCATGGCGCTCTCGGCACTGGCCGCCGCGGCGGTGTCCTTCCTGCTCGGCGTCGTCATCTACCGGCTCGCGGGTCTGTACCTGGCGATGGCAACCATCGCGTTCGACCTTACCGTCGCGGTGGTGGCGCTCAATGGCGGCGAGTGGACAGGCGGACCTGTCGGCCTGTTCGGCGTCTTCACCGACCTGACGATGGGTCTGTTGTTCGCAGTCGTGGCGCTGTGTCTCGTCGCGGTCCACGTGACCGAGATCGGACGCTTGGCGCGGCGAGTCACCACGGTCCGGGAGGATCCCGAGCTGGCGGCGTCCGTCGGTATCAATGTGCGGGCCTACCGCCTCACGGCATTCGTCGTGAGTGGCTTGGTTGGTGGCCTGGCTGGATGCCTGAACACCCTCACCCGCTCTGCTGTGGGTCTCCAGGACGTGAGCTTCCACCTAGTCGTGCTGGCTCTCACGACCGTCATCGTCGGGGGCGCGCTCTCGTGGCGTGGCGCGGTGATCGGTTCTGTGCTGTTCACCTGGCTGCCCACCGCACTCGCCTTCGTTGGCGACTGGCAGGAGCTGGTCTACGGAGCCATCGTCGTGCTGGCGGCCATTTTTCTTCCGACCGGGCTGTACGGCGCCTGGTGCAGTGCCCGGCGGCAATTCGCCGTGTCCTTCGTCGGTCGAAGGCGCGAGGCGGCAGTTCGGGCGCGACTTCATCAAGGAAACGTCGACAAGGAGGTGGCGGCATCGTGACGAATGTTCTCGAGGCGAGCGACGTGGCCGTGCACTACGGCGGTGTGCGAGCCGTGGACGGAATCTCCTTTGCCCTCGAAGAGGGGCGGATCTCCGGCATCATCGGCCCCAACGGATCCGGCAAGAGCACGCTGGTAGCCGCTCTCACCCGATTGACGCACCTGACACGTGGAGAGCTCAGCTTCGCCGGCGCGCGCTACGAGTCCGTACGCCCAGCGTCGATCGCATCCATGGGAGTTGCTCGAACGTTCCAGACGGTCCGCCTCCTCCCTGACCTCACCGTGGCGGCGAACGTCCAGCTGGGACATGACGCCCGAGCGCGGCGAGACAGGCCGCGGGGGCGTGGTCTGCCCGCTCCGGTGAGCCAAGCCCTGGATCGGACCGGACTCGCCGAGATGGCTCACGTGTTGCCGTCGGAGCTGTCCTACGGCACCCAGCGTCGGGTCGAGATCGCCAGGGCCATCGTGATGGCACCCAAGCTGCTGTTGCTCGATGAGCCGACGGCAGGCATGAACCAGTCCGAACGACGCGACATCTCGGCGTTGTTGCGGCAGTTGAGGGACGAAGGACTGACACAGCTCCTGATCGAGCACGACGTCCAGATGATGCTCGACACGTGCGACCACTTGTTCGCGATGGCTCAGGGGCGACTGCTCACTGAAGGTCGTCCCGCTGACGTCGTCGCCGACGCGCGGGTCCAGGAGGCCTACCTCGGAAAGGGATGGAAAGCGCATGCTGGAGATCAATGACCTGCACGTGAGCTATGGCCACGTCGAGGCGGTCGCGGGAGTCGACCTGTCGGTTCGCCCCGGGACAGTGTCCCTGGTGCTCGGCCCGAACGGCGCCGGCAAGAGTACGACGCTCAACGCCGTCGCTGGCATGGTCAGGCCGACATCCGGCAGCGTCCGGATCGACGGGGCAGATCTCACCGGACTCCCCGCACACCGCGTCGTGGCCAGGGGAATCGCGCTGGTGCCGGAAGGACGCAGAGTTTTCGCCCCGCTGTCCATCGAGGAGAACCTCCGCCTTGGCGGCCACACGACCAAGGCGTCACGAGCGCGGGAGATCAGCGATCGGGTGTACGAGATGTTTCCAGTGCTCCATGATCGTCGCCGCAGCGCGGCCGGGCTCCTCAGTGGCGGCGAGCAACAGATGCTCGCGTTCGGTCGGGGGCTCATGTCCGACCCGGCCTACGTGCTGCTCGACGAGCCGTCGATGGGCCTGGCGCCGGCGATGGTCGATGTCGTGATCGAGAAGGTCGCTGTGATGGCCGAGGCGGGCATCGGGGTGTTGATGGTGGAACAGAACACCGAGGCCGGTCTCGAGATCGCCAGCGAGGTCACCGTCATGAGTCGAGGCTCCGTCGTCTTCCGGGGTCCGAGCGAACGGGTTCGTTCGGACCCTTCCGTGCTGCGGGCCTTCCTCGGCGACGCCGCACTGTCCGGGCCCGACTCGTCCGCGCCCGTTGCTTGACAACCCCCACCACCTAAGTCATAGTGAATTCACTTTCACTAGCAGAGGATTGCAATGACAGAAAAAGTCGTGAAGGTCGGCAACGGCCAAGGATTCTGGGGCGACTCGGCCCGCGGTCCGGCGCAGCTCGTGAAGGGTGGAGGGATCGACTATCTGACGATGGACTTCCTCGCCGAGGTGACGATGAGCATCATGCAAAAGCTCCGCTCGCGAGACCCGCAGGCCGGCTACGCCACGGACTTCGTCTCGCAACTGGAGCGCATCCTCCCGGAGTGTGTCGAGCACGGCATCAAGATCATTGCCAACGCCGGCGGGGTCAACCCCGAGGCATGCGCAGCCGCGGTCGACGACGTGGTTCGCAAGCTGGGCCTGGAAGTCACCGTCGCCACAGTCGGTGGAGACGACGTCATGCCCGACCTGGCCTCCCTCATCGCGCAGGGCCACCCGCTGACCAACATGGCGACCGGCGAGCCGCTCGCCGGCGACCTGGACCGCGTGCAGAGCGCCAACGTCTACCTGGGTGCCTTCCCCATCGCCGAGGCGCTCGCGGCGGGTGCCGACATCGTGATCACCGGCCGCGTCACCGACCCTTCCCTCACGGTGGCCCCACTGATCCACGAGTTCGGCTGGACCGAAACTGACTTCGACCTGCTCGCGGCCGGAACCGTGGCTGGACACATCCTCGAGTGCGGCACGCAGTGCACGGGCGGGAACTACGACCGCTGGGACGAGGTCCCGGATCTCGCTGGCATCGGCTACCCGATTGTCGAGGTGCGTGCTGACGGCGAGTTCGTCGTGACCAAGAAGGACGGCACCGGCGGCCTCGTCGATGTCGGGACGGTGACCGCCCAGCTGCTCTACGAGCTCGGCGAGCCTGAGCGCTACCTCACCCCCGACGTCGTCGCGGACTTCACCTCCATCCAGCTCGACCAGGACGGACGTGACCGAGTCCGAGTCCGGGGTGTGCGGGGCAGTGCCCCGACGGACAGCTACAAGGTGTCGATCAGCACACTCGACGGCTGGCGCACGACTGCGCAGCTCACCGTCGGTGGCCCCGATGCTGCAGCGAAGGCCCGCGCTACCGCCGACATTCTGCTGGCGCGGCTCGCCGAGGAAGGTGTGACCTTCGCGGACGATGATTGCCGCGTGGAGGTGATCGGCACCAACGTCCTGTACGACGGCATGCTGCCCGAGCCCGCGTCCCCGCCCTCCGAAGTCGTGCTGCGCGTGTCGGTCCGGTCCTCCGACCGCAAGGCCGTCAACCACCTCGGCGCCGAGCTCGCGTCCCTCCTGACCTCCGGTCCGCCCGGTCTCACCGGTTTTGCGGGCGGACGCCCGAAAGCCAGCGAGATCGTCGGGTTCTGGCCGGCGCTGATCGACAAGTCTGCCGTCCAGGCGCGCGTGCACGTGAAGGAGGTCGTGTGATGGCAACGAAGAAGGTGCTGCTCGCGGAGATTGCCTCGGCGCGCTCCGGTGACAAGGGAGCCGACGCCAACATCGGCCTGTGGACCCACGACGACAGGCTCTACGAGGTACTGCGCGACGTGGTGACCCCGGCCCGGGTCGAGGCACACTTCGCCGCATTGTGCCGCGGTGGTGTGATTCGCTACGAGCTCCCCAACCTCAAGGCGCTCAACTTCATCCTCCACGACGCCCTCGACGGCGGCGGGGCGGCGTCCCTGCGCACCGACGCACAGGGCAAGACCCTCTCTCTCGGCCTGCTCCAGATGTCGGTGGAAATCCCTGCCGAGCTGGCACCGTGACCGTGCGGATCGGCCTCGCCGACGCGGGCGACCCCCGCGTCGTCGAGGCCGCCGCCCGCGTCGCCGCGGCCGGCACAGTCCTACCGGTGCTCGTCACTGAGGCCGAGATGAACGTGCCGGAGGGCGTAGAAGTCGCCACGACCGGACATGGGATCAGCGAGCTTGAGGCCCTCGCCGACCTCGTGGCGACCGGACGCGTGGCAGCGGGCGTCGGCGGAAGCCTGAGCGCCAGCCCAGATGTCTTGCGCGCGGGGATCCGCCGACTTCGGAACTCTGCGTCGGGCCTTGTCTCCGGGTGCTTCGCCATCGGCAGTCACGACGGGTGGACGACGTACGCCGACTGCGTGGTCGTACCGACGCCCGACGCCCATCAGCTTGCCGAGATCGCCGCCAGCGCGGCCGATCACCACTCCCGAACCTTCGGCGAAGAGGCGCGGGTGGCGATGCTCTCCTTCTCGACCGCCGGCAGTGCGACCCATCCCCGCGTCGCCCTGGTACAGGACGCGACCCGCCTGCTGCGGCTAGCGCGCCCCGACCTCGAGGTCGAGGGCGAGGTGCAGTTCGACGTCGCGGTCGACCCCGGGGTGGCCGCCCGCAAGGCGCCGGACTCACGGGTCGCCGGGATCGCCAATGTCCTGGTGTTTCCCTCACTCGAGGCGGCCAACATCGCCTACAAGGTGGCCGAGCGGGTCGGCGGTGCGACCGCCCTCGGCTCGTTCGTGCTCGGCCTCGACCGTCCGTGGGTCGACCTGTCCCGCGGCTGTTCGGTCGACGACATCGTCGCCACCATCACTCTCCTGGCGCGCGCCGCGGAAGCCGAGCGCGCCCCGGAATCTGTCGCGGGCTAAGTCCCGCCAGCGGAAAGGAAGGCACGATGAAGGTCCTCAGCTCCACGTTCGATCTCGACTCGGACGTCGCCGTCGCCAATCGCGAGGGCAATCTCGAGCGGATCGCCGAGCTCGAGCGCCAGCTCGACCTTGCCATCGCCGGAGGAGGCGGGAAGTACGTCGAACGCCACCGAGAACGGGGCCGGCTGCTCGCCCGCGAGCGTATCGAGCTCCTGCTCGACCGTGACGCACCGTTCCTCGAGCTCAGTGGCGTCGCAGCCTGGGGCACCGAGTATCTGGTCGGCGCCAGCGTCGTCACAGGTATCGGTGTCGTGAGTGGCGTCGAGTGCATGATCGTCGCCCACGACCCGACGGTGCGCGGCGGCGCCTCCAACCCGTACACGTGGAAAAAGGTCCTCCGGGCAATGCACGTCGCCCGCGAGAACCGGCTGCCCACGATCAGCCTGGTGGAGTCGGGTGGAGGCGACCTCCGTCGCCAGGCCGAGCTGTTCGTCCCGGCAGGCCGTCTCTTCCACGACCTGTCCGCGCTGTCCGCCGCCGGGATTCCCACGATCGCCCTGGTCTTCGGCAACTCGACCGCCGGTGGCGCCTACGTGCCCGGCATGTGCGACTACGCGGTGATGGTGCAGAACCAAGCCAAGGTCTTCCTCGGCGGCCCGCCGTTGGTGAAGATGGCGACCGGCGAGGACGCCGACGACGAGAGCCTCGGCGGCGGCGACATGCACGCTCGAACCTCCGGCCTGGCGGACTACCTCGCGCGGGACGAGCACGAGTGCATCGCCATCGGCCGTGACATCGTGGAGCACCTCAACTGGCGCAAGCACGGCCCCGGCCCGACCGAGCGGCCAGACGAACCCGTGTACGACACCGAGGACCTGCTCGCGATCGCGTCAGTCGACCTCAAGGTGCCGTTCGACCCGCGAGAGGTGATCGCCCGGCTCGTCGACGGGTCGCGCTTCGAGGAATACAAGCCGCTGTACGGCACGGCGCTGTGCACAGGCTGGGCCTCGATCCACGGCTACCCAGTGGGGGTGATCGCCAACGCGCGTGGAGTTCTCTTCAACGAGGAGGCGAAGAAGGGCGCCGAGTTCATCCTGCTCTGCAACCAGACCGACACGCCACTGGTGTTCCTCCAGAACACGACCGGTTTCATGGTCGGCACGCAGTACGAGCAGAACGGCATGATCAAGGACGGCTCCAAGATGATCAACGCGGTGACCAACAGCAAGGTCCCGCACATCACGATCAACCTCGCCGCCTCCTACGGCGCCGGAAACTACGGCATGTCGGGACGCTCCTACGACCCGCGGCTTCTCTTCACCTGGCCGAACTCCAAGACTGCGATCATGGGGCCCGAGCAGCTCGCTGGGGTCATGTCCATCGTCGCCCGCCAAGCCGCCGAGAACGCAGGTCGGCCCTTCGATGAGGAAGCCGACGCGATCCAGCGAGCCAAGCTCGAGGAACGGATCGAGTCCGAGTCGCTGGCGCTGTACATGAGTGGACAGGTCTACGACGACGGTGTCATCGACCCCCGCGACACCCGTGACGTGATCGGGATGGCGCTGTCGATGTGCCACAACAACGAAGTGATCGGGACCCGTGGGTTCGCGGTCTTCCGGATGTGAGGACGAGATGATCACCAAGGTTCTAGTTGCCAATCGAGGCGAGATCGCCCGCAGGGTGTTCCGCACCTGCCGAGAGATGGGCATCGCCACGGTCGCGATCTACTCAGACGCCGACGCGAATGCGCCGTTCGTGTTGGAGGCAGACGAAGCGGTGGCCCTGGGCGGCTCGACCCCCGCCGAGTCCTACCTTCGCATCGACGCCGTCATCGAGGCCGCCGAGCTCGTCGGGGCGGACGCGATCCACCCCGGATACGGCTTCTTGTCGGAGAACGCCGAGTTCGCGCACCTCTGCGGCAAGGCCGGCATCACGTTCATCGGACCCACCGTCGAGGCCATCGAGGCGATGGGCAGCAAGCTCACGTCCCGCGACATGATGGAGGCCGCCGGTGTGCCGGTCCTTCCGGGCCGCGACCTCACCGGCGTCGCCGAGGAAGACGTGCTCGGACTCGCGGATGAGATCGGCTGGCCCGTGCTGGTCAAGGCCTCCTTCGGGGGCGGCGGCCGAGGCATGCGGGTGGTGAGGGAGCCAAGCGAGCTGGCCGAGGCAATCGCTTCGGCGCGCCGGGAGGCCGGATCAGCCTTCGGCAACGACACCGTCTTTCTCGAGCACTACGTCGACGAACCACGACACGTGGAGATCCAGATCTTCGGCGACACCCACGGCGGGATCGTCCACCTCAACGAGCGCGAGTGCTCCATCCAGCGACGACACCAGAAGATCGTGGAGGAGTCACCCTCCCCGGCCGTGACTCCCGAGCTGCGCGAGCGGATGGGCTCCGCGGCCGTTGAGGCGGGTCGCGCGTTGCAGTACGTCGGTGCCGGCACCGTGGAGTTCCTGCTTGCACCCGGTGGGGACTTCTACTTCCTCGAGGTCAACACGCGCCTGCAGGTCGAGCACCCGGTCACTGAGCTGGTCACCGGCCTGGATCTGGTCCGGATGCAGCTCGACGTCGCTGCCGGCCATCCGCTCCCGGCCGAGGCGTTCCACCCCACGATCACAGGCCACGCCATCGAGGTGCGGCTCTACGCCGAGGACGCCGTCAACGGATTCCTCCCGGCGGCGGGACGCCTTCACCGCTTCGAGATCCCGGAGTTCGAGGGCATCCGGGTCGACGGTGGCGTCGAGTCCGGCGACGTGGTCAGCACCAACTACGACCCGATGCTTGCCAAGGTGATCGGCTACGGCCGGACCCGCGAGGAGGCCACCGCCCGCCTGGTCCGCGCACTACGCTCGGCACGCATCCTTGGGGTCACGACGAACCGCTCGCTGCTTGTCGGGATCCTCGAGAACTCGGACTTTGTGGCCGCGAAGGTCGACACGCACTTCCTCGACCGACTGGAGCCACGTGACCTCATCCCCAAGGAGGACGAGGCGGTCGAGGTCGCGGCGGCCCTGGCTGCGGCGCTGGCTGACCAAGCCGCCGAGCGCGCTGCCGCTCGTGTCCTCCCGGGTATCGCGTCCGGGTTCCGAAATGTCCGCTCCCAGCTCCAGACGCGGACCTACGCGAGGGGCGAACGGGAGATCGTGGTCAGGTATGACGTCGGTCGAAGATCGCGCTACGAAGTCGACGACACCCCCCTCGACGTCCTCCTGCACTCCTGCACGCCCGAGCACGTCGATCTCGTGGTCGACCGCGTGCGACGACGGTTCGGTGTGCTCCGCGCCGGCGGGTCGACGTACCTCACCTGGGCTGGCGGGACCGTCGACCTGACCGATGTTCCGAGGTTCCCCGACGTCGACTCGGCGCTCGAGGCTGGCTCGCTCGTGGCGCCGATGCCGGGCACGGTCGTCCGCATCAACGTCAAGCCCGGCGATCGGGTCACCGCGGGAGAGACGGTGCTGGTCATCGAGGCCATGAAAATGGAGCACGCCATCAAGGCGACCGTAGACGCAGTCGTGGCGAGTGTGCCGGTCAGCACGGGGGGCGCGGTCGACACCGGCGCCGTCCTCATCGTGCTCGAAGAGGATGAAGAGGTCAGCGATGACTGAACAGCGTCTGGACACCGATCAAGTCCGCTACGAGGTCCGGGACGGTGCCGCATGGGTCACCATCAACCGCCCCGAGGCCCGCAACGCCCTCAACGCGGCGGTGCGCACGGGGTTGAAGGAACGGTTCCTCGAGGCGGAGGCCGACGACAACGTGCAGGTCATCGTGCTGACGGGCGCGGGCGACAAGGCGTTCTGCGCCGGCGGCGACCTCAAGGAGATGGCGAGCACCGGGCTCACCGTGCCGCCGCCCGACTTCGTGCCCCAGCCGGGGCGCACGCTGAACATCACCAAGCCCGTGATCGCAGCGGTCAACGGCGGAGCTTTTGGGGGCGGCTTCCTGTTGGCCCAGTCCGCCGACCTCGTCGTTGCGGCTGACACGGCGACCTTCGCCGTCTCCGAGGCCAAGGTCGGTCGTGGCTCGCCCTGGGCCGCCCCGCTTCCGTGGCTGGTACCACCGCGGATCGCCATGGAGATCCTGCTGACCGGCGACAAGGTGACCGCGCAGCGCGCCTACGAGATCGGTCTCGTCAACCGCGTCGTCCCAGCCACTGAGCTACGCCAGGCCACGCAAGCCCTGGTCGACACGCTGGTAGCCAACGCGCCACTGTCGGTTCGGGCTGCGAAGCGGATGGTCTACGCGGTGGCCGAGCACGGCCGCAGCGCCGCATTCGAGGTGGCCGAGGAGATCTGGGCTCCGGTGTACTTCAGCCACGACGCCCAAGAAGGCCCTCGCGCGTTCGCCGAGAAGCGAGCACCGCAATGGGAAGCGCGATGACAGACGCCAGCCCCATACCCGGCCTCATCCGGGACCTCGAGGCCGAACGCACCGCACTCATCTCCTTCCTCGACGCACAGCCGACCGAAGTGTGGCAGCGGAGCACGCCCGCGCAAGGCTGGACCGTGCACGACCAGATCGCGCACCTGGCCCACTTCGACGAGGTGACGCGCATGTGCATCGCCGAACCCGAAGCGTTCGAACACTTTCGTGACGCGATGGACGACCTGCAGACCTACGTCGACTCGGTCGGAACCCGGTTTGCCCACCTCGGACCGGACGGCATGTCGGCGTGGTGGACCGAAGCGGGAGAGGCCCTGTCGGTCGCGGCGACCGCAGCAGACCCTGCCCGCCGCGTGCCGTGGTTCGGCCCGCCCATGAGCCTGGCCTCCAAGCTGACCGCGCGGATCATGGAGACCTGGGCCCACGGTCAGGATGTGTATGACGCTGTCGGAGCACAACGCGAACCGACGGAGCGGTTGCGACACATCGCACGCATCGGGGTCCTGGCCTTCCCGAACAGCTTCCGCACCCGAGGATTGCCGGTCCCGAGCACGCCCGTCCGCGTCGACCTCGAGGCCCCCGACGGCTCACGCTGGGCATGGGGCGATCCAGATGCGACGGACGTGGTCAGCGGACCGGCGGAGGACTTCTGCCTCGTCGTGACCCAACGCCGACACATTGCAGACGTAGAACTGAAGCCCGACGGGGTCGTCGCCCAGACCTGGATGGAGATCGCGCAGGCCTTCGCAGGACCGGCCGGATCCGGCCGCGCCCCCGGCCAGTTCGCCCCCGGATGGGTCGCGGCGATGGGAACCCGCTGATGGGAGCCGCGATGGTCGACGGCGCCCTGCGAATCCAGGGATATGAGGACTGGCTCCTGCGCGACGCTGTGGGCGCTGTCCGAGATGCCGACCGCCCACACGGCGCGTGGGCGATCGTCGGGCCGTTCCGCGGCATGGGAACCGGGCTGGAGGGGTTGTTCGAGCTCCTCGGAGCGGGGACCGAGGACGGGCTCATGTTCGGCGAGTGCCGTGTCGAGCAATTCCGCCCCCTTGAGCGGGATCGCGATTACGTCGTCACCTGCAAGATCGTCGGCAGCACCCGCCATCGGGGCCGCAAGGTCGCTGAGTTCGACGCGGTCGACTACGTCACCGAGGTCGTGGACGACGAGGGGATCGCCGTCCGATGTCGAAACGTCCTCATCGTTCCGCGAGAACAACAGATTCCAGAGGCGCGGTCATGACGCCGGCGATCGGCGAGCGCCTGCCTGGTTTGGCGGTCACGGTCGAGGCTGCGCCCATGAAGCCGATGGCGCTGCTTCTGCGCGATCCCAACCCGATCCATCTGGATCCAGCCGCTGTGGCAGAACTCGGGCTGGGCGACCGGGTGATCAACCAGGGTCCACTCAACGCCGCATACATCTGGGAGATGCTCGGCCGCTGGCTCGGGGACTCGGCGCTGGTGCAGACGCTCGACCTCCGCTTCACCAGCAGTGCTTTCGCCGGTGATCGGCTGCTGGCTGAGGGGATTGTCGACTCGATCGACGCCGAGACCGCCACCTGCTCCGTGTGGCTCAGTGCCGACGACGGTCGCGACGTGGTGCGTGGCACCGTCGTCATCAGGCTCCTCAGACAACCGGTGGCGGGCACATGAAGGTAGATCTCTACCCCGGGTTTGGTCTCCGCCTCCAAGATGCCGGTCAGGTGGCCCGCAGCGCGGCGGCCTCCGGCTACCAGGGGCTCTGGGCGCTCGAGGCGGCTCGGGAACCTTTCTCCCCGCTCGCACTCGCGGCCTCTGCGGCGCCAGGCCTCGAACTTCGAACGGCGGTCGCGGTGGCCTTCGCCCGGAACCCGATGGTCATGGCACAGCTCGCCCACGAGCTCGCCGGTGTCACCGAAGGAGGGTTCGTCCTCGGCCTCGGCACCCAGGTTCGGGCACACATCGAGCGTCGATTCGGCGAGACCTGGGCCAGTCCCGTCGCGCGCATGGCCGAGTACGTCGACGCGCTGCGTGCCATCTGGTCGGCCTGGAACGACGGTCGAGCGCTCGAGTTCGAGGGGCGCTTCTACCGACACACGCTGATGACGCCGATGTTCGATCCCGGTCCCTCCGGGCAACCCTCCCCGCCGATCCACCTTGCCGCGGTCGGCCCAGCCATGGTGGCCCTGGCCGCCGAGAAGGCCGACGGAATAGTGCTCCATCCGTTGTCGTCGATGCGCACGGTGACCGAGTTGGTCCTCCCGCACATCGCGCATCGACGTGTGCGCGGCGACTTCGAGGTGACCTGCCCTGTGATGGTGGCCACCGGCGCCACCGACGAGGAGATCGACGTCGCTCGACACGGGGTCCGCAAGCAGGTTGCGTTCTACGCCTCGACGCCTGCGTACCGCGCGGTGCTCGACCTGTACGACGAGGGCGACCGTGCCGATCGACTGCGGGCTCTGTCTCGACAGGGTCGCTGGGACGACATGACCGAGTTGGTCGGTGACGAGCTGCTGGACGAGTTCTCTGTGACAGCGACAGAAGCAGACTTGTCGCGAGTTCTCCACGAGCGCTGGTCCAGCGTCCTCGACCGAGTCGCCGTCTACCAGCCGTACGACATCAGCCAACCAGGGATGGACACATGACCGAGAACTCAGGCATCTTTCTCGTCGATGGGGCGCGGACGCCCATCGGCAGCTTCGCGGGCGCCTTGGCGGGCGAGCCGGCACACGAGCTCGGCGCTCATGCAGTTCGCGTTGCTCTGGAGCGGGCCGGAGTTGACGGTGCGGACGCGCGCGAGGTGGTGATGGGTTGCATCGGACAGGTGGGTCCTGACGCCTACTTGGCACGCCGCGTGGCAATCGCTGCCGGACTGCCCGTCGTGACGCCAGCCTTCACGGTCAACCGACTGTGCGGCTCGGGCCTGCAGGCGATCTGGTCTGCGGCGCAGGAGATGCGATGGAACGACCTGGATGTGACGGTTGCCGGGGGAGCCGAGTCGATGTCTCGCATGCCCTTCTATGACTTCGGCGCCCGCAACGGCTACCGCCTCGGCGACCGTGCCCTGGCCGACGGCACGGTGATGATGCTGACCGATCCTTTCCATGGATTTCACATGGGGGTCACGGCCGAGCGAGTAGCAGCCACTTACGACGTCACCAGGACGCAGCAGGACGAGTTCGCCGTTGAATCCCAGCGCAGGGCGTCGACGCCGTTAGCCCGCGCGGCATTCGCCGAGGAGATCGCCCCCATGGAGACCACGGGCCGACGCCCGCGGCTGGTCGAGGTCGATGAGCACCCGAAGCCTCGTACGACCCTCGAGACGCTCGCAGCCCTGCGTCCCGCGTTCCAGACCGACGGAACGGTGACCGCAGGCAACGCGAGCGGCATCAACGATGGCGGGGCGGCTGTGGTGCTGGCGTCGGCACGGGCCGTGGCGGAGCAGGGGCTGACACCGCTCGTGACCCTCGAGGCCGTCGCGACGGCGGCGATGGAGCCCGAGCTCATGGGCTATGCCCCAGTGTTGGCACTGCGCGCATTGTTCGAGCGCACGGGCACAGCTCCCGGCGACATCGACGTGGTCGAGCTCAACGAGGCATTCGCGTCACAGGCCGTGGCCGTCATCCGCGACGCCGGTCTCGACCCGGACAGGACGAACCCCTACGGCGGCGCCATCGCGCTAGGGCATCCCGTCGGAGCGACCGGTGCCATCTTGGCCCTTCGCGTCGCCAAGCACTTGGCGCGAACCGACGGCGAACTGGGGATCGTGACTATGTGCATCGGCGGTGGCCAGGCGATGGCGGCACTCTTCCGCCGAGCGTGACTGGCCGAAGAGCTGGTCGCCCGAGGACGAACTTCTCTTCTGTGGCCCGAAACATGCGGGACCGAACGAGTGGTCATGAAGTGCTCCAGGTCCAAGGCAGCAACACAATGCTGCGAACCGTGCTCAGTCCTATGTGCAGGTTGTTGTGGTCAAGGTCGGTGTGGTGGGTTGCCGTCTGATGGGCGCGGGCATTGCCGAGGTGTCGGCCAGGTCCGACCTGGATGTGGTGGTGATCGAGAGCGATCGGGCTGCGGCGGATGCCGGGCGAGCTCGTCTGGAGCACTCGCTGGCGCGGGCCGAGGCCAAGGGGAAGATCACCTGTGCGGCCGAGGTGATGGCTCATGTTCGCGTCGTGGTGGATCTGAATGAGCTGGCTGATCGCGACGTCGTGGTGGAGGCCATCGCGGAGAACGAGCAGGCCAAGACGGAGCTGCTCATTGCCGTCGACAAGATCGTCGAGTCGCCTGACGCGATCATTGCCTCCAACACTCCGTCAATCCCGATCATGAAGCTGGGGTCGTCACCACTCGTCCGCCAATGTGATCGGCATCCACTTCTTCAACCCGGTACCGGTCCTGCCGTTGGTGGAACCTCACCCGAGACCATGGCCCGAGCCCGCGCGTTCGTCGAGGGCGCGTTGGGAAAGAAGGCGATCGATTGTCAGGACCGGGCCGGGTTCGTGGTCAACGCGCTACTCATACCGTTCGTGCTCTCGGCGATCCGGATGCTCGAGTCGGGCTTCGCCACCGCGGAAGACATCGACCGTGGTCTCGTATTGGGAGCCGCCCACCCGCAAGGTCCGCGCGCCTTGGTCGATCTGATCGGCTTGGACACGACCAAGGCGGTGGCTGAGTCGCTGTACGAGGAGTTCAAGGAGCCCTTGTACGCCTCGCCGCCCTTGCTCAATCGCATGGTCGACGCAGGCCTGTTCGGCCGCGGCTTCCACACGTACCAATGGACACCCCGATGAGCTCCGACTTCTACGCCGGCTCCGACGCCGCCAACCAGAAGACGACCGCCGAGGGCGACGGCGACTTCTGGGTGCTCAACGGCGTGAAGCGCTGGATCACCAACGCCGGTGTGTCGGAGTTCTACACGGTGCTCACGATGACCGATGCGTCCAAGCGCACGCGCGGCATCACGGCCTTCGTCGTCGAGAAGCCCGACGAGGGCCTCTTCTTCGGTGCTCCGGAGAAGAAGATCGGCATCAAGGGCTCCCCGACCAGGAGGTCTCCCGCCATGAGCGACGCAATGCACCACGCGACAAGCACTTTGAACCGCGGTGTTTCCGTGGTTCGCGACCACGGCTCTGGGGCCACCACGAGCGCCAATCACCAATGGAGGCTCTGACCTGCGGTTTTCATCGATTTCCAGCGTCGTCCGATGACCTCTCGGTCGCTCTCACGGCGGTAGCGCCGGTTCGAATCCGCTCGGGGGTACCGGTCAGAAATGGGGCCCTGACCAGCGGAAACGCCGGGAGGGGCTCCTTCTTCGTCGGCCGAGATTCGCCTCGGCCGGCGCTCGGCAATGGCGGCCGCGGTCATCCTGCCGGGGCGCTACCGGCTCAGCTGACGAGCGATGCCACGAGCCCTACGGCAGCGCACGCGCCGAGGGTCCGCAGCGGCGACCAGTTGCGGCCGAACAACAGTGCGAGGGCGACTGCGGTGAGGGCGAACGCGAACGGGTCCCATGCGTCGAGGACCGGCAGCTCCAGACCGAGCGGTCCCGCGTCGACGGTCCGGGTGGCGTCGAACAGCGTGTGGAGCGAGAAGTAGACGGCCAGGGATGCGATGACGCCGACGACTGCGGCGGTGATGCCGGTCAGGGCGGCAGTGAGGTGCGTGTTGTGGCGGAGGCGCTCGACGTACGGGGCGCCGAGGAAGATGAACAGGAAGCACGGGACGAACGTCACCCAGGTGGTCAGGAGCGATCCGACCAGCATCCCGGCCCAAGGGTCGAGCGGGCCCGGGTCGCGATAGGCGGCGACGCCGCCCACCCACTGTGTGACCATGACCAGCGGGCCAGGCGTGGTCTCGGCAAGAGCGAGTCCGTGCACCATCTCGCCCGGGGCCAGCCATCCGTAGACCTCGACAGCCTGCTGCGCGACGTAGGCGAGCACGGCGTACGCACCGCCGAAGGTCACGACCGCAGCGCCCGAGAAGAAGAGGCTCTGGTCGACGTAGACGCTGGTGCGGCCCAGGACTGCGCCGGCGAGCAGGACGGGCGTGAACCAGACGACGAGGCCGAGAGCGATGATGGCGACCGCGCGGCGGATCGAGGGACGCGTGGCGTGCAGCGCGTCGTCATCGATGAGTGGCGGCGGACCGTCCTCGCCGCCGTGCGCCTGGAGCGTCCGCAGGGCCGGCACCCACCGCGCCGCCGTCCACCCCAGCAGACCCGCCGCGAGGATGACGAGGGGGAACGGCACTCCGAAGACGGCAAGTGCCAGGAAGGACGCGACGGCCAGGAAGATCAGGACCCGATGGGTCAGGGCACGCTTCCCGACCCGGTAGACGGCCTGGACGACGATGGCGATGACGGCGGGAGCAAGGCCCGCGAACAGTCCGGTGACGGCGGCGGTCGATCCTGCCGCGAGGTAGAGGATGGTGAGCCCGAGCAGGGCTAGCATGCCGGGCAGGACGAACAGGATGCCGGCGATCAGGCCGCCGAGAGTTCCGTTGAGCAGCCATCCGGTGTAGATCGCGAGCTGCTGAGCCTCGGGACCGGGCAGCAGCATGCAGTAGTTCAACGCGTGCAGGAAGCGGCGCTGCCCGATCCAACGCTTCTCGTCGACGAGCTTGTGCTGCATGACCGCGATCTGGCCGGCCGGACCACCGAACGTCTGAAGCGAGATCGCGAACCACGCCCTCGTCGCCTCCCTGAGTGGGATGACGTCGCCGGGGTGGGTGCCTTCCGATCCTCGCAGCCGGCCCGCTCGCACAAACGGACAGTACATCAATCTGGATTGATGCAATCGAGTAGAGTGCTGTGATGCCCGGTGCAGACACACTCGGTTACCCACGGTTCGTCCGCTTGGTGGGCCATCCGCTGCGGTGGCGCCTGCTGACCGAGCTGGCTCGCAGCGACCTGCGGGTGCGCGAGCTGGTGAACCGGGTGGATGAACCGCAGAACCTGGTCTCGTACCACCTTCGGGTGCTGCGCACCGGTGGCCTGGTCTCGGCGACGCGTAGCAGCTTCGACGCACGAGACAGCTACTACCACCTCGACCTCGACCGATGCGCGAACGGACTGGCCGCCACCGCGTCGTCGCTTCATCCCTCGCTGAGGGTGGGCCCAGAACCGCCACCATCCCGGTCCGCGGCGAAGGATGTCGTCAGGCCAAGTGTCCTGTTCGTGTGCAGTGGCAACAGTGCGCGTTCGCCGCTGGCCGAGGCCGTGATGCGACGTCGGGCCGGCGAGCGGGTGCGGGTGAGCAGTGCGGGCACCCGACCCAAGGACCGCATCCACCCGTACGCGGCACGGGTGCTGCGCGAGCAGTACGGCATCGACATCGGTGGGCAGGTCCCACGGCAGCTGGACCTCACCTCCGGTGGCGGGTTCGACCACGTCGTGACGCTGTGCGACCGGGCCCGCGAAGAGGTGTCCAGGTCAGCCGGTCGCCACGGCCTGGTCCATTGGAGCGTCTCCGATCCGGCCGACGCCGCGGACGCGAGCAAGCGGGGCGGCTACCGGCGCTTCCTCGCAGCAGCAGCGGACATCGACCGTCGCGTGCGACACCTGTTGCCGACACTGTCCGACGACACGACAAGGAGCATCAGCCATGAGTGAGACCGACCAGCTCGCCAGCGTCCGCTACATCGTCGACGACGTGACGGGGGCCATCGACTTCTACACGACCCATCTCGGGTTCACCCTGCGCAGCAACCCCGCGCCGGCCTTCGCCGACGTGACCCGCGGTCCGTTGCGACTCCTGCTGTCGGGCCCGGCCAGCTCCGGCGCACGCGCAACACCCGACAGCGCCGCTGGAGCAGGCAGAAACCGAATCCACCTGATCGTCGCGGACCTGGACGCTGAGATCGACCGGCTTCGAGCGGCCGGAGTGCCCTTCTGCAGTGAGCAGATCGCCGGCCCCGGTGGACGCCAGATCCTCATCGCAGATCCTGCCGGAAACCTGGTCGAGCTGTTCCAGCCCGCAGCCCACCACCCGTGACGACATAGGTGGCAACCCCAAGTCCGAGGCGGCCTCCAGCTGAAGGCGGGAACCGTCGTCGTGGCGATCTGGATCGTCTCACCGGACTGGCGTGCCGGCTTGACCGGTCGTTCTCAGGAGTCTCCTCGCGCGCCGAATGAGATCGGCTGGCTTCGAGAGCTCCTCGAACCGGATCCAGCGTGGGTGAGATGGCCGGCCAGAAACGTAGTGATCGAGGTCTTGAACCTCGGAGGCGGTTGGGGGTCTGCAGCTCGGGCAGGACCGGGGCAACACGCAGTCCAGAAGCAGCTGAGATGCCAGCAACTCTGGCGGCTGATGGGGCTGGTGACCTGCAGGCTGACTGAGTCCAACATCGCCCGGGATCCGTTGATCCCCTTGAGGCGATATGCCGGTTCGAATCCGTCCGGTTCCCACGAGGGCGTGAGCGAGTGAAGCGAGCGAGGGTCCTTGCGGGTCGCCCGATCCGGGTGGTGTGTGGAATCAGTCGTGCTGGCACCGTGGAGCTGCGACGGCACGCAACCCACCGGGAGGACGCATGACCGAGACGACCCTGTCCGACGACGAGCTCCAGCACCTCGACGCGTGGTGGCGAGCCGCGAACTACCTGGCCGTCGGCCAGATCTACCTGCTCGACAACCCGATGCTCGCGCGGTCTCTGGAGCCCGAGGACATCAAGCCCAGGCTGCTCGGCCACTGGGGGACCACACCGGGCCTGAACCTCGTCTACACCCACCTCAACCGGCTCATCCGGCAGCGCGACGTCAACGCGATCTTCCTTGCCGGTCCTGGCCACGGCGGTCCGGCGGCGGTCGCCTGTGCGTGGCTCGAGGGGACCTACAGCGAGCTGTATCCGCGGATCAGCTACGACCTGACCGGGATGCAGCGGCTGTTCCGCCAGTTCTCGTTCCCCGGCGGGATCCCGAGCCACGTCGCGCCCGAGACGCCAGGATCGATCCACGAGGGTGGCGAGCTCGGCTACGTCCTCTCCCACGCGTACGGCGCCGCGATGGACAACCCCGACCTCGTGGTCGCGGCGGTCGTCGGCGACGGTGAATTCGAGACCGGTCCACTGGCCGCATCGTGGCACGCCAACAAGTTCGTCGACCCGGTGTCGGACGGTGCCGTGCTGCCGATCCTGCACCTCAACGGCTACAAGATCGCGAACCCGACCGTGCCCGCCCGGATCCACCGCGACGAGCTGGAGAGCCTGCTGCGGGGCTACGGCCACGAGGTGATCACCGTCGAGGGAGACGACCCCGCCGACGTACACCGGCAGATGGCCGCGGCGATGGACCACGCCCACGACGTGATCAGCGAGATCTGGCGGGCCGCACGCGAGGATGGAGATGTGGAGCGCCGGCCCTGGCCGATGATCCTGATGGTGACCCCGAAGGGGTGGACCGGCCCGAAGGTCGTCGACGGCCTGCCGGTCGAGGGCACCTGGCGCGCGCACCAGGTCCCGCTCGCCGGCACCCGCGACAATCCCGAGCACCGTGCCCAGCTCGAGGAGTGGCTGCGGTCCTACCGCGCCGAGGAGCTCTTCGACGACGGCGTGCCGATCGAGTCGCTCCGTGCTCTCGCGCCGACCGCCACCCGCCGGATGAGCGCCAACCCGCACGCCAACGGCGGGCTGCTCACCAAGCCGTTGCAGCTGCCGGACTTCCGGGACCGGGCGGTCGAGGTGACGGCTCCCGGCGCCTCGATCCACGAGCCGACGAAGGTGCTGGGGGAGTACCTCATCGACGTGGTGCGCGACAATCCCACGAACTTCCGCATCTTCGGCCCCGACGAGACCGCGTCCAACCGGCTCAGCCCTGTCTACGAGGTCACCGACAAGGTCTTCGCCGGCGACATCATCGACACCGACGAGCACCTCGCCCGCTCGGGGAGAGTGGTCGAGATCCTGTCCGAGCACACCTGTCAGGGGTGGGTCGAGGGCTACACGCTCACCGGACGGCACGGGTTGTTCAGCTGCTACGAGGCGTTCATCCACCTCGTCGACTCGATGTTCAACCAGCACGCGAAGTGGCTCAAGACCACCCGCGACATCGCCTGGCGTCCGCAGGTGCCGAGTCTCAACTACCTGCTCAGCTCCCACGTCTGGCGCCAGGACCACAACGGGTTCTCGCACCAGGACCCCGGCTTCATCGACCACGTGGTCAACAAGCGCGCCGAGGTGGTCCGCGTCTACCTCCCGCCGGACGCCAACACGCTGCTGTCGACGATGCAGCACTGCCTGGAGAGCCGGCACTACGTGAACGTCGTGGTCTCGGGCAAGCAGCCGTCCTTCGACTGGCTGACCGGCGACGAGGCCGACCTGCACTGCGCCCGGGGCGCCGGCATCTGGGAGTTCGCCTCCAACGACGAGGGGCGCCCGGAGGTCGTGATGGCCTGTGCCGGCGACGTGCCGACCCTCGAGACCCTGGCCGCTGTCAAGATCCTCCGGGAGAGGCTGCCCGAGCTGCGGGTCCGGGTCGTCAACATCGTCGACCTGATGCGGCTGCAGGACGAGACCGAGCACCCGCACGGCATGGTGCACGCCGACTACGACAGCCTCTTCGGCACCGACGTCCCGGTGATCTTCGCCTACCACGGCTACCCGTGGCTGATCCACCGGCTGACCTACCGCCGCGCCAACAACCACCACCTGCACGTGCGCGGCTACAAGGAGGAGGGCACCACGACCACGCCGTTCGACATGGTGATGATGAACGACATGGACCGCTACCACCTGGTGATGGACGTCATCGACCGGACGCCCGGTCTCGGCACCCGTGCCGCGTCCCTGCGTCAGGAGATGGTCGACACCCGGCGCCGGGCCCGACAGTGGACCCGCGAGCACGGCGACGACCTGCCGGAGGTGCGCGACTGGCAGTGGACCGACGACGGCGTGGAGCTGGGCAGGGACACCTCGCCGTCGGTCGCGGCTTCGACGAGCGCGGACTTCTAACGCAGGAGCGCGGCCGTCGCGCGGGCGATCGCCAGCTCCTCGTCGGTCGGCACCACCAGCACCACGACCCGCGAGGAGTCGGTGGAGATCCGGCGGGCGTGGGTCGCGGGCGCCCGGTTGCGGTCGTGGTCGATCTCGACGCCCAGGCGGTCGAGACCGCTCAGCGCGTCCTCGCGCAGCCGCGCATTGTGCTCGCCGACGCCTGCCGTGAAGGTGATGACGTCGGCGCCGTCGAGCACGGCCAGGTAGGCGCCGACGTACTTGCGGATCCGGTGGCAATAGACGTCGTACGCCGTCCGCGCGCGCCCGTCTCCGGCGTCCACGGCCGCGAGCAGGTCGCGGAAGTCACTGTGGCCGGCCATCCCTTGGAGACCCGAGCGGTGGTGGAGCAGGTCCTCCAGGCCATCGGTGTCCAGGTCGCCGTGCCGCAGGAGATGGAGCAGCACCCCGGGGTCCAGGTCGCCGGCTCGGGTGCCCATCACCAGTCCCTCGAGCGGCGTGTGCCCCATCGACGTGTCGACCGGACGTCCTCTCCGGATCGCCGCCGCCGATGCTCCGTTGCCGAGGTGGAGCACGATCTGGTCCAGATCGGCCAGGGGACGGTCGAGGTGCTCGGCGGCGGCACCGGAGACGTACTGGTGGCTGATGCCGTGCGCGCCGTAGCGCCGGATCTGCTGACGCTCGGCGACCTCCGCATCGAGGGCGTACGTCGCCGCCGCGGCCGGCAGGTCGGCGAAGAACGCGGTGTCGAACGCGGCGACCTGGGGGACGGCTGGGAAGTGCTCCCGGGCGCTGCGGATGCCCGCCGCCGCCGGCGGGTTGTGCAGGGGAGCGAGCCGGGCCAGGCCGTCGATCTCGGCGAGCACATCGTCGTCGACGACCGTCGCGCGGGTGAGGTGCGGGCCACCGTGCACCACCCGGTGCCCTACAGCCAGCAGGGCGGACTCCTCGAGACCCTGCTCGGCCAGGTCCGCCTGCATCGCGTCGAGGGCCGCGGTGTGGTCGGGCACCTCCGGCCCGCCGATCCGGTCGACGACGCCGTGGAGCGAGGTCGTGCCGGCGGCAGGGTCGACCACGGCGTACTTCAGCGTGGAGGAGCCGGCGTTGAGGACGAGCACCCAGCCCGGTCTGCCGTTCCTGCCCATGCTCGAAGTCAAGCACCGTTTGGCACAGATGCCGAAGTGCTCGGCACCCTCCGCGCGGTCCCGGTACGCGCGGCAGGGCTGCCCCGAACGTCCGCGTGTGTCGATCGGCTACTGCCGGCTGGCCGGGTCGGAGCTCTTTAGCAGGATCGCGACGAGTGGGAAGAGGAGGACGGAGAGGACACCTGCGCCGACGAGCGCAGCGGCGTTCTCGGGTCGCATCGTCTTGCTGGCGAGCCCGATCTGGGTGAGCGCGACGATCATCGGGAGAGAGGTCGCGACGCACAGCATGAGTCGGATGCGCTCGCGGACGACGAGGTCTCGCCGGTAGACCACCAGGGTCGGAAGCCCGCGGACGACGAGCAGCAGGGCGACGAACACGATCAACCGCGCGGGGGACTCGAGGATCGAGTGGACGTCGATGTCCATGCCTGCGCTGACGAAGAAGACCGGGATGAAGAATCCGTAGCCGACGGCGTCGAGCTTGCCCTCCAAGGCGTGGGTGTCTCCGGGGGCCCACCACCTGAGGACGGCTGCTGCCAGGAATGCGCCGAGGACGACGTCGAGGCCGAACTCTCCTGCGAGGACCAGGAGGCCGAGCAGCAGCAGGATCGAGATGCGCAGAGTGGTCTGCCATTGGGCGCCCCGCACCTGACGCTGCGCACCACCTTGATTTGAGTGAAGACGGCAGAACATCACGCAGAAGGGGTGATGCGCAGTCACCGGTGGCCGGACCTACAGTGCGACCGTGACCGGTACCTCGAAGGCGTCATCGGCTGCCCCCAAGCGCGCGGGGCTGGTCCTGGCCGCGTTGATCCTGGGCGCCGCCGTCGCCAACCTCAACCTCGCGGTCGCGAACGTCGCTCTGCCGTCGATCGGCAAGGCCTTCGACTCCTCGCAGACGTCACTGAACATGGTCGCCGTGGGCTACTCGCTGGGGCTGGCGGCCTCGGTGCTCTACCTGGGCGCGGTCGGCGACCGGTACGGTCGCAAGCTGATGCTGATGCTGGGCATCGCCTTGTCGATCCCGGCCTGTCTGCTCGCGGCGTACGCGCCCAGCGACACGGTGCTGATCATCGCTCGCATCTTCGGCGGCGTCTCGGCGGGCATGGCCTACCCGACCACGCTGGCGTTGGTCGCTGCCCTGTGGTCGGGCCCGGGGCGGACCAGGACGATCGCACTCTGGTCGGCGCTCGGTGGCGCCATCTCCTCACTGGGACCGCTGATGTCGGGGGCGCTGCTCGAGCACTTCTGGTGGGGGTCGGTCTTCCTGGTGACCTTGCCGCTGGCGGTCGTCGCCCTGGTGATGGCCGTGGTGTTCGTGCCTGCCCACGTCAACGAGGGCTCGGAGCCGGTCGACAACCTCGGTGGCGTCCTGTCGGTGCTGATGATCGGCGCGCTGGTGGTCGGCATCAACTTCGCCGCCGTACCAGGATCGACGACGCTTCTGATCGGCATGGGGGTCATCGTGCTTGCCGCAGGCGGTGCGTTCGTGCTGCGGCAGCGGCGGACGGACAACCCGCTGTACGACCTCGACGTCGCCGCCCGCCGGATCTTCTGGGTCGCTGCCCTTGCCGGCATCATCGTCTTCGGTTCCCTGATGGGCGCGATGTTCATCGGCCAGCAGTTCCTGCAGAACGTCCTCGACTACTCGACGCTCGAGGCCGGCACCTCCATCATCCCGGCGGCGGTGATGATGGTGCTGATCGCGCCGCGCTCTGCCCTGCTGGTGGAGTCCCACGGAGCGCGCTTCACGCTGCTCGTCGGCTACGTGTTCGTGCTGCTCGGCTTCCTCACGATGCTGCTGCTGTGGAAGGAGGGCAGCGCCTACTGGCAGGTGGCGCTCGCCTACGCCCTGGTCGGCACCGGGGTGGGGTTCGCCGGGACGCCCGCGTCGCACTCGCTCACCGGTGCAGTGCCGGTGCGTCGCGTCGGGATGGCGTCAGGTACCGCGGACCTGCAACGGGATCTGGGCGGCGCGGTGATGCAGAGCATCTTCGGTGCGCTGCTGGTAGCGGGCTATGCGTCCTCGTTCACCTCGGCGATCGGCGACTCGTCCGATGCCAGCAAGGTGTCCGACAGCACCGAGGCAGCACTCACCAAGTCGTTCGACAGCGCTGCTGCAGTCGCCCAGCAGAACCCCGAGTACGCCAGTCAGATCACAGCCGCCGCGAAGGAGTCCTTCCTCGCAGGTGATCACTGGGCCTACACCGCCGGGATCGTGGCGGTCCTGCTGGGCGCCGCGTTGGTGGCGACGATGTTCCCCGGCAAGGAGCGCGAGCAGGAGCTGCTCGCGGCGTACCAGTCCGAAGACCAGGCGGAGTTGGGGCCCGCTAGCTGGGACTGAGGGGGTCACGCAGGTTGGCCAGGTCGGCGCGCGGCCAAGACTGCCATCCTGCCGGACGGGTGCCGGGGGACAGGCTCAGCGCAGCTCCCCGCGGACGGCCCGCCCGGGGTAGGCGCCGGGGTCGAGCTCGTCGTCCCTGATCACGAACGTGCCGCCGACCATCAGGTGGCGTACGCCGCTGGAGGGTCGCACCGGGGCGGCGGCCGTCGCGTGGTCGGTGACCGCCTGCGGGTCGAGAACCACGAGGTCCGCGTCGGCCCCCGCCGCGAGACGGCCTTTCGCACGCATCGCCGGAGCCACCTCGTCGAGCACCCTCGCGGGCAGGTAGGCGCAACGGCGGAACGCCTCCGGCCAGTCCCAGAGCCCGTGCTCGATCACCATCAGCCGCAGGCTGCGGGCGAAGGTCCCCGATGTGCGTGGGTGCGTCGACGCGCCCGGCGGCAGCGGCCACTCGCGGGTGTCGGCGCGGTGGTCGGGCCACTCCAGCGGCATGGCGTCGCTGGCGACGATCGCGTCCGGGTAGGCGAGCGCCCGCCGCAGCAGCTCGCGGTCCGCCTCGTCGCGCTCGTCGAGGAACTCCACGATGCAGGTCGCGCCCGGGTCGAGCTCGCGAATCTCCTCCAGCCGGCGTACGTCGGCGATGCGCTCGCCGCTGCCGACCATCACGATGCTGGACGGGGCCAGACCCCAGGCGGGGAGCCGGTCGGGCGCGAGGAAGAAGGCACCGACGCTGGTGCTGCCCATGCCGTACGGGTAGGCCTCGACGGTGACCCGTGAGCCGGCGGCCCGCGCTGTCTCGAGCGTGCCGAGGACCCGGTCGACGTGCCGGCGCGAGGTGCTGTTGACGTGGCAGTGGTGCATCGCGGCGCCGGTCTCTGCGGCCGCGATCGTGACCTCGCTGGAGCCGTCGATCGGCGTGGTCGGGTCGGCCTCGACGAGCTCGCGGACGTGGGTGAACGTCGGTGCTCCGGCTGCGGCCGCGAGGCGCGCGACGGCGAGGTACTCGGCCGGATCCGAGCGCGGCGCGTAGCCCATCAGGATGCCGATCCCGAGGGCGCCGGCGGCGAGCTCACGCTCCAGGAGATCGAGCCAGGCCGCGAGCTCGGCGGGGGACGAGGTGCGCTGCCAGTCGAGGTTGCCCAGCAGACCGGCCGAGCGCTCGAAGTCGGCCGCCGGCGTGATGCCGGCCAGGACCTGCCCGCGAGCGTCGGACCACGATGCGGAGAAGCCGTAGTTGAGCACCCGCCCGGCGGCAGCGGCCTCGGCGTACGCCCGGTCGATCGGCATCAGCCCGGCCTCGAGGTCGAGGTTGGTCGTCACGCCGTCGAACGCCTGCAGTCGCTGACCGGCGATGGAGTGCACGTGGCTGTGCAGGTCGACGAAGCCGGGTC
Source organism: Nocardioides endophyticus (assembly GCF_039543845.1). Lineage (NCBI taxonomy): Bacteria > Bacillati > Actinomycetota > Actinomycetes > Propionibacteriales > Nocardioidaceae > Nocardioides > Nocardioides endophyticus. The sequence continues at coordinate 111,123 of NZ_BAABKN010000005.1, read as the reverse complement.
CGACGACGAGACCCGTCACGTCGACGACCGTCGCATCGCCGTCCAAGACGGGCAACGGCGAGATCTGGCTGACCGTCCCGTCCGTGACGACGACGTCGGCGACGGTCTCCGTCCCGGCCTCGGGATCGATGACGCGGCCGCCGCGGAAGATCGTCGTGGTCATGGCGGCGATTGTGCCGCCAGGTCCTCGGGTGGTGGTCGTCGGGCGTCGCTGATCTTCACGGGCTCCACCACCGGGGAATGTCGGGGGACTTGGGCGCGTGCGAAACCGGTGGTCGACCGACCGTTCACCAACGGAACCTTGCCCCCGGGGACCGAGCGAGCGCGTCCTGGACGAGGAGAGTGCCGGCGTGCCGGGATTGGTGTTCGACGCGGGTGGTCACGACGGCGCGGCTCGGTGATGGTGGAGTCGCCGAGGCGTTCGACTACGTCTTGAGGGGCGACGGCGTCTAGGAGCAGAGGCCGTTGGCGGCGGCCTGATCCTTGGAGCCGCTCTGGTTCCTGCCGCTGATCGCGCCCTTGCCGAGGGTGCCGAGCGGTTGGTCGTGCTTGACCTTCGCCCACAGCGCCGGCGCCGCGTCGGTGAGCTGGAGCCGACCCCAGTACGGGCTGTCCGCCGGGAAGTCGGCGGTCGGCGCGGTCACGAAGCGGATCTTGTCCAGGTTGGCGTCGCGCAGGGAGAGGCCGAGCTTGCCGAGCTTGCCGACGCTCGCGATCTCGGGGTTGGTCGTGATCGAGCCCGCGAGCGCGCGGGCGAAGCCGACGACCTTGTCGGGCCGGGTGAGCGTCTGGGCGGACATCACCCTCGACAGCATCGAGGCGATGAACGCCTGCTGACGCTTCATCCGGCCGAGGTCGGAGTTCGGCGTGGAGCTGCGCTGGCGCACGTACGCGAGTGCGGCGTCGCCGTACAGCTTCCGGGTGCCGGCGTCGAGGTGGATGTTGTGCTCGGGGTCGTCGATGTCCGACGGGATGCACACCTCGACACCGTCGACCGCGTCCACCATGTCCTTGAACCCTGCGAAGTCGACGACGACGTAGTCGTCGATGTAGATGCCGGTGAGTGCCTCCACCTGGGCGACGGTGCACGTAGGGCCACCGACCGCGAGCGCGTCGTTCCACATCACGTCGGTCGCCGCCGGGATGGTCTTGTCGTCCTTGGTGCACTCCGGGCGGTCGACGAGCGTGTCCCGGGGGATCGAGATGCCGTACGCCGACTTCCGGCCTTTGGCCACGTGCAGGAGGATCGTCAGGTCGGACCCGCCGCCGCCGGCTTCGCCGTCGATCCCGCAGCCGTCGCAGGAGCGCGTGTCGGTGCCCATCACCAGGATGTTGAGCTCGCTGGTGGGGAGCTTGGGCTCCCGCGTGACACCGGGAGGGTGCACAATCGACGGTCCCGCGACGATGCGCCCGTTGACCTGGTTGTACGCGAAGGCGACGGTCGCGCCGGTGACGAGTGCGACGACGAACTCGGTCACGAGGATGACCCGCAGTGCTGTACGTCGTTGGTGGCGGGTCGCCTTGGCCAAGTCAGGTCCTTCCAGGGAGTGTCCCCGAGACACTGTGCCGCCAGCCTACGGGGCGGTCCCAGGCCCCTGACGGTGATGTCCGATTCCCGCCAGATGGTGTCGGTGGCGTGGGGGAAGATGGATGCATGACCCCGACCCTCGAGACGCGGATGGCTCCCCACCTGGATGGCGAGTCCTGCTACCGCGCGGTGAAGTCGCGGGACCGCCGTTTCGACGGTGTCTTCTACACCGCGGTCCGCACCACTGGCATCTACTGCCGACCGTCCTGCCCGGCGCGCACCCCGGCGTTCCACAACGTGACCTTCCACCCGAGCGCAGCCTCGGCCCAGGCAGCGGGCTACCGCGCATGCAAGCGCTGCCTGCCCGACGCGACCCCGGGGAGCCCCGACTGGGACGTGGCGGCGACCGCGGCCGGCCGGGCGATGCGGTTGATCGCCGACGGCGTCGTCGACCGCGACGGAGTCGAGGGTCTGGCCTGCCGGGTCGGCTACACCTCGCGCCACCTCGGTCGCATCCTCACCGCCGAGCTCGGCGCCGGACCGCTTGCCCTGGCCCGGGCGCGTCGTGCCCAGACCGCCCGGGTGCTCATCGAGACCACGGACCTGACCTACGCGGACGTGGCCTTCGCTGCTGGCTTCTCCAGCGTGCGGCAGTTCAACGAGACCGTTCGCGAGGTCTACGCATCGTCGCCGACCGAGCTTCGCGGACGCCGCGGCGGTCAGCCGGCCACCGGCACGCTCGTGATGCGGCTCGCCGTGCGCACGCCGTACGCCGGGAAGGCGCTGCTCGACTTCCTCGCGTTGCGTGCCGTGCCCGGCGTCGAGACAGCGGGGGAGGGCTGGTACGCCCGGACCCTGGCGCTCCCGCACGGCTCCGGCACGGTGCGGCTGGAGATCCCGGATGAGCCGGCGGCGCAGCAGACCGCGTTCGTGACAGCGTCGTTCGCCCTCGATGACCTGCGCGACATCAGTGCCGCGTCCGAGCGGGTGCGTCGGCTGCTCGACGCCGACTGCGACCCCGTCGCGGTCGGTGACGCCTTTGCGGGGGATCCGGTCATCGGCCCCCTGGTGAGGCAGTGGCCGGGGCTGCGCGTGCCGGGGCACGTCGACGGGCACGAGGTCGCCGTGCGCGCCGTGCTCGGACAGCAGGTCAGCGTGGCCGGCGCACGCACCGTCGCCGCACGGCTCACGGCCCTTCACGGACGTCCCATCGCCCATCCCGTCGAAGGCCTGACCCACCTCTTCCCCGACGCGGCGACCCTCGCGTCGCTCGATCCCGAGGAGCTGCCGATGCCGCGTGCGCGCGGTCGCGCGCTGATCGCCCTGTGCGCCGCGCTGGCCTCCGGCGAGATCGCCCTGGACCGTGGGCCCGACCGTGACGACGTACGCCGGGCGCTGCTGGCGCTGCCCGGCATCGGGCCGTGGACGGCCGACTACATCGCACTGCGCGCGCTCGGCCACCCCGACGTCTTCCTGCCGACCGACATCGGGATCCGCGACGCACTCGTCCGCTTCGGCCGCGACCCGGCGACCGCGGCTCAGCTCGCCGAGTCCTGGAGCCCGTGGCGGTCCTACGCCCAGCTCTACCTCTGGCAAAGCTCTACTCTCACTGCAATCCCGAAGGAGCACTGACATGTGGACCGAGATGGACTCCCCGATCGGCCCGTTGCGCATCGTCGAGCACAACGGCGCGATCACGGCGATCGAGTTCTCGCCCTACCGCGACTCCGACGGGCGGGTCCGCGGTGCGGAAGCACCCGACAACCCGGTCCTGGCGGAGACGGTCCGTCAGCTCACGGCGTACTTCGACCGCGACCTCAAGGAGTTCGACCTGCCCCTCGACCCGGTGGGCACCGACTTCCAGCGGCGGGTCTGGGACCAGCTGCTCGGCGTCGGCTGGGGCGAGACCGCGTCGTACGGCGAGATCGCGCACCGCATCGGCATGACCAACGCCGCCTCGCGGGCCGTCGGCCTCGCCAACGGCAGGAACCCGATCCCGATCGTGATCCCGTGCCACCGCATCATCGGCGCCAACGGCACCCTCACCGGGTACGCCGGCGGCCTGCCGCGCAAGCAGCTGCTGCTGGAACTGGAACAAGATGCCTTGTTCTGAGCTGAGACTCGGCAGCCAGGTCGAGTAGCCGCGCGAGCGAGGAACGAGCTCGCGACCGGCGTATCGAGACCCGGTGAGGTGAGACCACAGCTTGGCTGTCATCTCAGGGTCTCCGCTACTCCGCAGCAGCCCGCCGGAGCGATTCGGACAGCCGCTCTGCGGCAGCGAGCACGGCGGGAGCGTGCATCCGGCCGGGCTGACGGGACAGGCGCTCGAGCGGACCGGAGACCGACACCGCGGCGATGATCTTGCCGCCGGGGGAGCGGACCGGGGCGGAGACGGACGCGACGCCCTGCTCGCGCTCGCCGACCGACTGGGCCCAGCCGCGGCGGCGGATGCCGGAGAGCGCGGCGGCCGAGAACGCGGAGTTCTGCAGGCCGCGGTGCATCCGCTCCGGGTCCTCCCACGCAAGCAGCACCTGCGCGGCCGAGCCGGCACGCATGGTCAGCTGCGAGCCGACGGGGATGGTGTCGCGCAGGCCGCTGGGCCGCTCGGCCGCGGCGACGCAGACACGGTGGTCGCCCTGGCGCCGCCAGAGCTGTGCGGACTCGCCGGTGATGTCGCGGAGACGGGCGAGCACCGGGCCTGCCGTGGCGAGCAGACGGTCCTCGCCGGCGGCGGCGGAGAGCTCGGCGAGACGCGGACCGAGCACGAAACGGCCCTGCATGTCGCGGGCGACCAAGCGGTGGTGCTCGAGTGCGACGGCCAGTCGGTGGGCGGTCGGGCGGGCCAGGCCGGTGCCGGCGACCAGACCCGCGAGGGTGGCCGGGCCCGACTCGAGGGCGGTGAGCACGAGGGCGGCCTTGTCGAGGACGCCGACTCCGCTGGTGTTGTCCATATGGCAATACTGGCGTCTCAGATCATGGGATGCAAGCGGTACGCTCTGTGACGTATCCACCACACGAACGCACACTGAGGGAGTCAGTCATGGGCAAGACCCTGGCCGAGAAGGTCTGGGACGAGCATGTCGTCCGGTCTGTTGACGGAGAGCCGGACCTTCTCTTCATCGACCTCCACCTCATCCACGAGGTGACCTCCCCGCAGGCCTTCGACGGCCTCCGCCTCGCCGGCCGCCAGGTGCGCCGCCCCGACCTGACCCTCGCCACCGAGGACCACAACGTCCCGACGATCGACTGGGACAAGCCGATCGCCGATCCCGTCTCCCGCACGCAGGTCGAGACCATGCGGCGCAACGCCGAGGAGTTCGGTGTCCGGCTGCACCCGCTCGGCGACATCGAGCAGGGCATCGTCCACGTCGTCGGCCCGCAGCTCGGCCTGACCCAGCCCGGCATGACGATCGTGTGCGGCGACAGTCACACCAGCACCCACGGCGCGTTCGGTGCGATCGCCTTCGGGATCGGCACCTCGGAGGTCGAGCACGTGCTCGCCACGCAGACGCTGCCGCAGGCGAAGCCGAAGACCATGTCGGTCACGATCAACGGCAGCCTCCCCGCCGGCGTCACCGGCAAGGACATGGTCCTCGCCTTGATCACCCACACCGGGACGGGCGGTGGGCAGGGCTACATCGTCGAGTACCGGGGCCAGGCCATCGAAGAGCTCTCGATGGAGGGCCGGATGACCGTCTGCAACATGTCGATCGAGTGGGGCGCGAAGGCCGGCATGATCGCTCCCGACCAGACGACCTTCGACTACATCGAGGGCCGTCCCGAGGCACCCAAGGGCGCCGACTGGGACGCCGCGGTCGCACACTGGAAGACCCTGCGCACCGACGACGACGCGGTCTTCGACAAGGAGATCGTGCTCGACGCTGCCGACATGACACCGTTCGTCACCTGGGGCACCAACCCCGGCCAGGGCGTGCAGCTCAGCGGGACCGTCCCCAACCCCGCGGACTTCGACGACGAGCAGGACAAGGTCGCCGCGGAGAACGCCCTGCGCTACATGGGTCTCGAGGCCGGTACGCCGATGCGCGACGTCAAGGTCGACACGGTGTTCGTGGGCTCCTGCACCAACGGCCGCATCGAGGACCTGCGGCTCGCGGCCAGCATCATGGAGGGACACCGCGTCGCCGCGGACACCCGGATGCTCGTCGTCCCGGGCTCGGCTCGGGTGCGGCTCCAGGCCGAGGACGAGGGCCTCGACGTGATCTTCAAGCAGGCAGGCGCCGAGTGGCGCGGTGCCGGCTGCTCGATGTGCCTGGGCATGAACCCCGACACGATCGCGCCCGGCGAGCGCAGCGCCTCGACCTCCAACCGCAACTTCGAGGGCCGTCAGGGCAAGGGTGGTCGCACCCACCTGGTGTCCGTACCGGTCGCTGCGGCGACCGCCATCCGCGGCACGCTCTCCTCGCCCGCCGACCTCCAGCCCGTCACCGTTGGGAGCAACTGAGATGGACAAGTTCACGACCCACACCGGCGTCGGCGTGCCGCTGCGCCGCAGCAACGTCGACACCGACCAGATCATCCCCGCCGAGTACCTCAAGCGGGTCACGCGGACCGGCTTCGAGGACGGGCTGTTCGCCGCGTGGCGCAACGACCCGACATTCATCCTCAACAACGAGGCGTACGCCGGCGGCTCGATCCTGGTCGCAGGCCCCGACTTCGGCACCGGTTCGTCGCGCGAGCACGCCGTGTGGGCCTTGCAGAACTACGGCTTCAAGGCAGTCATCTCACCCCGCTTCGGTGACATCTTCCGAGGGAACTCCGGCAAGGCCGGCCTGGTCGCCGCGCAGGTCGACGAGAAGGTCGTCCAGCGGATCTGGGACCTGCTCGACGGGCAGCCCGGCGCGACCGTGACGGTCGACCTCGAAGCGCGCACGGTGCGTGCCGGTGAGGGGGTCGACGCGATCGAGGACTCCTTCGACATCGACGACTACACCCGTTGGCGTCTGATCGAGGGCCTCGATGACATCGGCATCACTCTCAGCCACGAGGCCGACATCGCGACCTTCGAGGCGACCCGACCCGCATGGAAGCCGGTGACCCTGCACGCGAGCTGATGCTCGCTCACACCTGTCGCTGATGCCGAGTTTTCCCAACCCTGGTTGGGAAAACTCGGCATCACTGCATTACGGGGTGCTGCTGCTGGAGCGCCGGAGATGCCGGCAAATGCCCGCCGCTGAGCCGGTCTGAGACCTCCACGCCGGGCCGAAGCGCACCGCGCGGCATCTGGGACGCGAGGAAAAACACTGCGCAAAACGCCGCTTGGTGATTGTGAGTGCGGCCACGTTTACCTAGCGTGCATTGAAGAAAGTCGAGCATGGGCTCGACCACAGGCGTTCATTGGAAGGGAAGACAGTGAACAAGTCAGAGTTCATTGACGCACTCTCGTCACGTTTCGACGGGAACAAGAAGGCGGCGTCACACGCGCTGGAGTCCGTGTTGGACACGATCACGCGTGAGGTCGCGAAGGGCGAGAAGGTCGCGATCACCGGCTTCGGCTCGTTCGAGAAGCGGATCCGCGAGGCGCGCTGGGTGCGTAACCCGCAGACCGGCGCTCGGATCAAGGCGAAGAAGACGGCGGTGCCGAAGTTCACCGCCGGCGCTGATCTGAAGAACGTCGTGTCGGGTGCCAAGAAGCTGCCCAAGCTGACGCTGGCCGCAGCGCCGGCCGCTGCCAAGAAGGCGTCGGCTGCGGCCAAGAAGGCGGCTCCGGCCAAGAAGGCGGCGCCGGCGAAGAAGGCGGCTCCGGCCAAGAAGGCAGCAACCGCGAAGAAGGCCGCTCCGGCCAAGAAGGCGGCGCCGGCCAAGAAGGTGGCTGCGAAGAAGGCTCCGGCCAAGAAGGTGTCACCCGCGAAGAAGGCAGCACCCGCCAAGAAGACCGCCACGGTCAAGAAGGCGGTACCGGCCAAGAAGGCGGCCGCCAAGAAGGCACCTGCGAAGAAGGCTCCGGCCAAGAAGACGGCCAAGAAGGCCTGACCCACCGCACCGTCGAACGGGCCGTCACCCTCCGGGGTGGCGGCCCGTTCGTCTGTCAGGACGTGAGGTCAGCCGCGAGGAGGGCGACGGCGGTGTTCGGTCCTACGCCGAGGCTGACCGCCTCGTCCAGGTCGGCAGGGTCGTCGACGTCGCGGCGCACCGACGCAGGCGCGTCGGTCAGCTCGCGGGCGCCGGAGGCGAGGTGGGCCACCCGGGACCCGGGCCCGAACTGCGGGTCGAACTCGTCGTGCCCGGCGACGTACAGCGTGGTCCCCACCCCGGCCGCATCGGGGACGAAGCTCGGACGAGTGGTGTCGAGGTCACCCAGCAGCTCGTCCAGGTCGTCGGTGCGCAGCGCCGGAAGGTCGGCGCAGACGGCGACCGGCACCAGGTCGGGCCACCTGCGTCGCGCCTCTGACGCTGCCTGGCGCAGCGTGCCGTTCAGGTCTCCCGACACCCCGTCGGGGATCGCGGTGCAGCCGAGCGCGGAGAGCACGTAGGAGAACTGCGCATCGTCGGTCACGACCATGACCTGGCTGACGGTGCTGGCACGCAGGCAGGCGAGGACGGTGTCCTGGGCGAACGACTCCGCCAACCGTCGCCGAGCGGCGCCGCCGTCGAGGCCGGCGAGGCGCGACTTGCCGACGGCGGGTGGCTTGACCGGCACCAGGACGGCGAAGCGGGCGGCGGGCTGAGCGGACATTGCCCCGATCCTGTCAGGCCCGTGGACTAACCTGCGCAGGTGGTTGTACGGAAGCAGACGCAGAAGCGCGGCTGGGCGTGGTGGATCGCGGTGCCGATCGTGCGTCCGGCACTGATCGCGACGACCACCCATGAGTGGATCGGCGGAGAGAACATCCCCGAGACCGGGGGATTCATCCTGGTGCTCAACCACGTCTCGCACGTCGACCCGCTGACCGCCGCCCACATCGTCTACGACCACGGGCGGCTGCCGCGCTATCTCGCGAAGTCGGGCCTGTTCAAGAACAAGGCGCTCGGCTTCTTCCTCCGGGCCGCCGGCCAGATCCCCGTCGAGCGGCTGAGCAAGAACGCGGCCGGTGCCTTCGACGCGGCCGTCGCCGCGGTGCGACAGGGGGAGTGCGTCGTGGTCTACCCGGAGGGCACGCTCACCCGGGACCCCGACGGCTGGCCGATGACCGGGAAGTCGGGTGCTGCCCGGATCGCACTCGAGACCGGCTGCCCGGTGATCCCCGTCGGGCAGTGGGGTGCGCAAGAGATACTGCCGCGATATTCGAAGAAGCCCGATCTCTTCCCTCGCAAGCTGATCACGATGAAGGTCGGTGCACCGGTGGACCTCTCCGACCTGGTCACCCAGCAACGCACCCCGGCGGTGATCCAGCAGGCGACCGACCGGATCATGGCTGCGATCACCCACCTCGTCGAGGAGGTCCGCGGTGAGAAGGCGCCGGCTGAGCGGTTCGACATGAAGAAGCACGGTGTGCAGCAGATCGGCAACCCCAACAAGACGCGGAAGGATGATTCATGAGCAAGGTTGCGGTGCTCGGTTCCGGTTCGTGGGGGACGGCCTTCTCGATCGTCCTCGCCGACGCCGGCAACGACGTGAACCTGTGGGCGCGGCGCGAAGAGGTTGCCACTGCGGTCAACGAGCAGCGGGAGAACCCCGACTACCTGCCCGGCGTCGAGCTGCCACCCGCGATCCAGGCGACCCACGACGTCGAGAAGGCCCTCCACGGTGCCGACGTCGTGGTGCTGGCGACCCCATCGCAGTCCCTGCGCGAGAACCTCACCCAGTGGGCGCCGTACGTCGAGGCCGGCGCGACGTACGTGTCCCTGATGAAGGGCGTCGAGCTCGGCACTCTGGAGCGGATGAGCCAGGTGATCGCCGAGATCACCGAGGCCGGACCGGAGCGGATCGCGGTCATCAGCGGGCCCAACCTGGCCAAGGAGATCGCCCGCCGCGAGCCTGCGGCCTCGGTGGTGGCCTGCGAGGACGAGGATGTCGCGAAGATGCTGCAGGCGCGGTGCCACTCGCCCGCGTTCCGGCCCTACACGAGCATCGACGTGCTCGGCTGCGAGCTCGGCGGCGCCTACAAGAACGTCGTCGCGCTGTCGGTGGGCATGGCTGTCGGACTCGGGTTCGGCGACAACACGACGGCCTCGCTGATCACCCGTGGGCTTGCCGAGACCGCGCGTCTGGCGATGGCTCTCGGTGCGAATCCGCTCACCCTGATGGGGCTGGCCGGGCTCGGCGACCTGGTCGCGACGTGCTCGTCGCCGTTGTCGCGCAACCGGACCTTCGGCGAGAAGCTCGGGCAGGGCATGACGACGGCGGAGATCTACGCCTCGACGCGCCAGGTCGCCGAGGGAGCGAAGTCGTGCTCCTCGCTGCTCGCGCTCGCCGAGCGCACCGGCGTGGACGCGCCGATCGCCCACCACGTCGACGCCCTCGTCGACGGACGGATGACGGCCGAGCAGATGATGGACGCGTTCATCGCCCGTGACACGAAGGCCGAAACTGACTGATCGGCGGAGTCGATCAGTCAGTTTCATCGGTGGTCGAGCAGCGACCGCGGCTGAGGAACGAAGCCGCGACGGAGTGTGTCGAGACCCGGTGACGGGCCTACGGCGCTGTTCGTCTCACGGCCTCGACACGGTTGCCAGCGCAACCTGCTCGACCGAAGAGCTACTCAGACCAGCCCGTCGAGCGCCGCCTCGAGGTCGTTCCAGAGGTCCTCGACGTCCTCGATCCCGACCGACAGCCGCACCAGGGCGTCGGGGATGGTCGCAGGCTCCGCCTTCCAGCGGCGGCGACGCTCCAGGGTCGACTCGACCCCGCCGAGTGACGTCGCGTGGGTCCACACACGGGTCTTGTGGCACAGCAGGTCGGCCGCCATCGCCCCTTGGGCGAGCACCACGGAGACGATCGCGCCGAAGCCGGGGTAGCGCACCTCGCCGATCGCCGGGTGGTCGGCCAGTCGGCGGGCCAGCTCGGTCGCGTTGGCCTGCGCGCGCTCCACCCGCAGGTGCAGGGTGCGTACGCCGCGCAGAGTCAGCCAGGCCTCGAACGTCCCGGGGATGGCCCCCAGCAGGTCGCGCCGGCCCTTGAGCACGCCGTACAGCTGGTCATCGGTCGTCATGATCGCGCCCATCTGGACGTCGCTGTGTCCCGCGAGGTACTTGGTCGCCGAGTGCACCACGATGTCGGCGCCCATCTCGAGCGGCTTCTGGAGCAGAGGAGTGGCGAAGGTGTTGTCCACGACGACGTACGCCCCGGCCTCGTGCGCCGCTGCCGCGATCGCCGGGATGTCGGCGAGCTCGAGTGCGGGGTTGGTCGGCGACTCGAACCACACCAGCGCCGCGTCGTCGCACGCAGCGACGACGGCCTCGGTGTCGGTGATGTCGACGAGCCGGGCGGTGATCCGTCCGCGGGCCTCCAGGTCGGCCAGCTGGAGCAGCGTGCCCGTGTAGGAGTGCACCGGTGCGACGACGATGCCTCCCTGGCCGACGAGGTCCAGCACGGTCGCGACCGCGGCCAGTCCCGAGGCGAAGGTCAGGCACCGCCCGCCCTCGAGGGCGCCGAGGACGTCCTCGAGTGCCGTCCAGGTGGGATTGCCGTAGCGGCCGTACTCGAGCTCGCCCCCCGCGACGTACGTCGCAGCCATCACGATCGGCGGGTTGAGCGGCTGGTCGGGCTCGTGAGCGGGGCGGCCCGCTGTGACGGCGACGGTGGCGGGCCGCAGGTCCTCGGTCATGGCACGACGCTAGCCGGATAAGGTCGTGCCGATGAACTCCGCACCCCGCAAGCCCCGCGTCGCAGTCGTCTTCGGCGGTCGGTCGAGCGAGCACGCGATCTCCTGTGTCACTGCCGGGAGCGTGCTCGCGGCCATCGACCCCGAGCAGTACGACGTGGTGCCGATCGGCATCGCGACGGACGGGCGTTGGGTGCTGGAGTCCGGCGACCCCGAGCGCCTGCGCATCACCGGCCCGGACCGCCTGCCGGCTGTCGACGGCGACCGCGCGACGATCGCGCTGGCCCCCGAGGCGGCCTCGACCGGCTTGGTCGTCACCGAGCCGTCCGAGCCGCCGCGCACCCTCGGTGACGTGGACGTGGTCTTCCCGCTGCTGCACGGTCCGTGGGGCGAGGACGGGACCATCCAGGGCATGCTCGAGATGGCCGGCGTGCGGTACGTCGGAGCCGGCGTCCTCGCCTCCGCCGTCAGCATGGACAAGGCCTACATGAAGCTCGTGCTCGCGGCCGCCGGGCTTCCGCTGCTCCCGTCGGTGACCGTCACCGCGGGGGAGTGGAAACGGGACGAGGCCGCGTGCCGCGAGCGGGCCGACCGGCTCGGCTACCCGCAGTTCGTGAAGCCCGCACGAGGTGGCTCGAGCTTCGGCATCTCCAAGGTGCACGACGCCACCGAGCTCGAGGCGGCGATCGCCGAGGCGGTCCGCTACGACCCGAAGGTGCTCGTCGAGACCGCGGCCGTCGACGCCCGCGAGATCGAGTGCGGGGTCCTCCAGGCACTCGACGGCACTCCCGAGACCAGCCTGCCGGCGGAGCTGCGGGTCGGCGGCGACCACGAGTTCTACGACTTCGAGGCCAAGTACCTCCCGGGCCAGCACACCGAGATCGACATCCCCGCCGACCTTCCGGCCGAGGTGACCGCGCAGATCCGTGAGCTGTCCGTGCGTGCCTTCGAGGCCGTCGGCTGCGAGGGCCTGGCCAGGGTGGACTTCTTCGTGTTGCCCGGCGGCCGGGTCGTCGTCAACGAGCTCAACACGATGCCGGGCTTCACCCCGACCTCGATGTACCCCCAGATGTGGGCCGCCTCCGGCGTCGACTACCCGGCGCTGGTCGACCGGCTGATCCGGCTCGCGCTGGCCCGCGACACCGGACTGCGCTGAGACCCGTCTAGAAGTCGGACACGCTCAGGCAGGAGACCGTCTTCTTCAGGTGCTGCTTCAGCGGTGCGGCCAGCTCGGCCAGTGCGCTGGCCCCCTGCTCCGGCAGGTAGTCCTCCGGGACCTCGAGTCGCACCCGGGGCCGGTATCCGTCGGCGGTGAACGTCGCGTCCCGGTCGCCCTCGGCGTCCTCGTCCGACACGAGCCAGCCGATGCCGTCCGCCTCCACGCACTGCGGCACGTCGCTGATGTCGACCGCGACGACACCGCAGGTCAGCACGATCGCGGGGTCGCCCCACGCGGCGCCGTACGCCGTCGCGCCGGTGACCTCGACGGCCTTCTCGCCGACGAGGGTGTCCGGGAGGGCCGCCACGAGGGCCCGGCAGGCGGCGTCCTGCGCCGCGGGGAGGTCGGGCCCGTCGATCTCAGGCGGAGTGCTGCTACAGCCGGTCGCCAGGAGCAGCACCGCGCACGCGACGGCGCCCCGGGTCCGGAGGGACACGGGGCGCCGAGAGCGCGTGGGGGTCGGCACTCAGATGTGCACGACCGGGCAGGTCAGGGTGCGGGTGATGCCGTCGAGGTTCTGGACCTTCGACACGACCAGCTTGCCGAGCTCGTCGACGTTGCGCGCCTCGGCACGCACGATGACGTCGTACGGACCGGTGACGTCCTCGGCGAGGGTCACGCCCTTGACCTGGGCAATGGCAGTTGCGACCTCAGCGGCCTTGCCGACATCGGTCTGGATCAGGATGTACGCCTGGACGACCATCGAGCTCTCCCTGGGGTTGCTGGCTAACGTGCGGGGCCAACCTACCGCGGGGTATGCGCGTGTCGATAGGTGGCCGCCGGTCTGGCCGCTGCGGGATCTGGTGGGATGGGTCCATGTCCGCTCCCGCCCCGTTCCCCTCAGACGCCACGCTCGCCGACGCCGGGGAGTTCGGTCTCATCTCGGCGCTCGTGGACTTGTTCCCGCAGGGCGAGCACGTGCTGGTCGGCCCCGGCGACGACGCCGCGGTCCTGCGCGTGCGCACCGGGCATGTGGTCGTGTCGACCGACCTGATGGTCGAGGGCCGCCACTTCCGCCGGGAGTGGGCCTCCGCCGAGGACGTCGGGCACCGGGCTGCGGCCCAGAACCTGTCCGACATCAACGCGATGGGCGGTCGGGCCACGTCCCTCACGGTCGGACTGGCTGCCCCCGCGGACCTGCCGGTGCAGTGGGCGCTCGACTTCGCACGCGGGTTCGCCGACGAGTGTGCGCTGGTCGGCGCCAGCGTCGTCGGGGGAGACGTGACCCGCGCGGACCAGGTCGTCATCGCCGTGACGGTGCTCGGCGCCTGCACCGAGTCCCCCGTGCTGCGTTCGGGTGCACGGCCCGGCGATGTCCTCGCGATCTGCGGCCGGCAGGGCTGGGCCGCCGGCGGGCTCGCAGTCCTGGGCCGCGGGTTCCGCTCCCCGCGCGTGCTGGTCGAGGCCTACCGGCGCCCGGAGCCGCCGTACGACGCCGGCAAGGTCGCCGCCGAGGCCGGCGCCACCGCGCTGATCGACGTCTCCGACGGCCTGCTCGCCGAGGCCGGGCACATCGCGGACGACTCCGGGGTCGCGATCGACGTGCACGCGTCGGCCTTCGACATCCCCGACCCGCTGCACGCGGTCGGCGCCGCACTCGGCGCGGACCCGATCCAGTTCATCCTCGGCGGCGGCGACGACCACGCGCTGCTCGCCACCTTCCGCGATGTCGCTGCGGTGCCGGAGGGGTGGGCCGTGATCGGCGCGGTCGCCGAGGGCGCTGGGGTCACGGTCGACGGTGCGCCGTACGAAGGCGCCACGGGGTGGACGCACTTCTAGCACGGACTTCTCCGGGAGGACTGTCACTTCTCAGGCGTTGCGTCGGCCGAGAAGTGACAGTTTCACCGGTGCACCGGTGAGACCGCCAGGGCATGCGAAAGGCCCCGACCGCAGAAACGATCGGGGCCTCGCGAAGAGCTAGATCAGCGGGAGACCTTGCCGGCCTTGAGGCAGCCGGTGCAGACGTTGAGACGCTTCGGGGTGCCGTTGACGGTGGCCCGGACGCGCTGGATGTTGGGGTCGAAGCGGCGCTTGGTGATCTTGCGCGACCACGGCCGGTTGTTGCCGAAGCCCGGCTTCTTGGCGCAGATGTCGCAGACGGCAGCCACGAGGTACTCCTGAACGATCGAAGGTCTTGAGAACTGGGTGTTGAGAAACGTGGGGCCCGCGAACGGGCAACCGCACAAGAGTATCTGACGTGCCGCCGAGGCGAAAATCGTGCGGGTGCCACTAGCCTGTGGCACTCATCTCCCGAGCCGTTCAGGGCCATTCTCCACGATCGAGGACGCGATGATGGAAGTACCGATCGAGGGTCGCATCACCCTCGCCGTGGTGCTGCGCTTCGTCGATGTCGCCACCGACGCCCTCGCCGAGGCCCGCGAGGAGATCGACGCACTCAACGTCTACCCGGTCCCGGACGGCGACACCGGCACGAACATGTACCTCACCGTCTCGGCTGCGCGCGACGCCGTACGGGCGCTGACCGACCAGGATCCGGAGGTCGACCTCGGTACGGCGCTCGAAGCGTTCGGGCGTGGGGCACTGCTCGGTGCACGCGGCAACTCGGGCGTGATCCTGAGCGAGATGCTGCGCGCGATCGCCCGCCAGATCGCCCGGGCCGGAGCGGACGATCACACCGCCGCGGTGATGGCGGACGCTCTCGTCAACGCGGCCGACGCGAGCTACGCCGCCGTCGGCACCCCGGTCGAGGGCACGATCCTGACCGTGAGCCGGGCCGCGGGGGAGGCGGCCGCCCGTGTCGCCGCGGCACCCGGCGCCCGCGCGCGCGACGTGTTCGTCGCGGCCGCCGCCGCCGCCCGCGAGGCGTTGGCACGTACGCCGGACCTGCTGCCCGTGCTCCGCGACGCCGGTGTCGTCGACGCGGGCGGGCGCGGGCTGAGCGTCATCCTCGACGCCGCCGAGACCGTTCTCACCGGCCGCCGGCCGACGCCGGTCACGTCGCCGCTCGGCAGCAGGCACATCCCGGTGCCCATCCCGGCGATCCAGGGCGACCTGACGCCGGACGGACCCGCCTACGAGGTGATGTACCTCCTCGACGCCGACGACGCCGAGGTGCCCCGGCTCCGGGAGACGCTCGCCGGGCTCGGGGACTCGCTGGTCGTGGTGGGCGGCGACGGCCTCTGGAACGTCCATGTCCACGTCGACGACGTCGGCGCCGCGATCGAGGCGGGCATCGAAGCAGGTCGGCCGCACCGGGTCCGGGTCACTCACTTCGCCGAGCAGGTCGAGGCCGCGGGTGTCCGGGTGTCCGAGCGCGCCGGACGGCGCGTCATCGCCGTGGCGGCCGGCCCGGGTCTGGCCAGCCTGTTCGAGGAGGCGGGTGCGGTGGTCGTGGTCGGCGGTCCTGGCCAGCGCCCGTCCACCGGACAGCTGCTCGAGGCGATCACCGCCTGCGGTGCCGCCGAGGTCGTCGTCCTGCCCAACGATGCCGACTCCGTGCGGGTCGCCGAGATCGCCGCCCGTACGGCGGAGGCGGACCTCGGCGAGTCCATCCGCGTCGCGGTGATCCCGACCCACGCGCAGGTGACCGGCCTGGCCGCGATCGCGGTCCACGAACCCGGTCGCGCGTTCGACCAGGACATCCTGGAGATGACCGCGACCGCCCGGCACGCCCGCCAGGGAGCAGTCACGATCGCCGCCAAGCAGGCGATGACGATGGGGGGACCGTGCGAACCGGGCGACGTGCTGGGGGTGATCGCGGGTGACTTCGCGGTCGTGGGCGACGACCTGTTCGTCGTCGCGACCGACGTCCTCGACCGCCTCCTCGGCAGTGGCGGCGAGCTCGTCACGATCGTCGGCGGCGCCGACGACACCGACGGTGCGCTGGCGACCCGGTGCGCGGCGTACGTCGAGGAGCGTCACCCCGCTGTCGACGTCGTGGTGTACGACGGAGGGCAGCCGCGCTACCCGCTGCTGATGTCCGCCGAATGACCCAGAAGGCACGCCCATGATCACCCTCGACTCGCCGGTCGCCACGGTCCTCGGCGACCAGAAGAAGAAGCGCGACGCCATCGTCGAGCGACTCGGCCTGCGCACGGTCGGAGACCTGCTGCACCACTTCCCGCGCCGCTACGTGAAGACCGGCGAGCTGACCAAGGTCGAGCAGCTCCACGAGGGCGAGATGCTCACGGTGTCGGGGCAGCTGGGCCGGCC
The DNA here is from genome assembly GCF_039543845.1 of Nocardioides endophyticus. Taxonomy (NCBI): domain Bacteria; kingdom Bacillati; phylum Actinomycetota; class Actinomycetes; order Propionibacteriales; family Nocardioidaceae; genus Nocardioides; species Nocardioides endophyticus. Next base: position 94,481 of record NZ_BAABKN010000005.1, on the reverse strand, counting down.
GGACATCCGGACCTACAAGGACAAGCGCACAGGTCGCCCGGCGTACCGCGTCGACACGGTCGTGCACACCGACGGCCCCCGGCTGCGGATGTCGTTCTTCGCCAAGTCCAAGGGTGTCGCCGAGTGGAACACCACCCGCCTCAAGGAGGGCCGCCGCGGGATCTTCCTCGGCAAGGTCGGCCGCTTCCGTGACGAGTGGCAGCTCACCAATCCGCAGATGGTGCTCTTCGGGGACGGCGGCGAGGACACGGCCGAGCTCTCGCTGGAGACGCTGCGCGCCTTCTACCCGATCTACCCGCTCACCAAGGGCGTCGACTCGTGGGACATCCAGCGCGCCACGGCGTTCGCGCTCTCGATCGTCCCCGAGGTGCCCGACCTACTGCCCGAGGTGACCCGCATCGACTACGACCTGCTCGACGCCCGGACCGCCCTCGAGCTGATCCACGCGCCGGGCACGTACGCCGAGATCACCCTCGCGCAGCGACGCTTCCGGTTCGAGGAGGCCCTGGTCACCCAGCTCGTCCTGGCCCGGCGTCGGCGCGCCGTACGCGAGCTCGGCGCCCAGGCCCGCACCGGAGGTCAGGGTGCGCTGCTGGCGGCGTTCGACGAACGGCTGCCGTTCGAGCTCACCGCCGGTCAGCGCGAGATCGGCGCGCAGATCGAGTCCGACCTCGCGGCGGCGCACCCGATGAACCGCCTGCTCCAGGGAGAGGTCGGTTCCGGCAAGACGCTGGTCGCGCTCCGCGCGATGCTGCGCGTCGTCGACTCCGGCGGCCAGGCCGCGCTGCTGGCCCCGACCGAGGTGCTCGCCCAGCAGCACCACCGCTCGATCACGGCCATGCTCGGCGACCTCGCGTCCGGCGGCATGCTCGGCGGCAGCGCCGACGCCACCAACGTCGAGCTGCTCACCGGCTCGATGACGAAGGCACAGCGCACGGCGCCGATGTCGCGGATCGCGACGGGGGAGGCAGGCATCGTCATCGGCACCCACGCGCTCCTCGAGGACAGGGTGATCTTCCACGACCTCGGTCTCGTCGTCGTCGACGAGCAGCACCGCTTCGGGGTCGAGCAGCGGGCCGCGTTGACCGACAAGGCCGGCACGCCCCCACACGTGCTCGTGATGACCGCGACGCCGATCCCGCGCACGGTCGCGATGACCGTCTTCGGCGACCTCGAGGTCTCCACGCTGACCGAGCTGCCTGCGGGTCGAGCGCCGATCCAGACCAACGTCGTACCCCTCGCCGAGCACCCCACCTGGTTCGGCCGGGTCTGGGAGCGCGTGCGCGAGGAGGTCGACAAGGGCCACCAGGCGTACGTCGTGTGCCCGCGCATCACCGGTGACGAGCAGGAGCAGGGAGAGAGCGACCAGCTCGAGCTCGACGAGGACGGCAACACCGTCACGCCAGAGCGGCCGGCGGGCGGGCTGGCGGCCGTCGAGGAGGTCGCCGCGCAGCTCACAGCAGGGCCGCTGGCCGGGCTGCGCGTCGAGAAGCTCCACGGCAAGATGCCGCCGGAGGACAAGGACCGCGTGATGCGGGCGTACGCCGCGGGCGACATCGACGTGCTCGTGGCGACGACGGTGATCGAGGTCGGGGTCGACGTCGCCAACGCGACCGCGATGGTGCTGATCGACGCGGAGCGGTTCGGGGTCTCCCAGCTGCACCAGCTGCGTGGGCGGGTCGGCCGGGGCGGCCATCCGGGGCTGTGCCTGCTGGTCTCGCGGGCCGAGCTGGGCAGCCCCGCGCGCGACCGGCTCGACGCCGTCGCTGCCACAACGGACGGCTTCGAGCTCAGCCGGGTGGACCTCGAGCAGCGCCGCGAGGGCGACGTTCTCGGCAAATCGCAGTCGGGATACCGCTCTGGGTTGCAGAATCTGCGCGTGCTCCGCGATGAGAAGACGATCGTGCAGGCGCGCGAGGCCGCGGTCGGGCTCCTCGACGCCGACGCCGACCTCGCCCACGCGCCCGACCTCGCCGTGGCGGTGGCCCGCCTCGAGCAGTCCGTGCAGTCCGACTTCATGGAGAAGTCGTGAGGACCGCGGCGTGACGCGCATCATCGGAGGCTCGGCCGGCGGCCGCAGGCTCGCGACCCCGCGCGGCGCCACCACGCGACCGACCAGCGACCGCGTGCGCGAGGCCCTGTTCTCCGCGGTCGAGTCCTGGTGCGGCTCGCTGCGTGGCCTGCGGTTCCTGGACCTGTACGCCGGGTCGGGCGCGGTCGGGCTCGAGGCCTGGTCCCGCGGAGCCGGTGTCGTCACGCTCGTCGAGCAGGACCGTCGTACCGCCGCCCTGATCTCCGACAACGCCCGGACGATCGGCTTCGCGAAGGCCGTCGTGCTCGCGGGTTCGGTCGCCGCCACCCTGCACAAGCCGCCGATTGCGCCGTACGACGTGGTCTTCTCGGACCCGCCGTACCCCCTCAGCGACGAGGGCGTCGCCACCGACCTCGCCCTGCTCGTCGAGCACGGCTGGCTGGTGCCCGGCGCGCTCGTGGTCGTCGAGCGGTCCGCTCGGAGCCCCGAGCCGACCTGGCCCGACGGCTTCACCGACACCCGCGCCAAGCGCTACGGCGAGACCACGCTCTGGTACGCCGAAGCTGTAGCCTCCACGCCATGACTCGCGCCGTGTGCCCCGGTTCGTTCGACCCGGTGACCAACGGTCATCTCGACATCTTCCGGCGGGCCGCCGCGATCTTCGACGAGCTCGTCATCGCGACCGGGACCAACCTGTCCAAGTCGCGGCTGTTCGACCCCGACGAGCGGATGGAGATGCTGCGCGCCGTGTGCGACGAGCTGCCCAACGTGCGCGTCATGGGCTTCACCGGGCTGATCGTCGACTTCTGCCGCGAGATCGACGCGCAGGCGATCGTGAAGGGGCTTCGTGGGGGCAACGACTACGAGTACGAGCTGCCGATGGCGCAGATGAACGCCCACCTGACCGGGGTCGAGACCGTCTTCATCCCGACCAACGCGTCGCTGGGCTACGTCTCCTCCAGCCTGGTCAAGGAGGTCGCCTCTCTCGGTGGCGACGTCTCCGCGCTCGTCCCGGCGCCCGTGCACGACCGCCTGGTGGCCCGCCTCGCTGAGCGCTGACCGAGCGTGGAGCCGCCTGTTTTGGTCCCGCACGCGCCAGACCGGTACGCTTCTCGCTGATCTGTTTGTGCCTGAACCGGAAGTAGAAACCTGAGCAGCCTGGACCCGAGAGCGCCGCTCGTGCTCGACACCCGCGAGCTCGGCCGCCGCCCGGGGTCCCAGCGACAGGTGGAACTGACTGTTCCGGCGCCCGCAGATCTGGGCATCGAAGTCCTCCGTGTCCCGGAAGGCTCGCCGGTCGAACTCGACCTGCGGCTGGAAGCGGTCATGGAGGGTGTGCTGGTCACGGGGACCGCTACGGCGGCTCTCGACGGTGAGTGCGCGCGGTGCCTGGAACCGATCTCCGAAGACACGGAGGTCACGTTCCAGGAGCTGTTCGTCTACGACGGCCAGGACTACTCCTCCGGGGAGGACGACGGGGTCAGCATGCTCGAGGGAGACCTGGTCGACCTCGAACCCCTGCTGCGGGACGCGGTGGTGCTAGCACTACCGTTCCAGCCGTTGTGCATGGACGACTGTCCTGGGTTGTGCGTCGAGTGTGGCGCCCGGCTGGCGGACGACCCGGACCATGCGCACGACGAACCGATCGACCCCCGCTGGGCCGGGCTCACCGCCCTCCAGCAGGAGCCGGGCGAGCAGGACCAGTAGGCCCACGAGCACGACCCCCGCACGACTTAGAATGACCACACACGACCGGTCCGACCGGTCCTGGTAGAGGAGAAAACAGTGGCTGTCCCGAAGCGGAAGATGTCGCGCAGCAACACGCGTCACCGTCGCTCTGCCTGGAAGGCCGTTCCGGCCAACCTGGCGACCTGCGCGAACCCCGCCTGCGGTGCCAAGCACCTCCCGCACACGGCGTGCGGTGAGTGCGGCCAGTACGGCGCGCGCGCCGACCGTCGTCAGGTCCTCTGACCGGTCCTGGTCCGCTGACCAACTACGCCGCGCTGCGAGCAGCACTCGGGGATCCGGAACTGGACCCCGAGCTGCTCGAGCGCGCGCTCACGCATCGCTCGTACGCGTACGAGAACGGTGGCCTGCCGACCAACGAGCGGCTGGAGTTCCTCGGGGACTCCGTGCTCGGGGTCGTCGTCACCGAGACGCTCTACCGCACCCACCCGGACCTCTCCGAGGGCCGGCTGGCGAAGCTGCGGGCCGCCGTGGTCAATGCTCGCGCCCTGGCGGAGGTCGGTCGCGGCATCGGCATCGGTGACCACGTCATGCTCGGCCGTGGCGAGGAGTCGACCGGCGGTCGCGAGAAGGCGTCGATCCTGTCCGACACCGTCGAGGCCGTGATCGGCGCCGTGCACCTCAGCGGCGGCGGCTTCGAGACCTCCGCGGTGGTCGTGCATCGCCTGTTCGACCCGCTCATCGAGGCGGCGTCCGCGATGGGTGCCGGCCTGGACTGGAAGACCTCCCTGCAGGAGCTCTCCGCCGAGCACGGGCTGGGCGTCCCCGAGTACGTCATCGCGGACGAGGGCCCCGACCACATGAAGACGTTCACCGCCCAGGTGCGCGTCGGCACCGGCCGCTACGGCAACGGTGTGGGCCGGTCCAAGAAGGAAGCCGAGCAGGCCGCGGCCGAGACGGCGTACGGCGAGATCGTCGGCTCCCTCGGTGCCGCCGAGTCCGCGGCCACGGCCGCCGCCGACACCACTGCTGACAACACCGACCTGGGCTGACCGCTTCCGGTGCCCGAGCTGCCCGAGGTCGAGGTCGTCCGCGCCGGCCTCGAGCGCCACGTCGTCGGCGCCACGATCAGCGACGTCGAGGTGTTGCACCCGCGGCCCGTACGCCGTGACCCCCGCGGGCCCGCGGGGTTCGCCGAGGCCCTCACCGGTCGCCGGATCGAGTCGGCCCGGCGCCGCGGCAAGTACCTCTGGCTGCCGCTCGACAGTGGCGACGCCCTGCTCGGCCACCTCGGCATGAGCGGCCAGATCCTGGTCCAGCCGCCCACGGCGCCCGACGAGCGGCACCTGCGGGTGCGGTTCTCGCTGACCGGGTCCGACGAGGGCCGAGAGATGCGGTTCGTCGACCAGCGGATGTTCGGCGGGCTGTCGATCTCGACCGGGGGAGCGGAGCTCCCGGCAGAGATCGCTCACATCGCCCGCGACCCCCTCGACCCGCAGTTCGACGACGACGAGTTCGTCCGCACGGTGCGCAAGCGGACGTCCGGGGTCAAGCGCCAGCTGCTCAACCAGAACCTCATCTCCGGCGTCGGCAACATCTACGCCGACGAAGCCCTGTGGCGTGCCCGGATCCACGGCGAGCGACCGGGCGACCGGCTCTCCGCCGCCCAGGTGCGCGAGCTGCTCGGGCATGCCCGCGAGGTGATGGTCTCCGCGCTCGGACAGGGCGGCACGTCGTTCGACGCCCTCTACGTCAACGTCAACGGGGAGTCGGGCTACTTCGACCGCTCGTTGCACGCCTACGGCCGCGAGGGGGAGCCCTGCGAGCGGTGCGGTACGCCGATGCGACGGGTCGCCTTCATGAACCGCTCGTCGTACTTCTGCCCGGTGTGCCAGCCCGCGCCGCGCCGGCGTCGATCGTCGGCCGGCCGCGGCGGGGCCGTGCCCCACGCCGAGTGACTTGGTTTCGAGACGGCTCGCTCACCTCCCCGCGCTCCGAGATTGACCCCCAGCCCAGCGGGTGGGACTCTTGAAGACGGCTCGCCACCGCGAGTCAACCCCCTTTCCACACCCCCCGGAAGGCTCTTTCATGGCCAAGGCGCTGATCGGCTACATGAACAGCGACCTGCGAAGCCCCGCCCTCGCCGCCGAGAATGCTCGGCTGCGTGCGCGCGTGGGTGAGCTCGAGGCGCTCGCTGGGCGTCTGTCCGAGGAGAACGACCGGCTGGCCCAGGCACACGCCGCCGCCCTCCTCGAGATCGAGACCTCGCACCTGCAGGAGATGCAGCCCGCCTGAACGGCTGCCCATAAATAGATCGCGACCGCCGGGTCGCCCGAGTACCGTCGCGCCCTTGTGAGCATCGTCGGCCTCGTGGCGCCCCGAAGGTTCGGCGCGGAGTTCCGCTGGGTGCTGCACAACGCCGCCGTACGCACGCTGGTGCTGACGATCTTCGTCTTCAACATCACGTTCGGCGCGCACGCCTTCATCTGGGGCAACGACATCGCTCACCGTGCGCCAACGGACCGTCCCCACCGAGCTGCAGGGCCGGGTCGGCAGCGTCAACCTCGGCCAGTCGATCAGCACCGGGCCCGCCGGCGGTCACGACGACGTTGAGGGGATGCAGGTCTCCGGGAGCACTCGCCGGCAGAGACCCGCGCTCCGGATGCCACCGATCGGGGGTGGCTCCCGGTAACGTGTGCCCTGCTGAGCTTCCCCACGGCCGGCTGCGAGGATGCAGCGTTCGTATCAGTACCTCGATACCGATGAGCTGGGAGCCGCACGTTGTACCTGAAGAGCCTGACCCTCAAGGGGTTCAAGTCCTTCGCCTCGGCGACCACCCTCCAGCTCGAGCCCGGGATCACCTGCATCGTGGGTCCCAACGGGTCCGGCAAGTCGAACGTCGTCGACGCGCTCGCCTGGGTGATGGGTGAGCAGGGCGCCAAGTCGCTGCGCGGCGGCAAGATGGAGGACGTCATCTTCGCCGGCACGTCCGGGCGGCCGCCGCTCGGCCGAGCCGAGGTCGTGCTCACCATCGACAACTCCGACGGTGCTCTGCCGATCGAGTACTCCGAGGTCACGATCACCCGGACGATGTTCCGCAGCGGCGGCTCCGAGTACGCCATCAACGGCAACTCATGTCGGCTGCTCGACGTGCAGGAACTGCTCTCCGACTCCGGCATCGGCCGCGAGATGCACGTCATCGTCGGGCAGGGCCAGCTCGACACGATCCTGCACGCGACCCCCGAGGACCGCCGCGGCTTCATCGAGGAGGCCGCCGGCGTCCTCAAGCACCGCAAGCGCAAGGAGAAGGCGCTCCGCAAGCTCGACTCCACCGAGGGCAACCTGACCCGGCTCAACGACCTCCTGGTCGAGATCCGGCGCCAGCTCAAGCCGCTTGGTCGCCAGGCCGAGGTCGCGCGTCGTGCGCAGACCGTCCAGGCCGACGTCCGCGACGCGCGGGCACGCCTGCTGGCCGACGACCTGATGACCGCGCGCTCGTCGCTGCAGCAGGAGATGGCCGACGAGTCGATCCTCGTGGCGCGCCGCGAGCAGGTCGAGGCCGAGGTCGCCCGGGGCCGGGAGCACGAGGGGGTCCTCGAGACCGCCCTGCGCGAGGACCTGCCGGCGCTCGCCCGGGCGCAGGAGACCTGGTTCGCGCTGTCCGGCCTCCGCGAGCGCCTGCGGGGCACCCAGTCGCTGGCCGCAGAGCGGATCCGCAACGCCGCCGGCACCGCCGACGTCGAGGAGGAGCGCTCCGGGCGCGACCCCGAGCAGCTCGAGGCCGAAGCAGCGCAGGTCCGTGAGCAGGAGCAGCGGATCACCGCCGAGGTCGAGGGCCACCGGCTCGCGCTGGAGGCGGCCGTCACCGCCCGCCGCGCGGCTGAGGAAGCCGCCGCCGAGGAGGAGCGCAAGATCGTCGCGCTCCAGCGTGCCGCCGCCGACCGCCGCGAGGGACTGGCCCGGCTGCACGGCCAGGTCAACACGCTGCGCTCGCGCGCGACGGCCGCCGACGAGGAGGTCGGCCGTCTCGGTCTGGCCCGCGAGGAGGCGGTGGCCCGCGCCGACCGTGCCCAGCGCGACTTCACCTCGCTCGAGACCCGGGTCGCGGGTCTCGACGCCGGCGAGGAGGGGCTCGACGCTGAGCACGAGGCGGCGACCAACGCCCTCGACGACATCGAGGACCGCCTCGCCAAGGCCCGCGACGAGGCCCTGCAGGCCGACCGTGACCGCACCGGCCTGGCCGCCCGCAAGGACGCGCTCGAGCTCGGCCTCAACCGCAAGGACGGCGCTGGCGCCCTGCTCGCCGCCAACGACGAGATCTCGGGTCTGCTCGGCTCGGTCGCCGCGCTGGTCACCGTCCGCGCCGGCTTCGAGACCGCGATCGCCCAGGCGCTCGGCTCCGCAGCCGACGCGGTGGCCGTCGCCGACGCCGACGCCGCGGTCCGCGCGATCGACCACCTCAAGGTCGCCGACCTCGGCCGCGCCGGGATGCTGCTCGGAGGCGGGCCCGTGCAGCCGCAGGACTCGGCCCAGGATTGGCCGAGTCTGCCCGCGGGAGCGACGTACGCCGCCGACGCGGTCGAGTGCCCCGACACCGTCCGCCCGGCGCTGACCCGGCTGCTGGCCAAGGTCGCCGTCGTGGACGACCTCGACGCCGCGCGTGCGCTGGTCGCTGCCCTGCCCGACGTCACCGCGGTGACGCGTGAGGGCGACCTGATCGGCACCCACTTCGCGTCCGGCGGCTCCAGCAGCCAGCCGAGCCTGATCGAGATCCAGGCAGCCGTCGACGAGGCCGCCGAGCAGCTCGCCGAGGCCATCGCCTCCTCGGAGCGGCTGGGCTTCGACATGTCCCGCCTGGAGAGCGAGCGGCTCGAGGCGCGCAAGCGGGTCGACGTCGCCCTGGCCAAGCTGCACGAGTCCGACGCCACCCTGGCCGCCGTCGCCGAGGAGCTCGGGCAGTACGGGTCCCAGGCCCGCGCGGCCCGTGGCGAGGCGGAGCGGCTCACCCAGGCGATCGAGAAGGCCGAGGAGGCCCGCGTCCAGGCGGTCGCCGGGCTCGCCGACCTCGAGACCCGGCTCGCCGCCGCTGAGGACGCACCCGAGGCCGAGCCCGACACGACCGTCCGCGAACAGCTCACCGAGGCGGCCCGGGCCGCTCGGCAGGGCGAGATGGACGCCCGGCTCGCGCTGCGGACCTCGGAGGAGCGCTCCCGGGCGATGCACGGCCGCGCCGACTCCCTGCTGCGCGCCGCCGAGAAGGAGCGCGACGCCCGTGCCCGTGCCGCCGAGCGCCGCGAGCGGCTGATCCGCGAGGGTCGCGCCGCCGAGGCCGTCGGCACCGCGGTCAGCTACGTGCTGAGCCGCCTGGAGGTCTCCGTCCACCAGGCAGCCCAGGCACGCACCTCGGTCGAGCAGTCCCGCAGCGGTCGGGAGCAGGAGCTGCGCGACGTGCGCGCCGCCCTGCGTGACCTCGGCAAGGAGCACGACGAGCTGGTCAACTCGGTGCACCGCGACGAGATGGCTCGCACCCAGCAGCGGATGCGCATCGAGCAGCTCGAGGAGCGCGCTCTGGAGGAGCTCGGCCTCGACGGCGACGGCCTGGTCGCCGACTACGGCCCGGACCAGCTCATCCCCTTCAGCGGTGAGGTCGCCGAGGGGGAGGAGATGCCCGAGCCCGCGCCGTACGTCCGCGAGGAGCAGGCCAAGCGGCTGCGCCTCGCCGAGCGCTCCCTTCGTGAGCTCGGCCGGGTCAACCCGCTGGCGCTCGAGGAGTTCTCCGCGATGGAGGAGCGGCACAAGTTCCTCACCGAGCAGCTCGAGGACCTCAAGCAGACCCGTAAGGACCTCCTCGACATCGTGCGCGAGGTCGACTCCCGCGTCGAGCAGGTCTTCACCGAGGCGTACGCCGACGTCAGCCGGGCCTTCGACTCGACGTTCTCGCGGCTGTTCCCGGGCGGCGAGGGTCGCCTGGTGCTGACGACCCCCGACGACATGCTCAACACCGGCATCGAGGTCGAGGCCCGTCCGGCCGGCAAGAAGGTCAAGCGGCTCTCGCTGCTCTCCGGTGGTGAGCGCTCGCTGGTCGCGGTCTGCTTCCTGGTCGCGCTGTTCAAGGCCCGCCCGTCGCCGTTCTACATCCTCGACGAGGTCGAGGCAGCGCTCGACGACACCAACCTCGGTCGCCTGCTGGAGATCTACGAGGAGCTCCGCGAGAACTCGCAGCTGCTCGTCATCACCCACCAGAAGCGCACGATGGAGGTCGGCGACGCGCTGTACGGCGTGACTATGCGCGGTGACGGCGTCTCCGCGGTGATCAGCCAGCGGCTGCGTGAGGCGGAATCGGCCTGAGGGCCGAACGAGAGCAGGGACCACCCATGCGGTCTGCACCGAAGCGGACGGAGTACGTGGCGTGGCGGACCGTCACGACCCGTTGGCGCGACGACGACGCCTACGGGCACCTCAACAACGCGACCTACTACGAGCTCTTCGACACCGCGGTCAACGCGCACCTCTACGAGGCCACGGGTGTCGACGTCCGCAAGCTGCCGCAGATCGGGGTGGTCGCCGAGACGTCGTGCCGCTACTTCCGCGAGCTCGGCTTCCCGGCCCCGATCGAGACCGGGCTGGTCGTCGACAAGGTCGGCACCTCGAGCATCATCTACCGGATCGGCCTCTTCCAGGGCCCGGGGGACGAGGCGGCCGCCGAGGGGCGGTTCGTGCACGTGTACGTCGACAACACCGACCCGTCTCGCACGGTCACGCCGATGCCCGACGTGATCCGGGCCGCAGTCGCACCGTTGCTGCGCGGCGGTTCCGAGTAGCCGTGCCCGGTGTGGCACCGTGGGGGATCGGGTAGTCGTCTGGCTGTCGGTTCTCTCGGGAGGTACGCGCGTGGTCCCCATCGTGGTCGTGATGGCTCTGATCCTGGTCCTGGCCGGTCTGGTGGCGGTGTATGTCGCCTACCCCCACCGCGGCGAGCGGATGCCCGCCACCCCGTGGCTCGGTGAGGCGATGGCGAAGGCGGCCGACGCCGCCCCGCTGATCGAGGAGGAGGACGAGCGGCTCTTCGACCTCACGGGTGAGTACGAGGAGTCGGACCGCCGCCGCTGACCGGGCTCTGGTCGGGCTCTGGTTGGATTGAGCCATGGGTGACTGGCTGTATCTCGTCGTCGCGATCGCGGTCCTCGCCGTCGCACTCGTTGTCGGACTCGTCGTCGGCCGTGGCCGCCGTACGCCGCCGGCCGCGCCTCCGGCGCCGACGCCGGACGTCGTAGTACCACCGCCGAGCGACGCCGATGTCGCCGAACCCGCGGTCGAGGTGCCCGTCGAGGTCACTCCGACGCTGGAGAAGCCCGAGGGCACGGCGTCCCGCCTGGTGCGGCTGCGCCAGCGCCTCGCCGGCACCCAGAGCGGCCTGGGCCGCGGCCTGCTCGCCCTGCTCTCCCGGGACCGTCTCGACGAGGACACCTGGGAGTCGATCGAGGACACCCTCATCACCGCGGACGTCGGCGTTGCGCCGACCCAGGAGCTGGTCGAGAGACTTCGCACCCGGCTCCGGGTCGAGGGCGGCGGCGAAGATGTCCGAGCCGTCCTGCGCGAGGAGCTGATGACGCTCGTGGACGCCGGGATGGACCGTCGGCTCCAGGTCAGCGGGTCCGACGGCAAGCCGGGCATCGTGCTGGTCGTCGGCGTCAACGGCTCCGGCAAGACCACCACCGTCGGCAAGCTCTCGCGCATCCTGGTCGCCGAGGACCGCAAGGTCGTGCTCGGCGCTGCCGACACCTTCCGCGCGGCCGCGGTCGAGCAGCTGGCCACCTGGGGTGAGCGGGTCGGCGTCGACGTCGTCCGCGGCCCGGAGGGCACGGACCCGGCGAGCGTCGCGTTCGAGGCCGTCAAGGAGGGCGTCGACACCGACGCGGACACCGTCATCATCGACACCGCCGGGCGCCTGCAGAACAAGGCGGGCCTGATGGACGAGCTCGGCAAGGTCAAGCGGGTGATCGAGAAGCAGGCGCCAGTGACCGAGGTGCTGCTCGTGCTCGACGCCACCACGGGCCAGAACGGCCTGATCCAGGCCCGCGTCTTCAGTGAGGTCGCCGACGTCACCGGCATCGTCCTCACCAAGCTCGACGGCTCCGCCAAGGGCGGCATCGTCGTGCAGGTGCAGCGCGAGCTCGGCGTACCCGTCAAGCTCGTCGGTCTCGGCGAGGGCGCCGACGATCTGGCTCCGTTCGAGCCCGGTGCGTTCGTCGATGCCCTCCTGGGCTGACCAAACCTCCGCAGAGCGGTCGTAACACCGAAGTAACAAAGTCGGGGATCTCGTTTCCTGACCGCAACACGCGACAACGCAGGTCGAAACCTCTGGCTTCGAAGGTGTCTGGCAATGGGGCGGAACCCCGGAGCCGACAGTGCGGTCGTCGCCGTTCCCGCCCTCCTCAGTTGTGATCCCTGGAGGTTCTGTGGACGGCTATTACGCCTTCATGCTCATCGCGACGGCGTTGGTCTTGATGATGACCGTGCCCGCGCTGGCACTTTTCTACGGCGGCATGTCCCGGTCGAAGTCCGTGCTGAACATGATCATGATGTCGTACATCGCAGCAGCGATCGTCGGCATCGTGTACGTGGCGGTCGGCTGGTCGATGGGCTTCGGCGGCGACGGCACGTTCTTCGCCAACCCGTTCGAGCTGTTCTGGCTCGACGGTGTCAGCACCGACAGCTACATCGGTGTCATGTTCCAGATGACCTTCGCGATCATCACCGTCGCCCTCATCAGCGGCGCTGTCGCCGACCGCCTGAAGTTCTCCGCCTGGGTGGTCTTCGTGCCGATCTGGGCCATCCTGTGCTACTTCCCGATGGCGCACATGGTCTTCAGCTGCACCGAGGACTCGCTCATCTGCGGTCGCATCGGCGCCCAGGACTACGCCGGTGGCACCGCGGTCCACATCAACGCCGGTGTCGCCGCGCTGGTCCTCGTCCTGCTCCTCGGCAAGCGCATCGGCTGGCCGAAGGACAAGATGCGCCCGCACAACCTGACCCTCACCATGCTCGGTGCGGGCATGCTGTGGCTCGGCTGGTACGGCTTCAACGTCGGCTCGATCGTCTTCACCGGTGACACCGACGAGCAGAACATGGCGCAGTTCTTCTCGGAGACCGGGCGCACCTTCGCCAACACCACGCTCGCCGCGATGGCGGCCATCCTCGGCTGGCTGATCATCGAGCGACTGGTCCACAAGAAGGCCACCTCGCTCGGCGCCGCGTCCGGCATCGTCGCGGGCCTGGTCGCCATCACCCCGGCCGCCGGTGCCGTCGACATCGGGGGTGCCGTCGCGATCGGCGCCATCGCTGGTGCGGTCTGCGCCTGGGCCGTGGGCTGGAAGTTCAAGCTCGGCTACGACGACTCGCTCGACGTGGTGGGCGTCCACCTGGTCGGCGGCGTCATCGGCACTGTGCTGATCGGGTTCTTCTCGACATCGGCCGGTGCCGGCGGGATCGACGGACTCTTCTACGGCGGTGGCTTCAGCTCCCTGGGAGACCAGTCGCTGGGTGTCGTGGTGGCGGTCCTGTACTCCGGCATCGTGACCACGGTCATCGGCCTGGCGATCAAGTACACACTCGGCCTGCGCATCAGCGAGGACGACGAGGTCGGCGGCATCGACCTCGCCGCCCACGGCGAGGCGGCGTACGACCTGCACACCGGCAGCCTGGGTGGCAACACGTCCGGGGTCCTCGCGGCCAGCACGGCCCCCGTTTCGGAAGGAGCACAGGCATGAAGCTCGTGACTGCGGTGATCAAGCCGCACAAGTGGGAGGACGTGCGGGAGGCGCTGGAGACCTTCGGCGTCACCGGCATGACCGTCAGCGAGGTCAGCGGCTACGGCCGGCAGAAGGGCCACACCGAGGTCTACCGCGGCGCGGAGTACGACATCGCGCTGGTCCCGAAGATCCGCATCGAGATCGTCGTCGACGACGAGGACGCCGAGGACGTGGTCGGCATCGTGGTGAAGACCGCGCAGACCGGTCGGATCGGCGACGGCAAGGTCTGGGTCAGCCCGGTCGACACGGTGGTGCGGGTCCGCACCGGCGACCGCGACTCGGCCGCGATCTGATCCCTGAGGTGCAGTCCGGCCCGGCTCCCCGGCGGGGAGCCGGGCCGGTGCTTTGATCGGTCTACGCACCACCCGACCCCAGGAGGTCTCGTGAAGCTCGTCACCGCCGTCATCAAGCCCCACAAGTGGGAGGACACCCGCGCCGCGATCGAGGCAGCCGGGGTCACCGGGATGACCGTCAGCGAGGTCAGCGGCTACGGCCGGCAGAAGGGTCACACCGAGGTCTACCGCGGTGCGGAGTACGACATCGCCCTGGTGCCGAAGATCCGGATCGAGATCGTCGCCGCCGACGAGGACGCGGCGGCCATCGTCGACGCGATCGCCGCGGCGGCGCGGACCGGCAAGATCGGCGACGGCAAGGTGTGGGTCACCCACGTCGAGTCGGTGCTGCGCGTGCGCACCGGTGACCAAGGAGAGGCAGCGCTCTGATCACCCCACGACCTTTTTCGTCTCCCCAGCAACGCTTCACCCCACGGACTTCCGGCTCCTCCGCTTCGCTCCTCCGCCACAAGTCCGCGAGGACCCCGAAGCGACGCTCCGCCGACGAAAACCGCCGCAGGGACTCCGAGTGACCTCCGCAGACAGAGCTCGGCGTACGACCGAGGCCGACGCGCTCTGCACCACGGCGTACGCCGATAGTGGCGGTCCGGAGTCGGGGGCCGCGCTGGTGGCCGTCGGTGGCTACGGGCGCAGCGAGCTGGCGCCGTACTCCGACCTCGACGTCGTCCTCGTCTCGGACGAGGGGGTCGACGTCAGGTCGGTGGCGGAGAAGGTCTGGTACCCGCTGTGGGACTCGGGGGCCAAGCTCGACCACTCCGTGCGCACGATGCCGGAGATGGTCGGCGCCGCCGACGCCGACCTGAAGGTCGCGCTCGGCCTGCTCGACGTACGCCACCTCGCCGGCGACCCGAACCTGACGCTGCGCCTACGCACGACGATGCTCGCCAGCTGGCGGCGTACGGCGAAGGAGCGGCTGCCGGCGCTCAAGGAGATGGTGTGGGCGCGCCACGAGTCGATCGGCGAGGTCGCCCATCTGTCGGTGCCCGACATCAAGGAGGCCGAGGGCGGCCTGCGCGACGCCACCGTGCTCAAGGCGCTGGTGGCGACCTGGATGGTCGACGTGCCCCACGTCGAGCTGGAGCGGGTCCGCCTGACGATGCTCGACGTGCGCGACGCGCTCCAGGACAACGCCGGACGTCCGACCGACCGGATCAACCCCGAGCAGTGGAGCGACCTCGGACACGCGCTCGGGCTCGCTGACGCGCGGGCCGCCCAGGTCCACGTGCGCGAGCTCGGTCGTCGGATCACCCACCTCTCGCACCTGACCTGGCGCCGGGTCGATGCCGCGCTGGCCCGGCCCGCGCCCAACCAGCGCGCTCGGCGGCCCGACCTGACCCCGTTGGCCCCCGGGGTCGCCCTCGCCAACGGCGAGGTGGTGCTGGACCGCACGGCCAAGCCCGCCGAGGACCCGGTCCTGCTCCTGCGCGCGGCGACCGCCGCGGCGGAGCACGACGTCGTCCTGGCCCCCGCGACCGCGGCCCGCCTCGCGCGCGAGGGCGTCGCGCTGCCGACCCCGTGGCCCACCGAGGCGCGCCAGCTGCTGGTGCGCCTGCTCGCGTCCGGGCGCGGCCTGCTCGGCGTGTGGGAGACCCTCGAGGAGACCGGCGCCCTCAGTCGGGCGCTGCCCGAGTGGGACCGGATCAGGATGCTGCCGCACGCTTCCGCGATCCATCGCTTCACCGTCGACCGGCACGTCGTCGAGACCTGCATCGAGGCGTCGGCGCTGATCCGGCAGGTCGCCCGGCCCGACGTGCTGATGGTCGCCGCACTCCTGCACGACATCGGCAAGGGGAGCCTCACCGAGCACAGCGTGGCCGGCGAGCCGATCGCCCGCGAGGTCGCCACCCGGATGGGGTTCGCCCCCGACGCCGTCGACCTGATCGCCCGGCTGGTCCGCTGGCACCTGGTGCTCGCCGAGACCGCGACCACCCGCGACCCGGACGACCCCGCCACGGTGGAGCTGATCACCCAGCGCCTGGAGACCGCCGAGGCCCTCGACCTGCTGCTCGCGCTCTCCGAGGCGGACGCCAAGGCGACCTCGCCCAAGGCCTGGTCGGCGTGGCGGGCCGGCCTGATCCGCGACCTGGCCCGGCGTGCCCGGGCGGCACTCGACTCCGGCGTCGCGCTGCCGCCGATCGTCACCGACGACGTGGAGATCCCCAAGGAAGTACGCCGGGGCTCCGCCGCCATCACCGTCGAGCACGACACCGACGGCACCCGCGTCACGGTCATCGCTCCCGACCGGGTCGGCCTGTTGGCCGACTTCGCGGCGATGTTCGCGCTGCAGCGGATCCCGGTGCGCGCGGCACGGGCCTGGGCGCAGGAGCAGTACGGCGTCTCGGTCTGGGAGGTCGGCGTACCCGACCTCGACGCGGCGGTGCTGCGGACGCGCTACGAGGCCGTCGTGGCCGGCCGGCTCGAGGCGGCGCAGCGGCTGCGCCGGGCCGCGTCGACCGACGAGCTCGAGCCGACGGTCGCCGTACGCCCCGAGGCGTCGTCGCACGCCACCGTCCTGGAGGTCCGCACGGGCGACCGGCCGGGCGTCGTCTACCTGGCCTGCGCGGCGCTCGCCGACCTCGACATCGCCGTCCGCTCAGCGCACGTCGACACGCTCGGGCCGCAGGCGGTCGACGTCTTCTACCTGCAGGAGGCGCACGCGGGGGTGCTCAGCGACCAGCGGGCCTCCGAGGCGGCGCACGCCGTCCGGGCGGCGCTCGCCCAGCCGGTCACTGAACCGGCCAGGTGACCGTTACTCGGACCGGGGGATCTTGACGGTCCCGCGGTGCAGGTCGACCTTCCATCCCGGGAGGCTGTCGTCCTCGTCCGGGGTGGGCACGACCTCGGTCTGGTTCTTGTGGTCGTCGATGTCCTCACGAGCCCGGGCCGCGCCCGGGTCGAACACGCCCAGCCCGGTGCCCATCGAGCCGCCGGCGGAGACCGCGTTCGGGTCGGGGTGGGCGACCATCCTGGTGCCCAGCCAGACGATGACGCCGAGCAGCAGCAACGATGCGACGATGACCGCCAGGATGACCATGCCGCCAGCGTACGGCGTACCAGGGCGTGCCGGTTAGAGTTGGCACCCTGTCTCTGACACTCAGGATCACGAGTAGGACCACGACTTGTTCGCCACACTCTCCGACCGGCTCGCCGACACCTTCAAGAACCTTCGCGGGAAGGGGCGCCTCTCCGAGGCCGACATCGACGCCACCGCGCGCGAGATCCGCATCGCGCTGCTGGAGGCGGACGTCGCCCTGCCGGTGGTCAAGGAGTTCGTGGGCGCGGTCAAGGAGCGGGCGCGCGGCGAGGAGGTCAGCGGCGCGCTGAACCCCGCCCAGCAGGTCGTCAAGATCGTCGACGAGGAGCTCGTCAACATCCTCGGCGGCGAGACCCGCCGGCTGCGCTACGCCAAGAACGGCCCGACCGTCATCATGCTCGCCGGCCTCCAGGGCGCGGGCAAGACGACGCTGGCCGCCAAGCTGGCGCTGTGGCTCAAGGAGCAGGGCAAGAGCCCGCTCCTGGTCGCCGCCGACCTGCAGCGCCCCAACGCCGTCAACCAGCTCCAGGTCAACGGTGAGCGGGTCGGCGTCAAGGTCTTCGCCCCCGAGCCGGGCAACGGTGTCGGCAACCCGGTCACGGTCGCGCGCGACGCGATCGAGGAGGCCAAGCGCACCCTGCACGACGTCGTCATCGTCGACACGGCCGGGCGCCTCGGTGTCGACGCCGAGATGATGAAGCAGGCCGCGGACATCCGCGACGCCGTCCAGCCCGACGAGGTGCTCTTCGTCGTCGACGCGATGATCGGTCAGGACGCGGTCACCACGGCGCAGGCCTTCCTCGACGGGGTCGGGTACGACGGCGTCGTGCTCACCAAGCTCGACGGTGACGCCCGTGGTGGTGCGGCGCTGTCGATCGCCTCGATCACCGGCAAGCCGGTCATGTTCGCCTCCAACGGCGAGAAGATGACCGACTTCGACCTCTTCCACCCCGACCGGATGGCCTCGCGCATCCTCGACATGGGCGACATGCTCACCTTGATCGAGCAGGCCGAGAAGACCTTCGACGCCGACCAGGCGGCCAAGGCCGCGGCCAAGCTGACCGGCCAGGGCGGCGAGTTCACCCTCGACGACTTCCTCGAGCAGATGCAGCAGGTCCGCAAGCTCGGCTCGATGTCGAAGATCATGGGGATGCTGCCCGGGATGGGCCAGTTCCGCGACCAGCTCGAGAACTTCGACGAGCGCGAGATCGACCGCATCCAGGCCGTCATCCAGTCGATGACCCCGGCCGAGCGAGCCAACCCGAAGATCATCGACGGCTCCCGCCGGCTCCGCATCGCCAAGGGCTCCGGTCGTCAGGTCTCTGACGTCAACCAGCTCGTCGACCGCTTCTTCGAGGCGCGCAAGATGATGCAGTCGATGGCCAAGGGCGGCGGCATCCCCGGGATGCCCGGCATGCCCGGCATGGGTGGCGGCAAGAGCTCGAAGGCCAAACCGCAGCAGAAGAAGGGCAAGGGCGCGAAGCGCTCCGGCAACCCGGCCAAGGCCGCCCAGGAGGCCGCCGCGGCCAAGGCGAAGGCCGCTGCCAACCCCGCCAACCCCTTCGGCGCCCCTGCTGGTGACGAGCCGGTCGACTACGAGAAGGCCGCCGCCGCGCTCAACCTGCCCAAGGACTTCTCCAAGTACCTGAAGTGATCAAGCGCCCAGTCGGCCGCGAGCGAAGCGAGCGGGCGGCGTCGGGCGACGAGGTTGAGTAAGCCCCGCGCCGGCGAGCTCGCGAGCCGACGCGACGGGCGCATCGAAACCCAGTGAGACGAGAAGCAGCGGTGACCACCCTCATCGTCGACGGCGCCAACGTCGTGGGCAGCCGCCCGGACGGCTGGTGGAAGGACCGTGCGGGAGCGGCCCGCCGGCTGCACGAGGCGCTGATGGTCGCGGACACGCCGTACGACGAGGTGGTGCTGGTCCTCGAGGGCCAGGCCAAGGGCGGCGTCAAGGCCGGTCGGGACGGCCACGTGCGCACCGTGCACGCGAAGGGCTCCGGCGACGAGACGATCGTCGAGCAGGCCCGCGCGGCCGCGGAGCGTGGTGACCGGGTGGTCGTCGTGACGGCCGACCGGTTCCTGCAGGCGCGGGTCGGGGGAGTGGGCGCCCAGGCCCTGAGCCCGTCCTGGCTGCTCGACCAGCTCAGCTGATGCGGCGGCGGTACGTCGCCATCGCGGCGGCGTACGCGACGACCATGATCCCGGCGCACCAGGCGAGGGCGACCCAGATGTCGGAGCCGACCGGCTGCTGGGCGAGCAGGTCGCGGATCGTGTTGACGATCGACGTCACCGGCTGGTGCTCGGCGAACGCCCGCACCGGGCCGGGCATGGTGTCTGTGAGCACGAACGCCGAGCTCACGAACGGCAGGAAGACCAGGGGGTAGGAGAAGGCGCTGACGCCATCCACGGTCTTCGCGGAGAGCCCGGCGATGACGGCGATCCAGGTGACCGCCAGGGTGAAGAGGGTCAGGATCCCGGCGACGGCGAGCCAGGCCAGGACGCTCGCCGACGAGCGGAAGCCCATGAGCATCGCGACGAGGACGACGATCGCGACCGAGATCAGGTTGGAGACGACCGAGGTCAGCACGTGTGCCCAGAGCACGCTGGACCGCGCGATCGGCATCGACTGGAAACGCTCGAAGACGCCGCTCTGCAGGTCGGTGAAGAGCCGGAAGGCGGTGTAGGAGGTGCCCATCACGATCGTGATCAGCAGGATGCCGGGCAGCAGGTAGTCGACGTACGGGACCGATCCGGTGTCGATTGCGCCGCCGAAGACGTAGACGAACATCAGCATCAGGGCGATCGGCGTGATCGTGACGGTGATGATCGTGTCCAGGCTGCGCGTGATGTGGCGCATGGACCGGCCCAGCAGGACCGTGGTGTCTTCGACGAAGTACGTGGTCATTCGGCTGCTCCTTCGATGACGGCGAGGAAGATCTCCTCCAAGGTGGGCTGCTTCTCGACGTACTCGACCGTGGCGGGCGGCAGCAGCCGCTTCAGCTCATCGAGCGTGCCGTTGGCGATGATCCGTCCCTCGTGGAGGATCGCGATCCGGTCGGCGAGGTGCTCGGCCTCGTCGAGGTACTGCGTGGTGAGCAGCACGGTGGTGCCCTGCTCGGCGAGCTCCTTGACGCAGGACCACACCTCGGCGCGCGACTGCGGGTCGAGGCCGGTGGTCGGTTCGTCGAGGAAGATCGCCGGCGGGTTCCCGATGAGGCTCATGGCGATGTCGAGGCGGCGCCGCATCCCTCCGGAGTACGTCGCCACCCGGCGCCCGGCGGCGTCCGTGAGCTGGAACCGGGCGAGCAGCTCGTCGGCGATCCGACCGGCGCCCTTCAGGTGGCGCAGCCGGGCCACCAGCACCAGGTTCTCGCGGCCGGTGAGGACCTCGTCCACGGCCGCGAACTGCCCGGTGAGGCTGATCGACCCCCGTACGTCGGCCGGCTGCGTCGCGATGTCGAAGCCCTCGATGCTGGCCGCTCCCGCGTCCGCCCTGAGCAGCGTCGACAGGATCTTGACGAGCGTCGTCTTCCCCGCGCCGTTGGAGCCCAGCAACGCGAAGATGCTGCCCGGCGCGACGTCGAGGTCGACCCCGCGCAGCACGTGCAGGTCGCCGTACGACTTCTCGATGCCCTGCACCCGGATTGCGGGAGACGTGTGGGTCGTCGTCACGGGGTGTCCTCTCCGGTGACGCGGTCGATCTCCTTGACCAGGCGCGCACGCTCCTTGTCGATCCACCGCTTGCCGCCGTAGGCCTGGGCGAACGTCTCGGCGAAGTCGACGGGGTCGTCGCCGACGATCTCGACGACGAGTGTGCCGTCGACGGCGGCGCGCTCCCAGAGGTCGGCCAGGTCGACGAGCATCCGCACCATCGTGTCGCCCTCGGTGACACCCCCGTAGTACAGGAGGTAGCGGTTGACGGCGTTCCCCGCCGTCAGATACGGCTCGGGCAGCGCGTCGAGGCGTGCCTTGGCCCGCTTGTACTGCTTCTTCTGCTCGAGCGAGCCGGTCAGGGTCTCGATCCACTTCGCTGCCATGACTACTTCTCTCCTTGGTGGAGCTGTTCGATACGTTCCGAGAGGAAGCTCCAGGTCCTCCAGAACTCTGCGAGGTGCGCCTCTCCCTGAGCGTTGAGGGAGTAGACCTTGCGCGGCGGCCCCTTCTCGGAGGGGACCTTCTCGACGTCGACGAGGCCGCGCTGCTCGATCCGGACCAGCAGCGCGTAGACGGTCCCCTCGGCGATGTCGGTGAAGCCCTGGTCGCGCAGCCAGGACGTGATCTCGTAGCCGTACGCCGGCCGGCCGGCGAGGATCGCGAGCACGATCCCCTCCAGCGTTCCCTTGAGCATCTCCGTGACCTGCTTGCCCATCGGGCACCACCTCCTTCACTACTCAGTGACAGTGACTACTGGTACATAGTAGCGCTGAGTACCGGAAGCGCAAGTGGGTTGCCGCGCGTCGAATTGAGGCCCCGGCGTCGGTCGCCGTACGATGGCGGGGCAGAGGGTTTCACGCGTCTTGGAGGTGGGTTCGGCGCGTCGTCCAGACGCACCCGAAAGGCACCCCTGTGTCGCCCCTCGCCTCCTACCGCAGACTCTTCGAGCTCGCGGGCACGACGTACGTCGTGGTCGCGTTCTTCGCCCGGCTCCCGCTCGCGATGAGCCAGCTCGGCACCCTCCTCCTCGTCTCCGGCGCCACCGGCAGCTACGGCCTCGGCGGCCTGTCCGCCGGAGCGCTGGCCGTCGCCAACGCGGTCGGCGCACCGTTCGCCGGCTCCCTCGCGGACCGGCTCGGGCAGCGCCACGTCGTGCTCGTGCAGTCGCTCGCCGGCGCCGCCTCACTGACCCTGCTCGTCGCGCTCGTCCACGGTGGGGCCGCGGACCTGGCCGTCGTCGGAGCGGCCGCGCTGGCCGGTCTCACGATGCCGCAGGTCGGGCCGCTGGCCCGGGTCCGTTGGCGGCCGATCACGGCCCGCACGGGTGCCCAGCAGCGACGGCTCGTCGACGTCGCGTTCTCCTACGAAGGTGCCGCCGATGAGGCCTCCTTCGCCGTCGGTCCGGCGGTGGTCGGCCTCGGGGTCGTCGCGATCTCGCCGAGCGGCGCACTGCTGCTCGCGGCTGCCATGCTCGCGGCCTTCGGTACGGCGTTCGCGCTGCACCCGACCGCGCGCAAGGTGCGCGGCGACGGAGCCTCCCTGCCCACCGGCCGGTTGGTGACCCCGGTCCTGCTCGTGCTGGTCGGCGCACAGCTGCTCATCGGCACCCTCTTCGGCGCCACCCAGACCGGCACCACGGTGCTCGCCACCGAGGTCGGTCAGCCGGGTCTCGCCGGCCTCGTGCACGCCATGCTCGGCCTGGGCAGCGCGCTCGCCGGCATCGCGACGGCGTTCATCCCGGAGCGGATCGGCCCGGAGCGGCGCATCCTGGTCGCGGCCGGCGCCCTTCTGGTGCTCTCGGTCCCGCTGCTGTTCGTCGACGGCCTCCTCGGCCTGATCGCCGCCGTCGCAGTGCTCGGCTGCGCCGTGGCGCCGTTCATGATCGGCGTCTTCACGCTCGCCGAGCGGGTCGTCACGCCGGGCCGCGTCGCCACGGCGATGACGGTCCTCGCCAGCGCCACCGGGCTCGGGTACGCCGTCGGCTCGACCATCGCCGGCCGGCTCGCCGACCAGCACGGCTACACCGCGGCGTTCGCGGTGACCGTGTCGGCCATGGCCTGCGCCCTGGTCCTGGTCTCGCTGGCCCAGCGGCGCCTCCGGGCCGCCCTGGCGCCCTCGGTCGCCGAGCGGGAGCCGGCCCTCGTCTAGGGAGCGACCTTCGCCATGGCGAGGGACACCGCGCCGAGGACCTCGGCGCGGTCGCCGAGCTCGCCGGCGACCACCCGGACCGCGGCTGCGGTATCGGGCTGCGCGTAGCGGTCGACCGCGGCGCGGACGCCGGCCGCGAGTGAAGCCGACGTGCCGAGCGACCCGCCCAGCACGACGGCCTCGGGGTTGAGGCTGTTGCAGAGGTCCGCGAGGGCGCGTCCGACGGAGCGGCCGGCGTCGCCGTCCGCGTCGAGCTCGAGGACGCTCTCGACCGTCAGCTCCTCGTCGTACGCCGGCTGCAGCAGCGCCACCAGCCGGGGCGCCGAGACGACGGTCTCGAGGCAGCCGCGGTTGCCGCAGCGGCAGACCTGGCCGTCCTCGCCGACCTGGACATGGCCGATCTCCCCGGCGATGCCGGTCGCGCCGCGGTGCAGGCGCCCGCCGAGCACGACGCCGGCGCCGAGGCCACTGGCGACCTTCACGTAGAGCACGTCGGTGAGCCCGCGGGCGGCGCCGCGGCCGAGCTCGGCGAGGGCGCCGAGGTTGGCGTCGTTGTCGGCGAAGGTCGGGACGTCGAGGCGCCGTTGCAGTTCGTCGCCGGGGGAGAGGTGCCGCCAGCCGGGCATGATCCCGGTGCGGATCCGCGCCGAGCGCCGGTCCAGGGGCGCCGGCACGCACATCCCGACGGCGTGCAGGTCGCTGCGCTCCACCCTGGCCGTGGCGAGCCCGTCGCGGACCATCCCGGCGGCCCGGTCGAGCGCAGCGACGCCGTGTTCATCGACGTCGAGGGTGTCGATCTCCTCCGCGAGCACGACACCGCTGCGGTCGGCCACCGCCACCCGGACGTGCCCGTGGCCGATGTCGACGCCGGCGACCGCGCCCCGCGGGACGCTCAGCGCGACCAGGTGTGGTGGGCGCCCGCTGCCGCCCTTGTGGGGACGGCCGCGGTCGGCCGTCTCGACGATGTCGCCGCTGCCGATCAGGTCGGTGACCAGGCTCGAGATCGTGGTCCGGGAGAGCCCGGTGCCGCGGGCCAGGTCGGCCCGGCTCATCGGCCCCTCGTTGGCCAGCAGGCTCGTGATCGCGCGCCGGTTGCCGTCGCGCAGCCGCTCCAGCGCTCCTGCGGTCACCATGGCGCGAGCCTAGATCTGTTCGTCCGGAAGGTGCACAAAAAAGAGCGTCACTCGCGATCTTTCCGCATTGACCCGGACGAACGACCATTCCTAACGTGACGAGGGTCACTCCCTTGATCTCGGCAAGGAGACCCACATGTCCCGCAATCCCGCACGACGGCGAGCCTCGGTGCTCGCCGCACTCGCGAGCGGCGCTCTCGCCGTCGCCCTCCTCCAGGCCACCCCACCCGCAGCGGGTGATGAGGCCCTCCCTTACCAGGACCCGGACCTGCCCACCGCCCAACGCGTCACCGACCTGCTCGGGCGGATGACGCTCGCGGAGAAGATCGGCCAGATGACCCAGGCCGAGCGGATCGACGTCGACGCCGACCCGTCCCTGATCACCGCCAACGCCCTCGGCAGCGTGCTGTCCGGCGGCGGTTCGGTCCCGAGCGACAACACGCCCGAGGCCTGGGCCGACATGGTCGACCGCTACCAGGAGGCGGCGCTCGACACGCGCCTCGGCATCCCGCTGATCTACGGCGTCGACTCCGTGCACGGCCACGGCAACCTGCAGGGCGCGACGGTCTTCCCGCACAACATCGGCCTGGGCGCCACCCGCGACCCCAAGCTCGTGGAGAGGATCGGCCACATCACGGCGGAGGAGACCCGAGCGTCCGGCCCCCAGTGGGCGTTCGCGCCGTGCATCTGCGTGGCTCGCGATGACCGCTGGGGCCGCACCTACGAGAGCTTCGGCGAGACGCCGCGGCTGGTGAAGTCGATGGAGACCGTCATCGACGGGCTCCAGGGCCGGCCCGGCCAGCTCGACGACGCCGACCGCGTGCTTGCGAGCGCCAAGCACTTCGCGGGCGACGGGCTCACGACGTACGACGAGTCCGCGGCCGGCACCGGCGCCTACCCGATCGACCAGGGGATCGCCCGGGTGTCGCGCAAGGAGTTCGACAAGCTGGCGCTCTCGCCGTACGTCCCGGCGGTCAAGAAGCACCGGGTCGGCTCGGTCATGCCGTCGTTCTCGAGCACGGACTTCAACGGCGGGTCCACCGCCGACGCCGTGAAGATGCACGCCAACAAGCAGCTGATCACCGGCTGGCTCAAGAACCAGCAGCACTTCAAGGGCTTCGTCATCTCGGACTGGCGAGCGATCCGGCAGCTGCCCGGCGACTACCGCGCCCAGGTGAAGGCGTCGGTGCTGGCCGGCGTGGACATGTTCATGGAGCCGATCCAGGCGCCCAACAACCCCAACGGCTGGGACGTGTTCATCCCGACGCTGACGGATCTCGTCGGCACGGGCGAGGTGCCGATGAGCCGCATCGACGACGCCGTGGCCCGGATCCTCAAGGCGAAGTTCGACCTCGGCCTCTTCGAGCACCCGCTCACCGACCGGTCCAACCTCGACCAGGTCGGCAGCAAGGCGCACCGTGCCGTCGCCCGCCGGGCGGTCGCCGAGAGTCAGGTGCTGCTGCGCAACAAGCAGGCGACGCTCCCGCTCAGGGCGAAGGACAAGGTGTACGTCGCCGGCAGCAACGCCGACAACATCGGCAACCAAGCCGGTGGCTGGACGCTGACCTGGCAGGGCGGCTCGACCAACGTGATCCCCGGCCAGACGGTCTTGGACGGCATCGAGCGGGCCGCGAAGGGTGACGTCGTCTACAGCGAGAAGGCCACCGAGCGCGTCCCGCGCAAGGCGGTCGGCGTCGTGGTGGTCGGCGAGACGCCGTACGCCGAGGGCTTCGGCGACGTCGGCGGCCCGCAGTGGGCCTACGACCCCGGTGACAACGGGCAGCCGCGGCAGAAGCAGACGATGGAGATCAGCGAGGCTGACAAGCAGGCGATCCGGACGGTCTGCGCGCGCACGACGTCGTGCACGGTCCTGGTCGTCTCCGGACGCCCGTTGATCGTCCCGCCCGGACTGCTCAACCAGATCGACGCGCTGGTGGCGTCCTGGCTGCCGGGCAGTGAGGGTGGCGGCGTTGCCGACGTGCTCTACGGCCGCAGCCCGTTCATCGGGAAGCTGCCGGTGACCTGGCCGCGCACGGTCGCGCAGGAGCCGATCAACGTCGGCGACGCGTCGTACGACCCGCTCTACCGCTACGGGTACGGGCTCAGCACACGCCGCTGACCGACGTGGGCCGTGTCCCGGATGCGCGATAGCGTCCGGGGCATGTCTGCTGCGCTGAAGTTCTCCGGCCCGGTGCTGCCCGACGGCGAGGCCCGCGAGGTGTACGTCGTCGACGGCGTCGTCACCTACGAGCCGGTCGCCGGGGCCGAGCGCGCCGTGGACGGCTGGATCGTGCCGGGTCTCGTCGACGCCCACTGCCACCTCGGCCTGGGAGAGGCGGGAGGTGTCAGTGACGAAGAGACCGAGCAACAGGCCATCGAGGACCGCGACGGCGGCACCCTGCTGATCCGCGACTGCGGCTCCCCGGTCGACACCCGCTGGGTGCAGGAGCGCGACGACCTGCCGCGGTTGATCCGTGCGGGGCGACACATCGCGCGCACCAAGCGCTACCTGCGCAACTACGCCCACGAGGTCGAGCCTGACGGGCTGGTGGCGACAGTCGCGCAGGAGGCCCAGCGGGGCGACGGCTGGGTCAAGCTGGTGGGGGACTGGATCTCCCGTGACGACGGCGACCTGACGCCGTCCTTCCCGGCCGACGACTTCGCCGCCGCTGTCGAGGCGGCCCACCAGCAGGGCGCGAAGGTCACCGCCCACTGCTTCGGCCGCGACGTGCTGACCGGGCTCCTCGCGGCGGGCATCGACTGCATCGAGCACGGCACCGGCCTCGCCGAGGAGCACCTGGCGCTGATGGCCGAGCGCCAGGTCGCGCTGGTGCCGACGGTGATGCAGACCGAGAAGTTCCCCGAGTACGCGTGGTCGGGGCGCTCACGCTTCCCGGCGTACTCCCGCACGATGACCGACCTCTTCGTGCACCGCCGCGAGACCCTGATGTCGGCGTACGACGCCGGGGTGCCGCTCTACGCCGGCTCCGACAACGGCGGTGTGAGCCGGCACGGCAACCTGGCAGGAGAGGTGATCGGGCTGGCGGCGATGGGGCTGCCGCGTGAGTACGCGCTCGGGGCCGCGTCGTGGCGGGCCCGGGAGTGGCTGGGGTGGAACGCCGGTCTGACCGAGGGGGCGCCGGCCGACTTCGTGGTCTACGACACCGATCCGCTGACGGACCTCTCGGTGCTGCTACGTCCCGCCTGCGTCGTCCTGCGTGGCCGCGTCGTCGCCTGAGCCGGCATCCGGACGCACCAGACGGTAGCGGCCGTTGGGCAGCGTCTCGAACCACCGCGGCGCCGACTCCTCGTCCTTGATCCGGAGCCGCAGGCCGGTCATCAGCGCCTCGACCCAGCGTTGGTCCTGCATCGCCGTCGTCGTCGAGGTCTCCTCGGTCTGCCCGCGCAGCCGCATCGCGAGCTGCCGCGAGGTCAGCGTGCGGGTGCCGGCGTACATCAGGATCTCGAGCAGGTCGGTCTGCTCCTGCGGCATGTCGACCAGCCGGTCGTCGACGACGACGATGCCGCGAGCGGGGTTGATCCGCAGGCCGCGGAACTCGAGCCAGCTGCCGACGAAGCGCATGCCGACCTCGAGCATGCCGTCGCGGCCGTCCTGACCGGTGTCCTCCTCGCCCTCGACCTCCTCGGTGCCGTCGGTCGCCGAGGTGTCGATCGGCTGGCCCGCGACGACCCGCTCGAGGTACGCCGAGCGGGCGGCGTCCACGTCCGCCGGCTCCCAGGCGGGTGCCGACGCGCTGCCGGCGATGCCCGCCACGGGGCGCCGCGCGACCGCGGCCAGCCGGGCCCGGAGCTCGACGGGCCGGATCGGCTTGGGCACGTAGTCGTCGGCGCCGGCGTCGAAGCCGGCCAGGATGTCGCGCTCCTGCGACTTGCTGCTGATGATGACGATGTAGGTGGGGCTGAACTCGCGGATCCGACGGGTCGCCTCGAGCCCGTCCATCTCGGGCATCGTGACGTCGATGGTCGCCAGCGCGGGTCGGTGCTCGCGCGCCAAGGCGATCCCGTCGGCGCCGTTGTCGGCGGTCAGGACCGAGAACCCGGCCTGGGTCAGCACGACCTCCAGCAATGCGGTGGTGTCCTCGTCATCCTCGATGACGAGTGCGATCGGACCACTGGCCCCCGAGGCTTCAGACACCCGACGGAGTATCACAGGCCCGCAGCGAGTTGTCAGGCCTGCGCCACGTCGACCGGGTACTTCACCACGGCGCGGTTGCGGCGTACGAGCTCGGTCGCGACGACGCCGCCGGTACGCCGGTCCGTCGTCGTTCGCCAGATCTCGTTGCTGCGCCGTACGAGCCCGTCGTCGCAGCGCTCGAACCGCTCCTCGCGGGCCTCGACGCTGTAGGCCACCGGCAGCTGCCGGTCTGCGCGGAGCTCGCCGAGCAGGTGCCTCTCACCGACCCGGGCGCGGAGCTGGAACGTCGTCGAGGTGTCGTTGCGGACCACCAGATCGACGTAGTTGTAGGCGATCGAGCAGCCCACTCCCCACGGCAGCACCCGACCACTGTCGGGGAACGGGTCGAAGCTGTGCTCGGATCGCTCGACGACGGTCAGCGGCGAGTGGAGGACCATCCAGTGCAGCAGGTTCGCGAGTTGGCAGATCCCGCCGCCGACACCCGGGACGGCCACGCCGTCCGAGAGCCGCATGCCGTCGATGTAGCCCTTCCTGCGGGTGCAGCTGCCGACGATCTTGTTGAAGGAGAACGTCTGGCCCGGCCCGATCACCAGACGATCCACTCGCGCCGACGCGAGCCGGAGGTTCACGACCTTGTTGTGCTGGAGCACCATCTCGGCACCGGACAGCTCGCGGAGCAGCAGGGATTCGTGGCGCTGCAGGCGCACCGGCAGGTCGTCCGACGCGTGGGTCGACGCCCAGGCGGTCCCGCCCAGCACCCAGTGCGCCCGACGACGGGCGCGATGGGCGAGCACTGCCACCGGGCGCAGCCACGGGTGCCGTTGGGAGGGAGTCACGTCCGTGGGACGCGCCCGCTCGCCGATTGGTTGTGGGTCAGCCCCTGGGTTTCGCAGGCCGCGTCGACCAGAGGATGCCGGTGACGATCAGGGTGGCCAGGCCGAAGAGGCCCAGCAGGCTCGGTACGGCGATCGTGGCGATCAGTCCGCCGACGAACCCGCCGATGCTCGGCGCGGGGCCGATCTGGACCTCGCCGCCGTCGTCGATGCTGAGGGCCGCAGCGCACGTGACCGCGAGCCGGCCGGAGCCGGGGTCGAACCGGTACGCCGCGGTCCACTCGCCGTCGCCGAAGTCCTTGGTGAACTGGCTGGTGACCGGCCGCAGCTCGACCTCGTCGCCGGTGCCGAGGTCCACGATGCTGCAGTCGGGGTCGAAGACGTCGTCGTCGCGCCAGAGCATGCGCTGACCGTCGGTCTCGACCGTGATCTCGTGGGCCTGTCCGTCGGCCGCCACGGTCGCGTCTGTGTGGAAGAACGCCGACAGCGTCCAGATGAACAGCCCGACGCCGGCCGCCAGAGCGAGGACGATGAGGCCGCCTCCGACCACGAACCACCATCCGCTGGGCCGGTATTTGGGCGGCAGTGGAGGATGGCCGGGCGGATAGCCCGACGGCACCGGGTACGACGGCGGCGGCTGGCTCATGGGACGACTCTGCCCGATTTTTGGCAGTGGCGCCGCGTCTGGCAGACTTGCTGGCTGAGTCCTGCGCGCCCGGACCCTCTCACCCGAGCGACGCAGAGCCCATCGAAGGAACCGACCGGTGCTTTCCCCACCTGGAGCCGGGACCTTCATCACCACACTTATTCCTGAGGAGACACCACAAACGTGGCCGTCAAGATCCGTTTGAAGCGCCTGGGCAAGGTCCGGGTTCCGCAGTACCGCATCGTCGTCGTCGACTCGCGCAAGAAGCGCGACGGCAAGGTCATCGAGGAGATCGGCAAGTACCACCCCAAGGAGGACCCGTCGTACATCGACGTCGTCTCCGACCGGGTGCAGTACTGGCTGGGTGTCGGTGCGCAGCCGTCCGACGCCGTCGCCAAGATCCTGACCATCACCGGTGACTGGCAGACCTTCAAGGGCATGTCCGGCACCGAGGGCACCCTCAAGGTGGCCGCGCCGAAGCCGAGCAAGCTGGACCTCTTCAACGAGGCCCTCAAGGACGCCGCCAGCGCACCCAAGGGTGACGCGGTGACCAAGAAGGCCTCGAAGAAGAAGGCCGAGGAGAAGCCGGCCGAGGACAAGACCGAGGACAAGCCGGCCGAGAAGAAGCCGGCAGCCGAGGAGACCCCCGCCGTGGAGACTCCGGCCGCCGAGGAAGCCCCGGCTGCCGAGGCTGCTCCGGCGGAGGCCGCTGAGGCTGACGCCGAGAAGTCCGAGTCCTGACCGCCATGCTCGCCGAGGCGCTCGAGCACCTGGTGCGTGGTGTCGTCGAACACCCCGACGACGTGGTCGTGCGCGACAAGGCACTGCGTCGCGGCTCGATCCTCGAGGTGCGGGTGCACCCCGACGACCTGGGCAAGGTCATCGGGCGTGGCGGCCGCACCGCCACGGCGTTCCGCACCGTCATCTCCGCACTTGCGGGACGGGGCGGGGCCCGGATCGACTTCGTCGACGTGGACCGGCGTCGCTGAAGCCAGACCGCTTGAATGGGTGTCGCCCTCCGGGGCGACACCCGTTCTGCATTTGAACGATTCGAACCTTTGGTGGAGTGAGGCAAGCGTGGAGAGCATCGACGTCGTCGTGGGCCGGATCGGCAAGGCGCACGGCCTGCGCGGCGACGTGACCATCAACGTCCGCACCGACGAGCCGGAGCGACGGTTCGCGACCGGCTCCGTGCTGATCGTGGAGGCCCCGTCCGGCTCGGCCAACCCGCTGCGGACCGTGACGGTCGCGAGCTCCCGCTGGCACTCCTCGGTGCTCCTCGTCCGCTTCGAGGAGATCCCCGACCGCAACGCGGCCGAGGCGGCCCGCGGCATCCTGCTGCACGCCTCGATCCCGGCCGACGAGTCACCCGAGGACCCGGACGAGTTCTACGACCACCAGCTGGTCGGGCTCACGGCGTACGACCTCGAGGGCGCGGTCCTCGGCGAGGTGACCGGGCTCGTCCACGGGGGAGCGCAGGACCTGCTCACGATCCGTACGCCGGACCGCCGTGACACGCTGGTGCCGTTCGTGAAGGCGCTGGTGCCCGAGGTCGACGTCGCCGGCGGACGCGTCGTCGTCGCTGACCGGCCCGGTCTCGTCACGCCACTGCCGGACGACGAGTGACCGACCGTGCGCATCGACGTCCTCACGATCTTCCCGGACTACCTCGCCCCGCTGGAGCTCTCGCTCGCGGGCAAGGCGCGTGACAGGGGCCTGATCGACATCCGGGTGCACGACCTGCGTGATTGGACGCGCGACCGGCACCGGACCGTCGACGACACGCCGTACGGCGGCGGCGCCGGCATGGTCATGAAGCCCGAGCCGTGGGGCGAGGCGTTCGACACTCTCCTCGACGACGGGGACGTGGAGGGTGCGACGGTCGTCTTCACGACGCCGTCGGGCCAACCCTTCACCCAGGCCGTCGCGCGAGAGCTGGCGAGCAAGGGGCGGCTGATCTTCGCGTGTGGGCGCTACGAAGGCATCGACCAGCGGGTCATCGACGAGGTGTCGACGCGGGCCGAGGTCCGGGAGATCTCGCTCGGTGACTACGTGCTCAACGGGGGAGAGGTGGCCGCGCTGGCGATCACCGAGGCCGTCGTACGCCTGGTGCCGGGGTTCATGGGCAACGCGGCCTCCTTGGTCGAGGAGTCCCACACGCTGTCCGACTCGGGGGCGAGCCTGCTCGAGTACCCCGTCTACACCAAGCCGGCGTCGTGGCGCGACCGCGAGGTGCCGCCGGTCCTGCTGTCGGGCGACCACGCGGCGATCGCCACCTGGCGGCACGACCAGGCGGTCCGGCGTACGGCGGAGCGACGGCCCGACCTCGTCCACGGCTCGGTGCTGCTGGACGACGTCCAGGTGCGGCCGGCGGAGCCTGCCGACGCGGGGGAGCTCTACGTGCTCCAGCTCGCCTGCTGGGTCGCCGAGCAGCACGACAACCCCGGAGTGCGGATCCCCGCGCTGCACGAGACCCTCGACGACCTGCGCGCCTGGCTCGCCCGCGACACCGTGCTGGTGGCGCGCTCGGCGGGGCGGCTCGTCGGAGCCGTCCGTGCCTCGCTCGACGGCGACGCCTGGGAGGTCGGACGGCTGATGGTCGCTCCCGACCTGGCCGGTCGTGGCCTGGGCCGCGCGCTCCTGGAGCGGATCGAGGGGCTGGCGCCCGCGACGGCCACGACGTACGCGCTCTTCACCGGCGCGGGCAGCCTCCGCAACCAGCGCATGTACAAGAAGGCCGGCTACCGGCTGCGCGGGGAGATCGCCCCCGGCGTCGTACGGATGACGAAGCGGATTCGGCGCGGCTGAATGCGCTGTGGCAGACTTGCCCTCGGTCCAACCGGTCAAACAGGGATCGCCCCGACGAAGTCTCCGAGGGGGTTCCGCTCCGGCTCCTGTCACAGGGGGAGTTCGGCGCCGCCGACCAGCATGGCTGGACCTACAACTGCACCACATCCCCGTACCGCGACTGACCTGTGACACTCGCGAGGAGAGCACATCATGACGAACGTCATTGCCGAACTCGGCAACTCGAACAAGCGCACCGACCTCCCCAACTTCCGTGCCGGTGACACCGTCAAGGTGCACGTGAAGGTCGTCGAGGGCAACCGGTCCCGCATCCAGGTCTTCCAGGGCGTCGTGATCCGGGTCCACGGCTCCGGCATCGGCCGCACCTTCACCGTCCGCAAGGTCTCCTTCGGCGTCGGTGTCGAGCGGACCTTCCCGCTGAACTCCCCGATCTTCGAGCAGATCGAGGTCGTCACCCGCGGTGACGTCCGCCGCGCGAAGCTCTACTACCTGCGCAACCTGCGCGGCAAGAAGGCGAAGATCAAGGAGCGCCGCGACGTCTGAGTTCTCAGGCCTCATGGTTACGCTCTGCGCGTGACTCCCGAAGACCGCGACCCGCAACCCGTCGACACAGACGAGCCGGGGTCGCGGTCTTCGCACGTTCCAGGCCCCGACGCGGGCTCCCATCCCGAGGACAGCGGCGAGGCCATGAGCACCACCGACGACACCACGACGGACGCTCCGTCGCCCGACGCCGAGCCCGGCAAGAAGGGCAAGAAGCACCTGCCGGTGTGGCAGGAGACGATCCTGCTGCTGGGCATCGCCCTCGTGCTCGCGATCGTGATCAAGGCGCTGTTCGTCCAGGCGTTCTACATCCCGTCGGAGTCGATGGAGCCGGGGCTGATCAAGAACGACCGGATCCTGGTCGAGAAGCCGTCGTACTGGTTCGACGGTCCGGAGCGCGGCGACATCGTGGTCTTCAAGGACCCGGGTGGCTGGCTCAACGGCGAGGAGGCCGCCGGGCCGACGAGCCCGGTCGCGAAGATGCTGTCGAAGGTCGGGCTCTACCCGACTGGCGGGCACCTCGTGAAGCGGGTGATCGGCGTCAAGGGCGACGTCATCAAGTGCTGCGACGACCAGGGCCGGATCTCGGTCAACGGCCAACCGCTGAACGAGAAGGACTACGCCCGCCTCGACAATGCCGAGTGCTACGGCCCGATGGTCGATGACTGTGGCGAGGACTGGAAGGTCGGCCCCATCCCCGACGGCGAGATCTTCGTGATGGGCGACAACCGCAACAACTCGGCGGACTCGTCGTTCCACATGTGCAAGCCCACGGACAAGGACTGCACGGCCAATCCGTACGTCGACGTCGACGACGTCGTCGGCAAGGTCTTCGTGCTGTTGTGGCCGAGTGACCGGTTCAAGTTCATCCACCGTCCCGACACCTTCGCGGACATCCCCGACGCCGACTGAGCGAAGACCCCGGGCGGCTTC
This sequence comes from Nocardioides endophyticus, assembly GCF_039543845.1. Lineage (NCBI taxonomy): Bacteria > Bacillati > Actinomycetota > Actinomycetes > Propionibacteriales > Nocardioidaceae > Nocardioides > Nocardioides endophyticus. The sequence goes on along the minus strand of NZ_BAABKN010000005.1, from coordinate 60,707 downwards.
GTTACGATCTCCCGGTGACTGCGCAGACTGCCGGCTCGACGGCGACGCCCGACGGCGGGCCCGTCAAGAAGGGCAAGAAGCACCTTCCGGTGTGGCAGGAGACGATCCTGCTGCTGGGCATCGCCCTGGTGCTCGCGGTCGTGATCAAGGCGCTGTTCGTCCAGGCGTTCTACATCCCGTCGGAGTCGATGGAGCCGGGGTTGGTCGAGAACGACCGGATCCTGGTGGAGAAGCCGTCGTACTGGTTCGACGGTCCGGAGCGCGGCGACATCGTGGTCTTCAAGGACCCGGGTGGCTGGCTGGACGGCGAGGAGGCCGCCGGGCCGCGCGGTCCGGTCGCGAAGGTGCTGTCGAAGGTCGGGCTCTACCCGACTGGCGGGCACCTCGTGAAGCGGGTGATCGGCGTCGAGGGCGACGTCATCAAGTGTTGTGACGACCAGGGTCGCCTGACGGTCAATGGCCGGCCGTTGGACGAGAAGGACTACGCACAGCTCAGCGGCGCGACGTGCTACGGCCCGATGGTCACCGACTGTGGCGGCGACTGGGAGATCGGCCCGATCCCGAAGGGCGAGATCTTCGTGATGGGCGACAACCGACGGCACTCGGCGGACTCGTCGGAGCACATGTGCAAGCCCACGGACAAGGACTGCACGGCCAATCCGTACGTCGACGTCGATGACGTCGTCGGCAAGGTCTTCGTGCTGCTGTGGCCGAGTGACCGGTTCAAGTTCCTCCACCGTCCCGACACCTTCGCGGACGTCCCCGACGCCGACTGAGGTACTTCGCTTGAGTGCACTGCCCCGCGGTTCCACGGTCCGGAGGGACGCCGGTCTCTACGGCTACGAGCGCGCCCTGCGGCGCCACGGGATCGAACCGATCGCCGGCGTCGACGAGGCCGGCCGCGGCGCCTGCGCCGGGCCGCTGGTGGCGGGCGCGGCGATCCTGCCGGCGGGCAAGGCCGGGATCATCCCCGGGCTGGCGGACTCCAAGCTGCTCACCGAGAAGGCGCGAGAGCGGTGCTACGCCCAGATCGTCAAGCGTGCTGTGGCGTGGTCGGTGGTGTCGATCTCGCACGACGAGTGTGACCGGCTCGGCATGCACGTGGCCAACGTCGAGGCGCTTCGGCGAGCCGTCGCGCTGCTCGACCTCCCGCCGGCGTACGTGCTCACCGACGGGTTCCCTGTCGACGGTCTCGGCGTGCCGGGGCTGGCGGTCTGGAAGGGCGACCGGGTGGCCGCGTGCATCTCCGCCGCGTCGGTGCTCGCGAAGGTCACTCGAGACCGGATGATGACCGAGCTGGACGCCGAGTGGCCGGCGTACGACTTCAAGACGCACAAGGGCTACATCACCGACGTACACACGGCCGCGCTCACCGAGCACGGCCCGTCGCCCGTGCACCGGATGAGGTTCGTGAACGTTCGGCGTGCCGCGGGCCTGGAGCCGGTCGGCCTCGTGGGTGCGGAGATAGAGTCGTCGGTGTGAGCGCCGAGGACCTCGAGAAGTACGAGACCGAGATGGAGCTGACGCTCTATCGCGAGTACCGCGACGTCGTCGGGATCTTCAAGTACGTCGTCGAGACGGACCGCCGCTTCTACCTGTGCAACCAGGTGGACGTGAAGGCACGCACCGAGGCCGGCGACGTCTTCTTCGAGGTGTCGATGAGCGACGCGTGGGTGTGGGACATGTACCGCCCGGCCCGGTTCGCGAAGAACGTGAAGGTGCTGACGTTCAAGGATGTGAACGTCGAGGAGCTCAGCCCCACGGAGATCGACCTCCCCAAGACGTGACGGCCCGCGTAACGGACCACTATTCGTCCACAGGCATCGTCCCGACCGCCTGATCCACAGGCGGCCCGCCGCGCCCATCTGAGCGTCCCCGCCGACCGCGAGGGTTGCGGTCAGGAGGTCTCGGAGATGACGAGTTCGACAACGGCGAAGCAGGCGCTCGGCGCGTACGGCGAGTCGGTGGCGGCCCGCCACCTGGTGGAGCAGGGGATGGTGGTGCTCGACCGCAACTGGCGGTGCGACGCGGGAGAGATCGACCTCGTGCTGCGCGACGGCGACGTGCTCGTCGTCTGCGAGGTGAAGACCCGGTCGACCGTCGACTTCGGAACGCCGCACGAGGCGATCAGCGACGTGAAGCTCGACCGGCTGCGCCGGCTCGCGATGTGCTGGCCGTCGGAGCGCGGCCTCGCCGTACCCGACGTTCGGATCGACCTGGTCGCGGTGCTGCGACCCCGCCGCGGACCATCGACCGTCGAGCACGTGCGGGGGCTCGGCTGATGCCCTTCGCAACCGCTCGCACGGTCTCGTTGCACGGCGCCGTCGGCCACTTGATCGACGTCCAGAGCGACGTCTCGCCGGGGCAGCCCGGTCTCACCATGGTGGGGAGGCCGGACGCCACGCTCAACGAGGCCCGCGACCGGTGCCGGATGGCGATCATCAACAGTGGGCTGGTCTGGCCGACGACCAAGCGGATCACGATCCTGCTGTCGCCCGCCGACCTGCTCAAGAGCGGCACACACTTCGACCTCGCCATCGCGGTGTCGGTGCTGGCCGCCGACGGCCGCATCCCGAAGCCGCACCTGACGGGCACTGCGTTCGTCGGTGAGCTCACGCTCGACGGCAACCTGCGATCGGTGACCGGGGTGCTGCCGATGGTGCTGGCCGCCGCGGAGCGCGGCATCGGCCGGGTCTTCGTGCCCGAGCCCCAGGCCGGTGAGGCGGCGATGGTGCCGGGCATGGAGGTGCTCGGGATGCGCTCACTCGCCCAGGTCGTGGCACAGCTGCGCGGCGACGAGGTGCCCGAGGCGCCACCCGTCGCGCCGATGTCGGGTGCCCGGCTGCTGAGCTGGCGCGGTGACGAGCGGCTGGAGGAGACGGACATGTCCGACCTGCTCGGCCTGGCGGACGTGCGGTTTGCCGTCGAGGTGGCCGCGGCCGGGAGCCACCACCTGCTGCTGTCCGGCCCCAAGGGGGCCGGCAAGACCAGCGTGGCCGAGCGGATCCCGGGGATCCTGCCCGACCTCACCCGGACCGAGTCGCTGGAGCTGACCGCGCTCCACTCGCTCGCCGGCATCCTCGACCCGGGGCAGGGGATGGTGGTGCGACCGCCGTACACCGCGCCCCACCATGACGCCAGCAAGGCCAGCCTCATCGGCGGTGGCCGCGGCCAGGTGCGGCCGGGCGAGGTCAGTCGGGCGCATGGCGGGGTGCTGTTCCTGGACGAGTTCCCGCTCTTCCGCAGCGACGTCATCGAGGCGCTGCGCCAGCCCTTGGAGAGCGGTGACGTGACGATCGCTCGACAGGAGGAGTCGGTCACGCTCCCCGCTCGGGCGATGGTGGTCCTCGCCTGCAACCCGTGCCCATGTGGCAGATTCAGTGTTGACCCGGGCACGAACGGGTGCAACTGCCGCTCGCCCCAGCTGCGGGACTATCGCAACAAGGTCACCGGACCGGTCGCCGACCGGGTCGACATCGTCCGCAACCTGGTGCCGCTCGGTCGGGCCGACCGGGGCGACCGGTTCACGGTGCCCGAGTCCTCGGCGGCGATCCGCGAGCGCGTGGCTGCCGCACGGTTGCGCCAGGCGGAGCGGTACGCCGGCGAGAGCTGGGGGCTCAACGGCCACGCCCCCGGCCCGGTGCTGCGCGAGCGGTGGCCGCTGCCCGAGCCCGCTCAGCGGGTGATCGACGACGAGGTCTACAGCGGCAGGCTCAGCCGGCGAGGTGGGACGCGGGTGCACCGGCTCGCCTGGACGGTGGCCGACCTGCGTCGCCTCCAGGGGCCAGGTGTCGAGGAGGTCGCCGTGGCGCTCCGGCTGCGGACAGGGGATCCGCTCCTGATCGGCATGCTGGAGCGGGCGTCATGACCGCCGCGGAGGCAGACCGACTCGCCCGGGTCGCCCTGGCCCGCATCACCGAGCCTGGGCACGTGCGACTGCTCGACCTGGTGAGCGACAGCGGAGCCGAGGTCGTCCACGCCCGCCTGCTCGATCATCCCGAGATCGGACGTCGGCTGAGCGCGGTGGAGCCGGAGCGCGAGCTGGCCGCCGCCGCCAAGATCGGTCTCCGCTTCGTCGTGCCGGGTGACGACGAGTGGCCTCCGGTGCTGGACGACCTGAGGACCGCGGAGCCGGTGCAGGAGCGCGGGGGAGTGCCCATCGGGCTCTGGGTCCGCGGACCGGTCCGTCTCGACGAGGTCGGAGGCTCGCTCGCGGTCGTGGGCGCACGGACCGCGACGACGTACGGCACCGACCTCGCAGCCGATCTCGCTGCCACGGTCGGGGAGGCGGGTCGGGCGATCGTGTCGGGTGCGGCGTTCGGCATCGACTTCGCGGCGCACCGGGGCGCGGTCGCCGTCGAGGCTCCGACGGTGGCGGTGCTCGCCTGCGGTGCCGACCGCGTCTACCCGCAGGCGCATCACCAGATGATCGACCACATCGCTGCCGAAGGCGCCGTGGTCTCGGAGACGGTCCCGGGCGGGGCGCCGATGCGGATCCGCTTCCTGTCCCGCAACCGGATCATCGCGGCGCTGTCCGCGGGCACGGTCGTGATCGAGGCTGCCCTGCGCAGCGGTGCCCTCAACACCGCGAACTGGGCCGGGCGTCTCAACCGGACCCTGATGGGCGTGCCGGGCCCGGTGACCAGTGCCTCGTCGGCCGGCGTGCACCAGCTGATCCGCACCGGGGCGGCGACCCTGGTGACGTCGGGGGAGGAGGCACTGGAGCTGCTCGGGGCGTCAGGCGAGCACGTGCTCGACATTCCGCGCGGCAAGGACCGTCCCCGCGATGGACTCAGCCACCTGCAGCGCCAAGTGCTCGACGCGGTGCCGGTGGCGCGTGGGGCGCCGTCGGTCTCGGTGGCCAGGGTCGCGGGTCTACCGGCGGAGGAGGTGCACACGACGCTGCTGGGCCTCGAGGTCCGCGGCATGGTCGAGCTCGACGGCGACGACGGCTGGCGGCTCGCCGCGCTCGCTCACGACTGAGGCGGCCCGGCGTTCCTAGAGTGGAGCCGTGACCAAGCAGGCCGACGAAGCGGGGGCGACCGACGAGCTGCCGGAGGCGATGGCGAGGGTGCTGGGGGCGTACGAGCGTCATCTTGCTGTCGAGCGCGACCTGACCGCGCACACGGTCCGCGCCTACCTCGCCGACGTGGCGGGGCTGCTCGACCACGCGGCCCGGATGGGTGACACGGACGTCACCGAGCTCGACCTGCGCACGCTGCGCAGCTGGCTGGCCAAACAGCAGACGATGGGCAAGTCGCGCACCACCATCGCGCGTCGGGCGACCGCGGCACGGGTGTTCACTGCCTGGCTCACCCGGACCGGCCGGATCCCGACAGACGTCGGAGCGAGCCTCGGTTCGCCGAAGGCGCACAAGTCGCTGCCGCCGGTGCTACGGGCCGACGAGGCCTCCGACCTGATCAGGGCGGCCACCGAGCACGCCGACGACGGCAGCCCGACGGGGCTGCGCGACATCGCGATGCTGGAGCTGCTCTACGCCACCGGCATTCGGGTCGGCGAGCTGGTCGGCCTCGACGTCGACGACGTCGACCGCGAGCGCAACGTGATCCGCGTCTTCGGCAAGGGGCGCAAGGAGCGGTCGGTGCCGTTCGGCAGGCCCGCCGCCCGGGCCGTCGACTTCTGGGTGCGGCACGGACGTCCCCAGCTCGCGATCGAGGGTTCCGGTGCGGCGCTCTTCCTCGGCACTCGCGGCAAGCGGATCGACCAGCGGGCGGTCCGGACGATGGTGCACCGGCGGATCGCCGAGGTCCCGGGCGCGCCGGACATCGGCCCCCACGGGTTGCGCCACACGGCCGCAACCCACCTGCTCGAGGGCGGCGCAGACCTGCGGTCCGTGCAGGAGCTGCTCGGCCACGCGTCGCTCGCGACCACCCAGCTCTACACGCACGTCACCACGGATCGGCTGCGGCGGGCCTACCAGCAGGCGCATCCCCGGGCCTGATCACCCGCTGGTGAGCAGCTCCAGCGGGGCCCGCCAGCCGGCATAGGAGGGTCGGGCGACGAGGGGCGCCGTACCCACGGGCTCGTCCCGCCAGAGCGGCAGCAGCCGCACCGGTCCCGCACCCACGAGCCGCAGCGGATCCAGGTAGGTCTCGCCCGACAACCATCCCCAGTGCAGGCAGGCGCGCGGCAGGCAGTGGGAGCCGGTCAGCTCGAGGGTGCCGATCCGGTCGCCGGCGCCGACGGTCGCCCCCAGGTCGACGCCGGCGGTGACAGGCTCGTACGTCGTGCGGGTGCCACCGTGGTCGACCACCACGACGCCCCGGCCGGCCAGCACCCCTACCCAGGACACTCGGCCGGGGAGCGCTGCTCGGACCGGCTGACCGACGGCTCCGAGGAGGTCGACCCCGCGGTGGCCGGCGCCCCAGGGATCGTCCGGGGGATCGAAGCCGTGCTCGACGGCAGGCTCCGGGTCCAGCGGCCACACGCCCACCGGATCGGGCCCCACCGGATCGGCCGCGACCGCCCGGAGCGGCCAGCAGCAGAGGGCGAGAAGGATCAGAAGGGCGGCGAGTCGACGGACCATGGGGACGAGACTGCTCGTCGGGGAGGGTGACCGCGAGCGAGCCTTGGGACGCTGTGGAGAACCCGCTCCAGGGGGATCCTGTGGACGGGTTTCGGACCGCCTGCATCGATTCGCCCCGCGGGCAGCGGTGGACTACTCTGGTCCGAGCAACCCGCAAGGGTTGACTTCGCACGCTCGCAGACCGCGACGGGACCTGGCACTCCGAGGACCCGATCACCCGTGGGCGCGATCCTCAGTTCCGCTTGGCCCAGAAATGGATCCAGTGCGGGTCGGGTCCGCGCGCAGGCGTCAGGGCCGCCGGCACCCGCCGGGGGCAAGAACTGTAAACAACAACAGAGCACGCTCCGGTCGGCCCTGCTTCAAGGGCCGACATCACGGTGCGGGCTCGCACAACAGGAGATCCACATGGCAGTCGTCACCATGCGCCAGCTTCTCGAGAGCGGCGTCCACTTCGGGCACCAGACCCGTCGCTGGAACCCCAAGATGAAGCGCTTCATCATGACCGAGCGCAACGGCATCTACATCATCGACCTGCAGCAGTCGCTGGCCTACATCGACCGCTCCTACGCCTTCATCAAGGACGTCGTCGCCAAGGGCGGCACCGTGATGTTCGTCGGCACCAAGAAGCAGGCCCAGGAGGCGATCGCCGAGCAGGCGACCCGCGTCGGGATGCCCTACGTCAACCAGCGCTGGCTCGGTGGCATGCTCACCAACTTCCAGACGGTGCACCAGCGGATCAACCGTCTCAAGGAACTCGACGAGATCGACTTCGAGGACGTGGCCGGCAGCAGCCGCACGAAGAAGGAGCTGCTCCAGATGCGCCGCGAGCGGGACAAGCTGAACAAGTCCCTCGGCGGTATCCGCGAGATGAGCCGTACGCCGTCCGCCGTCTGGATCGTCGACACCAACAAGGAGCACCTCGCCGTCGAGGAGGCGCGCAAGCTGCGCATCCCGATCATCGGCATCCTGGACTCCAACTGCGACCCGGACCTGGTCGACTACCCGATCCCGGGCAACGACGACGCGATCCGCGCGGTCGGCCTGTTGACCCGAGTGGTCGCCGACGCCGTGGCCGAGGGCCTGATCGCCCGCTCCGGCGCCAAGGTGTCCGAGGGCACCGAGGCCGTCGGCGCCGAGGAGCCGCTGCCCGAGTGGGAGCGCGAGCTCCTGGGTGGCGAGGCCGAGGCCGCCGCCGTCGAGGCGACCGGTGGCGACACCGCCACGGACGAGACCCCGGCCGCCGAGGCGACCGGTGCTGCTTCCGAGGCTGCCGAGGCCGCTGAGGTCACCGAGGCTGTTGCCGAGGCTCCCGTGGCGCCCGAGGCCGTTGCGGAGGCGCCCGCCGAGGCTGCCGCCGAGACGACCGACGCCCAGGCCTGAGTACTCACCACCACACTTCGGATACTTCGAGGAAGAAGGATCATGGCTAACTTCTCCGCTGCCGACGTCAAGAAGCTCCGCGAGCTCACCGGCGCCGGCATGATGGACTGCAAGAAGGCGCTCGACGAGGCCGACGGCGACTTCGACCAGGCCGTCGAGATCCTGCGCGTCAAGGGCGCCGCCAAGGCGGCCAACCGCGCCGCCGAGCGCGAGGCGTCCGCTGGTCTCGTCGCGCACGCCCCCGGCGTGCTCGTCGAGCTCAAGTGCGAGACCGACTTCGTCGCCAAGGGCGAGGACTTCATCGTCGCCGCCCAGAAGATCGCGGACGCTGCTTCGGAGGCCAAGCCGGCCGACGTGGACGCCCTCCGTGCGGTCCCCCTGGGTGACCAGACGGTCGGCGAGGTCGTCGACGGCCTCGCGGTCGCGATCGGCGAGAAGATCGAGCTCGGCCAGTACGTCTACTTCGACGGCCCGGTCGTGGCCTACATGCACAAGCGGGCCGCCGACCTGCCGCCCGCCGTGGGTGTGCTCGTGGCGTACGACGGCGACGCCGACGCCGCGCGTGCCGCTGCGATGCAGATCGCCGCGATGCGCCCGAAGTACCTGACGCGCGACGAGGTCCCCGCGGACGTCGTCGAGCACGAGCGCGACATCGCCGAGAAGACCTCCCGCGAGGAGGGCAAGCCCGAGCAGGCGATCGCCAAGATCACCGAGGGCCGCCTCAACGGGTTCTTCAAGGACGTCGTGCTGCTCGAGCAGCCGTCGGTCACCGAGAACAAGAAGTCCGTCAAGACCGTCATGGACGAGGCCGGCACCACCCTGAAGCGGTTCGCCCGCTTCGAGGTCGGCGCCTGACGACTCCTGGCACGCACCCGGCGGCGTTGTCGGGCACGCACCATGAGCCGCCAGGTCGGATGATGGACTAGGTTTCGAAGCAGACGAAGTCGAGGAGGCCGGTTCGATGACAGCAGTACTGATCATCGGACCGGCCTTCTCGCGTCTCCGGCCCGCCGGCCGGGGCATTCACGACCTCCGAAGGAGCCGCCCGTGACGGGTTACAAGCGAGTCCTGCTCAAGCTGTCCGGCGAGGTGTTCGGCGGTGGCAAGGTGGGGGTGGACCCCGACGTCGTTCAGAAGGTCGCGCACGAGATCGCGGCCGTCGCCGAGGCAGGTGTCCAGATCGCGGTCGTGACCGGTGGCGGCAACTTCTTCCGCGGCGCCGAGCTCCAGCAACGCGGCATGGACCGGGTCCGTGCCGACTACATGGGCATGCTCGGCATCGTGATGAACTGCCTCGCGCTCCAGGACTTCCTGGAGAAGATGGGCGTCGAGACCCGCGTGCAGACCGCCATCACCATGGGCCAGGTCGCCGAGCCGTACATCCCGCGCCGCGCCATCCGGCACATGGAGAAGGGTCGCGTCGTGATCTTCGGCGCCGGCATGGGCATGCCCTTCTTCTCCACCGACACCGTCGCCGTCCAGCGGGCCCTGGAGAGCAAGTGCGACGTCGTGCTGGTCGCCAAGAGCGGCGTCGACGGCGTCTACAGCGCCGACCCCAAGCTCGACCCGACCGCCACCAAGTACGACGAGCTGACGTACGGCGAGGCGATCGCCCAGGGCCTGCGGATCATGGACCAGACCGCGTTCGCGCTGTGCGGCGAGAACAAGCTGCCGATGGTCGTCTTCGGGATGGAGCCGGAGGGCAACATCCTCCGGGTCGTCCAGGGTGAGAAGATCGGCACGCTCGTCAGTGCAGGCTGACCGGGCTGAGGCCCGACAAGCAACGGACAACCACGAGCCCGCGGGCTCGACATCGAAGGAGCAGCGGTGATCAACGACATCCTCAACGAGGCCGACGGCAAGATGGACAAGTCGGTCGAGTCGACGCGCGAGGAGTTCTCGGCGATCCGCGCCGGTCGGGCGCAGCCGAGCATGTTCAGCAAGATCATGGTCGACTACTACGGCACGCCGACTCCGCTGCAGCAGCTCGCCTCGTTCACCGCCCCCGAGGCCCGGATCATCCTGATCCAGCCGTACGACGTGGGCGCGATGGGCAACATCGAGCGCGCGATCCGCGACTCCGACCTCGGCGTGAACCCGTCCAACGACGGCAAGATGCTGCGCTGCAACTTCCCGGAGCTGACCGAGGACCGCCGCAAGGAGTACATCAAGGTCGCCCGGGCCAAGGCCGAGGACGGCCGGGTCGCCGTGCGCAACCTGCGGCGTACGGCGAAGCAGGGCCTGGAGAAGCTCGAGAAGGACGGCGAGGTCGGCAAGGACGACGTCACCGGCGCCGAGAAGCGGCTCGATGGCATCACCAAGAAGCACACCGACGCGATCGACGAGATGCTGAAGAACAAGGAGTCCGAGCTGCTCGAGGTCTGAGCGGGTCGGCACATCTATGAGCGAAACCACCACACCGGCGACGAAGGACCACGGCCGCGCCGGCCGCGACCTTCCCGCCGCCATCACCTCCGCGCTCGTCCTGGTCGCTGCGATCCTGCTGTCGCTGCTCTTCTGGAAGACGGCGTTCATGGTGATCGTCGCGATCGCCGTCGTGGTCGCGATCTGGGAGCTGCACCGCGGGTTCGCCGTCAAGGGCATCGACCTGCCCGAGCAGCCCCTGATGCTCGGCGGCGTCGTGATGGTCGTGGTCGCCTACTTCTGGGGTGCGCCCGCCCTGGTCACGGCCACCGCGGTCGCAGCCCTGATGACGATGCTCTGGCTGTTGCGCCGCGGCATCGACGGCTACGTGCAGAACGCCACGGCCTCGGTGTTCAGCCTGATCTACGTGCCCTTCCTCGGCTCGTTCGTGGCGCTGCTGCTCGCCGAGGGGGGCGGCGTCAACGCCCACGGCCTCGACGACCCGGGCGTGCAGGGCATCATCGCGTTCATCGCGATCACCGTCGCCTCGGACACGGGCGGGTACATCGCCGGCGTGCTGTTCGGCAAGCACCCGATGGCCCCGGTGATCTCCCCCAAGAAGTCCTGGGAGGGCTTCGCCGGCTCGGTGGTCTTCTGCCTGGTGGCCGGCTGGGCGCTGGTCGTCTACCTGCTCGACGGCGACTGGTGGGTCGGCATCGCTCTCGGCCTGATCGCGGTCGTGATGGCGACGCTCGGCGACCTGTGCGAGTCGGTGATCAAGCGTGACCTCGGCATCAAGGACATGAGCCAGGTCATCCCGGGCCATGGCGGCCTGATGGACCGGCTCGACTCGCTGCTCGCGACGGTCGCGCCGATCTGGCTGCTGCTCCACTACGCCGTCTTCACGTGACCGAGTCGTCCGCCTGACACGCACCTATAGACGGCTGAGAGGCGGACGACCCGTCTAGCATCGAAGTGATGACCACCGAGCAGGAGACCGAGCCCACCGGGTCGGGCGAGCCGTCCGAGGAGCGGCAGCCGGACTGGTGGCACCGTGACCACCCGACGTTCGCGTCGCTGACCGGGTTCTTCACGGGGCTGGCCTTCGTGGTGCTCGTGCCGGGCCTGTTCATCGCCCTGCTGCACGTCCTCGTGGACGACGACACGGCCGAGCAGCTGTTCCCGTTCGTCCTCGTCACGCTGGCGGTCCCGATCGGTCTCGTCATCGCTCCGCGCACCCGCCGGTTCGGCATCTACATGCTGATCGGGATGGTCGCCACCGCACTGGTCGTCGGCGGTGTCGCCGCGCTGGTGCTCTGGTACATGATCACGCACGACGTCTGAGCGGCCTACCGACCTCTGCGAATCGTCCGGGGGCGGCGCCGGGTGAGAGAATCGACACGATGTCCGAGCGCACCCCCCTTCCCCTTGTCTTCGACGAGCCCCGTGGCCGCAAGAAGCCGCCGCCGCACCTGGCCGACCTCACCCCCGACGAGCGGGTGGAGCGGCTCAAGGAGCTCGATCTCCCCGGGTTCCGCGCCAAGCAGCTGTCGACCCACTACTTCGCCCGGCTGGTCGACGACCCGGCGGAGATGACCGACCTGCCCGCGGCCCAGCGCGACGAGCTGGTCGCCGGCCTGCTCCCGAACCTGATGACGCCGCTGCGCACCATGGAGGCCGACCGCGGTACGACGCGCAAGACGCTATGGAAGCTGTTCGACGGCGCGCTCGTCGAGTCGGTGCTGATGCGCTACCCCGACCGCGCGACGGTGTGCGTCTCCAGCCAGGCCGGCTGCGGCATGGCCTGCCCGTTCTGCGCCACGGGCCAGGGCGGCCTGCAGCGCAACATGTCCACCTCCGAGATCGTGGAGCAGGTCGTCGCCGCCGCGCGCTCGTTGGCCCGCGCCGAGGTCCCCGGCGGGCCGGGCCGGGTCTCCAACGTCGTGTTCATGGGCATGGGGGAGCCGCTCGCCAACTACAAGGCGGTCATCGGCACCGTCCGGCGACTCACCGACCCGACGCCCGACGGCCTCGGCATGAGCGCGCGCGGCATCACGGTGTCGACCGTCGGCCTGGTGCCGCGGATGCTGCAGCTCGCCGAGGAGGGCATCCCGGTGACCCTGGCGCTGAGCCTGCACGCGCCCGACGACGAGCTCCGCAACGAGCTGGTCCCGATCAACACCCGCTACTCAGTCGCCGAGACCGTCGACGCCGCCTGGAACTACGCGCGTACGACGAAGCGCCGGGTCTCGATCGAGTACGCCATGATGCGCGGCATCAACGACCAGGGCTGGCGCGCCGACCTGCTCGGCGACGTGCTGCAGGAGCGTGGCGACTGGGGCTGGGTGCACGTCAACCTGATCCCGCTGAACTCGGTCCCAGGGAGCCGCTTCGACCGATCGACCGAGGAGGCCATGGCAACGTTCCAGAACCGCCTGATTGACCGTGGCATCAGCACGACGATGCGTGACACGCGTGGCAGTGACATCGACGCAGCATGCGGGCAGCTGGCTGCTTCCGAGGGTTGAAGTCTGGTCTGTCTGAAGACGCCGAATGGGGCTGAGTGCATGTCAGCTGAAAGGCGAACTTGACCGCAACCACCACGGTGGGCCGAGGCATTCTTGGGGCAGACAACGACTGAGTCAGATCGAGTCGTCGATCGTGAACCAGCCGTGCGCGGGCGGACCGGCGAGCAGCGGACCCAGGTCGGTGATGACACCGGGTCCGGCGCGGAACTCGTGGTAGGCGTCGTTGTGCTCTTGCGACTCCCACCGCTCGTACAGGATCCAGTGCGAGCGGTCGTCGCGGTCAACGAGGACGTTGACCCCGAGGTTGCCGTCGAAGGCGCGGGTCTCCTTCAACGCCCGCCGCACGACGGTGCGGGCGTCGTCTAGCGCTTCGGGCTTGAAATGTAGTTCGAGTGTTTTCGTGATCGCCATGTCGTCCTCTGAGTCTGAGTGGAACTCATCCTAGGGCGGGGCTCGGCACAGTCTCGGCACAGTCCAGATCAGCTGCTTGTTCTCTTGGAGATCGCGCTTCAGCGGCGGTGATCCGACCTGGCCGGTGTCTCCTGAGGCTCGCGGCAGAGTCGATGCCGCGGTGACGTTCGCAGGCCACTGGCGGTCTGGCCGGAGCGTTTTCCAGGGGATGTACGTTGGGGGCGCTCTCATCAATCTACGGCTCCGCCGTGCTCACGGCCGCCAAGCGGAGGGGACTTCATGGCCTCGCGCCTCACACGAGAAGACCTTGATGTCTATTTCGGCCAGTTCGTTCTTGGAACCGGTGGGATCGGCGGTATCGCGGGCGAGACCGGACCAGGGATCGGCCTCTCCGAGTCCGACGGGCTGGGCCTGATCGATCGGGCGGTGGCCGAAGGGTTCCGCGTGATCGACACCTCCGACGTTTACACCGGTGGGACCAGTGAGCGCGTGGTCGGAGAGTGGAGCCGGATGCACCCCGAGGCCGACGTCCTCATCCAGACCAAGACCGGCGTGACAGCCAACGGTCCGGATCTCTCGCCTGAACGTTTGGCTCGCCAGTTGCAGCACGGCATCGCCGTCCTTGGCCGTGTCGACATCTACATGGCCCACACGGTGGACGAGAACACGCCGTGGGGGACGTCGCTGCCCGTGTTCAGTCGCGCGGTCGAGGATGGGACGATCCGCGCCTACGGGTTGTCGAACGTCAGCGGTGCGGAGCTGTCCTTGGCCCTGGACACGGCTGACAGCCTGGGACTCGTCCGGCCATCCGTTATCCAAAACTCCTACTCCCTCATCGTTCGAAGCGACGACGACGATGTCCTGCCGATCGTCCAGTCCGAGGGTTTGGTGTACAGCCCGTACTCTCCTTTAGCGACGGGGGTCCTCGCTGGGCGTTACAGCACCGGAGAGCGACCTGTCGTCGGAAGCCGCGCCAGCGTGGCTTCGAACGCTGATGAGTATCTCGACGACGGGGATCTGATGGTCAAGGTGCGCGAGTTCGACGAGCTGGCCCGCGACAACGGTGTGTCGTCCGCGGGGCTCGCCTTGGCGTGGCTGGTCAACCATCCGGTCGTTGCGGCCCCCGTCGTCGGAATCAGCAAGGACTCACAGTGGGCGGGTATCCACGAGGCCCGGCAGACCGACTGGACACCGCAGCTCGCAGGCGAGCTCGAGCGCATCTTCGCCTCCAGCTAAGTCTCAGGCGACTGTCCGCTACGCGGCAGCAGTTGCCTGGATCCAGCCGTCATCGACGACCAGGACGGAGAGCCGCAGGCCTGTGCATCGGGGGGAGGCAGGCGACCGCGTTTGCGGCACGGCAGGAGGGAAAAGGAACGATCCTCGCGGTTCACAAGGCGTCAGTGATCGAAAATTGCTGATCCCGCTCAACCCCTCGCCGGGGTCGAAGTGGACGGCGTCCGACCCGGCCGACGAGCGCGAGTTCGTCCGCCGCCTCGAGGCGAAGGGCATCCCGACCACGGTGCGGGACACCCGTGGCCGGGAGATCGACGGGGCCTGCGGCCAGCTGGCCGCGACCGAATCGTGACGACCGAATCGTGACGACCGAGTCCTGACCGGTCGCCCGGGCGGGCTACTTCTTCTTTTTCTTCTTGCGCAGGAAGTCCGGCGTGCGGACCAGCAGCTCCACGTTGCGCGCGGAGCGAGCCCCTTCCCGGTTGTCCTCGCGCTCCTGCCAGTCGTTGGCGGCGAGGACCCGCGACAGGCCGGCGAGTTGCGTGGGGTCGGTCAGGTCGCCGTTGAACTCCACCGCTCCGCCGTGGTCGATCATCGTCGTGAAGATCGAGAGCGTGTTGTCGCGGTTGTCCACGATCTCGAGCAGGCGTGCCTGCTGCGGCCAGTCGATGTGCGACGCGGTGTTGATCTCCCAGAAGCCGCCGACCACCTTGCCCTTCTCCTTGCGCGGGTGCGCCCAGATCTGGTTCGTGTGGGAGTGACCGTTGATCCATGCGATCACATTGGGACGGCGGGTCAGCGTGCCGGCGATCTCGCTGGCGAGGTTGGGATCCGCGAACGAGGCGAGCGGGTGGTGGCTGACGAGGACGACCAGCTTGCGCTTGCTCTGGTCGAGCAGACGCTTGAGCCAGGCGAACTGCTTCTTGTCGAGCGCGCCACGCTCTCCGCTCGTGGCCACGGTGTCGAGCACGACGAAGCGGACCCGGCCCTTGTCGAAGTAGTAGTAGGCCGTCTTCTTGGCCTTGTTCTCGCCGGTGAAGCCGTGTCCCTTCGGCGTACCCGTCGTCTTGAAGTGCTCGTTGACCCACGCGGCCTTGTCGAGCAGGCGCCGGTTGGGGTCCGCGGTGACCGTGCGAGTGCCTCCCGGCACCTCCTTGGCGGAGCCGATCGCCCGGTTGCGGTAGGTGTCGTTGGGGGTGAAGTTCCCCTGCACCAGACCGTCGTGGTTGCCCATGGCGGAGTACCAGGGCATGTTGAGCCCGGCCGCCTCGAACGGCCGCCCGGCCGCTTCGAGCAGGCCCGGGATCGTCGGGAAGCCGTACTTGGCGAGCGCGTCGTCCGGGGTCTTGCCGGCCGGTGTGCCGTCCGGGTGCCAGAACATCGGGCTGTGGAAGTCCGACTGGTCCATGACACCCTCGTAGCGGGCTGGGTCGCCGGAGTTGATGGCGACGGTGCCTCCGTCGAGCAGGTCGATGTTCCAGCGCAGCTCGTTGTACTGCGAGGTGTCGGAGTTGTCGCCGGTCTGGATCGTCAGGGCGAGCCTGCGTCCGGTCACCGGGCCCCGACCGATCGCGTTGATCTCGCGCACCATCGCGTCGGCGACCTGGCCGGTGAGGATCTCCTGGGGGCGGTAGGCGCTGGAGCTGAAGTTCTCGCCGGACTCGATGCGCAGGGGGGACTCGGTGTCGATGATGTGCACGTCGCTGATCTGCGCGAACGCCAGGAGCGGCTTGCGGCGCTTGGCCCGGCCCTTCCGGGCCGGCGCGCCCAAGCCGCGGCGGACCAGGTAGTTCTCGCCGGACTGCTTGACCACCGGGCGCCAGCCACCGGCACCCGCGGGGCCCTTGGCGAGCCTGGTGGTGCGGGTCGTCGCCCGGGTGACCGGGCTGGTGCCGGCCACGGCGGCGTCGGCGAGGCCGACCCCTCCCAGAGCCACGACGCCACCGACGACGGCGGAGGAGCGGATGAGGTCACGACGAGAGATCTGCACCGCGTCAATCTAGGCGACGAGGTCGGTCACGTCACCGAAACAATCAGGTTTACCGCATCCTCGACCGACTCGACGAGGTGCACGTGCTCCTCCATGGGGCGGCCCCGCGCGATGGCGCGCAACAGGGGCCAGGCGGGCAGCTCCTCGGTCCAGTACGCCGCGCCGACGAGCACCATCGGCGCGACCGACTCCTCGGTGGCGTAGTAGTTCTCGCAGGCGTCCTGGAAGATCTCCTGGACCGTCCCGCCGAGACCCGGCAGGAAGACGATCCCGGCGTCGCACACCTCGAGCAGCGTCGCCTCCCGAGTGGAGTTGCGAAAGTACTTCGCGATGGCCGTCGCGAACACGTTCGGCGGCTCGTGCCCGTAATGCCAGGTCGGGATGCCCAGCGTGTCCGTGTCATCGGGGTAGCGGTCGAGCACCTCGAAGGCCCGGTGCACCCACCGGTCGATCGACGGGTGGTATGACGGAGCCTCGGCGAGCATCGCGAGCGCACCGTCGAGATCACCGGGACGGGCGGCGAAGCGGGCCCCGAGGTTGGCGGCCTCCATCGCGCCCGGGCCGCCGCCGGTGGCGACGACCTGACCTGCACCGAGCGCTGCCCCGAGCCGCGCGGCCTCGGCGTACGCCGGGTGCCCGCGCTCGATCCGGTGTCCGCCCATCACGCCGACCAGGTGCCGCCCCTGGATCCAGCTGTCGAGCGCGAGGTCGACGGCGTGGTCGTGGAGCGCCCGGGCCAGCGCGGCGGGCCGGGTGCGGGGAGCCCGGGACCACGCGTAGGCGCGGGCGTCCAGCGACGCGTCGTACGTGCCGCCGGGTTCCAGGCAAGTGTCGTAGAGCTCGGCCGCCGTGTAGAGCGAGGTCCGGGCCGTGTCGACCGGGACGCCCGGGTGGTCGGCCATCCACCGTTCGAGCTCGTGGACGATCTGTGCCGGCTCACCACGGACGACCCTCTTCACGTCGCCGACTCTAGGGCCGGCTCTAGAACGCGTGCGCCATCAGCTCCGCGAACAGTTCACCGGGATCGACCTCCAGACCCCTCGCCGTGAACCAGGTGCAGACGTTGGTGCAGTCGCGCAGCAGGAAGTCCATCCCGGTCGGGTTGCCGACCAGGTCGACGATCTGGGGCAGGTCGATGATCACCAGCCGGCCTCCCGCGGCGAGGATGTTGTACGGCGAGAGGTCACCGTGCACGATCCCGTGCTGCACCATCACAGCGAGAGCGTCGCGGAGCTGGTCGTAGTACGACGCCAGCAGCTCCGGGCCTGGTCGGGTCTGGGCGAGCCGCGGAGCGGTCTCACCGTCGTGGGTGATCCACTCCATCAGGATCTCGGTGCCGTCGATCTGCACCGGGTAGGGGACCGGTAGGCCCAGCTCCCAGCACCGCTTGAGCGCGTCCCACTCGGAGACGGCCCACTCGCCGGCGGCGACGATCTTGCCCCAGGTGCTCTTGCGTTTGAGCGCCCGCTCGTCGCGCGAGCGTTTCACGCTGCGGCCCTCGGTGTAGGTCGCGGCGCGGTGGAAGGTGCGGTGCTCGGTGCTGCGGTAGCGCTTGGCGACGAGCACGACGGACTCGCCCAGTGCGTCGCTGCCGGGGACGGCGCGCTCGAGGAGGAACGCGTCCGCCTCCTTGCCCGTCTTGAGGATGCCGAGGTCGGTGTCGACCGCGGCCTGCGAGGTGACGACCCAGTCGGGTCGAGGCTGCGGGCCGCGGCAGAGCGGCTCGACGCTCAGCCAGGTGGACCAGCGCTGACCTTCATCGAGGTCGTCGTACGTCTGGAAGTCGAAGACAAAAGCGGGGTCGAGCTCAGGTTCGGAGATTTCGTAAGACATCGGTGGAGGTGCTCCAGAAGCGAGAAGGGGTGTGGTCTGCGGACAGGCCAAGGACAGTCGTGGACATGTCACGCTCCTCTCGCTCGGGCACCGGTCACTCCGGGCGCTCGGGAAAACTGTGCGGGTTCCGCCGAGCCCCCGCAACCGATTTACGTGCGCCGTCAGGCGGCGACCGTGGTCGGGATCGCCAGCTCGGTGACCCGGTCCCAGGAGTCGTCGACGTGCACGACGCTGCGCCCGGCATTGTGCAGGAGGCTCGAGGCAATGCCGGCGCGGTAGCCGGAGCGGCAGTGCACCCACAGCTCGCCGGGCGGCAGCTCGAGGCCGCGCCGATCGACCTCGTGGACGGGCAGGTGGACGGCGCCGGGCAGGTGCCCCTCGTCGTACTCGTCGCGCTGGCGCACGTCGACGACGACGCGGGGACCGACGTGCTCGCGGAAGCCGGCCCAGTCCGTGCGCCGGAAGGTCGCCGGCAGTGCGGTCGCCGGGTCGAGGTCGTGGATGCCCGGACCCTCGATGCCGATCGCGGCCAGGTCGTGGAGCGCCGAGCCGACGTCCTGCGCCCTGTCGTAGAGGAGGACGAGGTCGTCGGCCCAGGGGACCAGCCAGCCGACGTACGTCGCGAACTGGTGGGAGTACTCGACGCTGACCGATCCGGCGAGGTGGCCACGGGCGAACGTGTCGCGCCGGCGCAGGTCGATGACCCACTGGCCGTCGAGGATCGCGTCGGTGACCTCGTCGCGGGTGACCGGCCGCCCGGGCCGCGGCCGCGCCCGGCCGGCCCCGGCGCGGTTGAGCGGCGCCATCTGGTCGTAGTACGACGGGATCGGGCCGAAGCCCGCGACGAGCTCCTCCACGAACGGGTCGCGGTCCAGGAGCAGCGCGGGGTTGACCAGCAGCTCGGCGCCGATGGTGCCGTCGGTCTCCACCGACGGGGTGCCCCCGGCGCAGAAGCTGCCGAAGCCGTGGGTCGGCAGGAGTCGGGTCGCCGGGTCGAGGAGCGCCAGCGTGCGGGCGCTTCGCCACTGGGCTCGGGCGAGGTCGAAGCGCAGGCGCCGGTCGACGAGGTCGGTGCGCCCGACGGTGCCGTGCAGCAGGCTGCCGCCGCTGAAGAGCGCGGCCGGTGCGGCCGCGTCGGGATCGTGCACGGCGAAGGCCTGGTGGTGGCGGGTGTGCCCGGGCGTCGCGAGGACCGTCACCTGGAGTCCGCCGACCGTGAGCACGTCGCCGTCGCGGACGCCGACGCGTTCGAACTGGACGGACTCGTCGGCCGACAGCAGGTAGTCGGCACCGTGCCGTCGGGCGAGCCCGAGGGCGCCGGAGACGTAGTCGTTGTGGACGTGGGTGTCGGCGACGGCGGTGATCTCCACGCCGGCCGCCTCGGCCGCCGCCTCGATCGGCGCGATGTCCCGAGGGGGGTCGATGACCAGCGCCTGCCGGCCGTCGTGGACGAGATGGGTGTGGTTGCCCAGCTCTGGGATCTCCAGCGTAAGAACCTGCATCTGCGCCTCCGCATTTAAGTACAGTGAATCAATAGAGTTATAACACAAAGGACGTGCGGGCTCCGGCCCGAAGGTCGGGTACCTTGCCCGGGTGCCACGCCCTCGCCGTACCTTCGCCGCCCTCGTCGCCGGGCTGGCACTGGCCCTGACCCTGGGCTCGGGCGCCCGGACGGTTGCCCACACAGTTGCCCGGTCGCTCGCCCCCGCCGACGTGCGTCCGGCCGGAGCGCCCGGGATCGGGGACCCCTACTTCCCGCGCGACGGCAACGGCGGCATCGACGTCCTGACCTACGACATCCACGACACCTACGCGTTCCGGAAGGGCCGGCTGTCGGGATGGACGGACCTACGGGTCCGGGGGACCGCTGCGATCTCCGGCTTCAACCTCGACTTCCTGCTGCCGGTGCAGTCCGTGCGCGTCGGTGGCCGCCCGGTCGCCTACTCCCAGACCCAGCACGAGCTGGTCGTGGCGCGCGGCCTCGAGCCGGGTGAGGTCGTCGACGTGCAGGTCCGGTACGACGGACGGCCGGGGCGCTACTCGTACGCGGGAGAGAGCAACTGGCTCGCCGGGCCCGGCGAGGTCGTGGCGATGAACGAGCCGCACATGGCGCCGTGGTGGTTCCCCGCCAACGACCACCCGCTCGACAAGGCCCGGATCCGGGTCAGCATCACCGTCCCGGCGGCGTACGACGTGGTGTCCAACGGGCGCCGGCTCAGCCGGAAGGTGCGCGGCGCCCAGGCGACGACCACCTGGCGCGCGGACGAGCCGATGGCGCCCTACCTGGCGTTCTTCGCCGCCGGCCGTTTCCGCATCGACAAGGGCGTCCGCGACGGCCAGCACTGGCTGGTCGCGGTGTCCAAGGCGTTGCCGACCGCCGCGCAGCCGCGCGCTATGCGGATGATGCGGCAGAGCCCCAAGATCACGGGCTGGCTCGAGAGCCAGCTCGGCGACTATCCGTTCTCGACCGTGGGCGGTCTGGTCACCAGCCTCGAGCCCGGCTTCGCTCTGGAGAACCAGACCCGCCCGACGTACTCACCGGCGAGCCTGACCGGGATCACGGTCGTGCACGAGCTCGCGCACCAGTGGTTCGGCGACTCGGTGTCCGTGCGGCACTGGAGCGACATCTGGCTCAACGAGGGCGCCGCGACCTACCTGGAGTGGCGCTGGGACGAGACGCACAGCGGGCCGTCGGGGGACAGCCAGTTGCACCAGCTCTACGACTCTGCCGACGCCGACGACGAGTTCTGGGACCAGCAGGTCGCGGACCCGTGTCCGACGTACGTGAACTGTGTCGGCCGGATCTTCGACCGCCGCGTCTACGAGCGGGGTGCGATGGCGCTCCAGGCGCTGCGCAACCGGATCGGTGAGGCTGACTTCTCGGCGCTGCTGCGCCGCTGGGTCGCCGACCGCAAGGGCGGCAACGGCTCGACCGCGGAGTTCGAGGCGCTCGCCGAGGAGATCAGTGGTGAGGATCTGGACGGGTTCTTCGCCGCCTGGCTGCACGCCACGACCAAACCGGCGGACATCGTGGCGAACGGGCTCGGCTGAGTGGTGCCTCAGCCCCGCAGCCGCACGGACAGGCAGGTCACGCATCCCTCGAGCTTCTCGAACTCGGAGATGTCGACGGCGACCACGCGCAGTCCGCGCTCCTCCAAGAGCGCCTGGGTCCGGGGCGCGCTCGTCGACATCAGCACCGCCGACTCGTCGAGCACGACGACGTGTGAGCCGGCCTCCTCGGGCACCGGGAGGAACGCGTCCCAAGCACCTGGGTCGTCGACCAACGGCTCGAAGCCGACGACCGTGCCGTCCGGCAGCGCGGTGACGGCCGACTTGAGGTGCAGCACGAGCGCGACGGGTACGCCGACGACGCGGGCGCCGAGAGGAGCGAGATGGGCAGCGAGCTGCTCCATCCCCTCGCTGTTGGTGCGGCCGCCGAGTCCGACCCAGACCGTCCGTTCGTGCTTGAGCACGTCGCCGCCGTCGAGGGTGCCGGGGGCCTCGATGCGGGCGATCCGGTAGCCGAGGCCGGCCAGAGTCGCCTCGGTCGCGGCCGTCTCGGGCTTGCGCTCGTCGGCGCCGGGCCGGCTGATCACCGCGAGATCGTCGAGGACCACGACCGTGTCCTCCACGAACACCGCGTCCGGGCAGTCGTCGGCAGGCGGCACCTCGATCGTCTCCCAGCCCTCGGTCCGCAGCGCCTCGACGTACGACCGCCACTGCTGCTCGGCGAGGGCGAGGTCGACCGGGATCCGTTCGAGGTGGGTCAGCAGGCCGTCGTCGAGTCGGGGGCCGGGCCGGCGGACGAGGGCACGCGTGGTCCGCGGAGTGTTCATGGCCTCATCCCAGCAGGGGAGAGACCGCTCGCGCCACCAGGCTCGGCATCCGGGTGAGGGACTCCTCGGCGTCGGCGATCGTCATCGCCCGCAGCCCGGCGTTGATGCCGAGCCAGCGCAGCGGCTCGCGCTCCCAGCCGGGGGAGCGGTGGCCGACCCACGGCAGCCGGGTCAGCTCGGTGTCGCGGCCGAGGACCAGGTCGCGCAGCGTCCGGCCCGCGAGGTTGGCGGTGCTGACGCCGTCGCCGACGTACCCACCTGCCCAGCCGAGCCCGGTCGCAGGGTCGAGCCCGACCGAGGCGCACCAGTCGCGCGGGATGCCGAGGGCCCCGCCCCAGGCATGGGTGACGCGGGTGCCGGCGAGCACCGGGAAGAGATCGATGAGCGCGGAGTAGAGCCGCGCGAACACTCTCTCGTCGTGGTCATACTCCGGCTTGATCCGCGAGCCGAGGTGGTACGGCGCGCCGCGGCCGCCGAAGACCAGCCGGTCGTCGGCGGTGCGCTGCCCGTAGACGATCAGGTGCCGGTGGTCGGTGAACGTCTCGCGCCGTGCCAGGCCGATCTCGTCCCATGTCTCGACCGGCAGCGGCTCGGTCGCGATGATCAGCGAGTAGACCGGCACCATCGTGCGGCGTTCGCCGGCCAAGGTGGCGGTGTAGCCCTCGGTCGCGCGCAGCACGGTGCGGGCTCGTACGACGCCGTGCTCGGTGCGTGCGGTGCGCGGCTCGATCGCGCTCACGCGGGTCTGCTCATGGATGGTCACGCCGCGCCGCTCAACGGCGCTCGCGAGTCCGCGGACCAGCCGCGCGGGATGGAGCGCCGCGCAGTCCGGGGTGTACGTCGCGCCGCGGGTGTGGCTGCCCCGCAGGATCGCGGTCGCCTCGTGGCGATCGAGCAGGCGGACGTCGTCCTCGCCGCGGTCCCAGGTGCGGGCGTCCGCCACCTCGGCCCTGGCGCGCGACCACTGCGCCCGGCTGCGGGCGAGGGTGATCGTGCCGCTCTTGCTCACGTCGGCGTCGATGCCCTCCGCTGCGGCGGCGCGGACCACCTCGTCGACGGTCTGCCGCATGGCGCGGTGCTGGGCGAGGGCGGCGTCGCGGTCGGCGTACCCCGCGAGCGTGGAGAGTGAGGCAGGAAAGAGTGCCGAGCACCAGCCACCGTTGCGCCCGGAGGCGCCGAAGCCCGCGGTCTCGGCCTCGAGCACGACGATGCGCAGCTCCGGGTCGGCCTCCGCGAGGTAGTGGGCGGTCCACAGACCGGTGAAGCCGGCGCCGACGATCGCGACGTCGGCCTCGACGTCGCCGTCGAGTGGCGGACGTGGCGTCCAGGCGGTGTCGACGGTGTCGTGCCAGAGGGAGAGCCGTTCGTAGTGCGGGTCCTTCTCGGTGCGCCGGCTCAGCGGACGCCCCACGAGTAGGTCTGCTTGCGGAGGCTCAGGTACATGAACGTCTCCGTCGCGGCCACTCCCTCGACCGTCCGGATCTGCCCGGAGATCAGCTCGAGCAGGTGCTCGTCGCTCTCGCAGACGATCTCGACGAGCAGGTCGAACGAGCCGGCGGTGACCACGACGTAGTCGACCTCGTCGATCTCGGCGATCTTGTCGGCGACCGGCTCCAGCGGACCGGTGACCTTGACCCCGACCATCGCCTGCCGCGCGAAGCCGAGCTCCAGCGGGTCGGTCACGGCGACCACCTGCATCACGCCGGACTCGATCAGGCGCTGCACCCGCTGGCGCACGGCCGCCTCCGAGAGGCCGACGACCTTGCCGATGGCGGCGTACGACCGCCGACCGTCCTGCTGCAGTTGCTCGATGATCGCCTTCGAGACGTCGTCGAGCGGCTGCGACGTACGTCCTGGCTTCCTGCTCATGGGGGGATAGTTCCCTAAGGGGCGGCTGCGGTCAAAGATCTGGTACGGCTCGTCGACAAGCGATTTCGTTGCGAGGATGTTTCATGTCGACGGTATCGCTTGTCGGGGACCTTTTCGCGTGGCACGATCCGATGCGTCGGGGCGGTTCGAAGGGAGTCCACATGGTGCAGGGGCCCACCGGTGGTGGACGTGGCAGGCTCTCTCGCCGCGGGTTGCTCAGGGTCGGCGGTGGCGTGGCCTTCGCCGGCGTCAGCGTCGCGGCGCTGAAGCTGCCGTTCTTCGACGTCGCGGCGGCGAAGGTCAACCCGGCGGAGTGCCGGGCGACCGACGTGTCGGCGACCGACAAGAAGCTGATCGTCTCCAACTGGCCGGCGTACATCGACCCCCGCAAGAAGGCGACGTCGACGGTGTCGGTCTTCCAGGACCGCACCGGCATCAGCGTCGACTACACCGACGACGTCAACGACAACGCCGAGTTCTTCGCCAAGGTGAAGAACCAGATGGGCGCCTGCCAGTCCATCAACCGCGACCTGATCGTGATGACGGACTGGATGGCGGCACGGATGATCGGACTGGGCTGGATCCAGCCGCTCGACGCCACGGCAGTGCCGAACCTCCACAGGAACCTGATCGAACCCCTCCGCAACCGTCAGTGGGACAAGGACCGCACCTACAGCGCGCCGTGGCAGGCCGGCCTCACCGGCATCGCCTACAACGCCGCGAAGGTCCCGGAGGTCCGCAGCTTCGAGGAGCTGCTCACCCGCGACGACCTCAAGGGGCGGATGACGCTCCTCAGCGAGATGCGCGACACCATGGCGTTCATGCTCCGCGTGGTCGGGGCCGACCCCGACGAGTTCACCGAGGACGAGTGGGGCCAGGCGATCGAGCGGCTTCGCCAGGTCGTGGCGAGCGGACAGGTCCGGTCCTTCACGGGCAACGAGTACATCCAGGACCTCGCGGCCGGCAACATCGTGGCGTGCGAGGCGTGGTCCGGTGACGTGATTCAGGCGCAGTTCGACAACCCGGACATCAAGTTCGTGACGCCCGAGGAGGGGCTCTCCCTCTGGGCCGACAACATGATGGTGCCCAACCTCGCGAAGCACCAGGCGAACGCCGAGAAGTGGATCGACTACTACTACGAGCCGGAGGTCGCCGCGAAGCTGGCCGCGTGGGTCAACTACATCTGTCCGGTCGAGGGGGCCAAGGCCGAGATGGAGAAGATCGACCCGTCCCTCGTCGACAACAAGCTGATCTTCCCCGACAACGAAGACCTCGCCACCGCCTTCGACTTCATGCCCCTGTCCGACGCGCAGTCCCAGCAGTACGAAGGAGAGTTCAACGATGTCATCGCCGGCTGACCTCACGGTGCAGGCACCCTCGAGCGACGACTCGTTCGACGGGCTGCGACTGCGCAACGTCACCAAGTCCTTCGGATCCTTCACCGCTGTCGACGACCTCGACCTCGACGTACCGCGCGGCGCGTTCTTCGCCCTGCTCGGCCCTTCGGGCTGCGGCAAGACCACCACGCTTCGGATGGTCGCCGGCCTGGAGACCCCGACCCGCGGGTCGATCACCCTGGCCGGGACGGACATCACGTATGCCAAGCCCTACCGGCGTCCGGTCAACACGGTCTTCCAGAACTACGCGCTCTTCCCGCACCTCGACATCTACGAGAACGTCGCGTTCGGCCTCAAGCGGCGCAAGGTCAGCGGGGTCGACGCCCAGGTGCGCCAGATGCTCGACCTCGTCGAGCTCGAGTCGCAGGCCCGGAAGAAGCCGACCCAGCTCTCCGGAGGCCAGCAGCAGCGGGTCGCGCTGGCTCGGGCGTTGATCAACGAGCCCGAGGTGCTGTTGCTCGACGAGCCCCTGGGCGCGCTCGACCTCAAGCTGCGGCGTGCGATGCAGATCGAGCTGAAGCGGATCCAGACGGAGGTCGGGCTGACCTTCATCCACGTCACCCACGACCAGGAGGAGGCCATGACCATGGCCGACACGGTCGCGGTGATGAATGCGGGCGTGATCGAGCAGATGGGCGCCCCGGAGGAGCTGTACGAGAACCCGCGCACGACGTTCGTCGCCAACTTCCTCGGCCAGTCGAACCTGATCGAGGGTGAGGTCAAGAGCCGGAGCTCGGACTTCATCACCGTCGACATGCACGGCATCGACGTCTCGGTGCCGGCCGATCGAGCGCACCTCGACGGCGACAAGGCCTGGATCGGCATCCGGCCCGAGAAGGTGCTCATCGGCGACGCGGGCGAGGTGCTGGACGCACCCGGCAACTCGATCCCGGGTGGCGTGGTCAGCGACGTCAGCTTCGTCGGGGTGAGCACGCAGTACCTCGTGCGGATGCCGTGGGGCCAGGAGCTCCAGGTGTTCCAGCAGAACACCGGCCACCGCCGGCTCTACCGCAACGGTGAGTCGGTGGAGCTGTCCTGGCGGCCCGACTACGCGTTCCTCCTCGACCACAGCCAGGACGCTCGTGCGGGGCAAGAGGACGACGACTGATGGCGAGCACGGCTGGAGCAGCCCCGGTCACCACCGCCCCGGCGTCCGACGACTCGAGCCGTCGCCGCGGCCTCACCGGCTACTTCCTGCTGATCCCCGGCGTCGTCTGGCTCGCCCTCTTCTTCGTCATCCCGTTCTACTCGCTCGTCGCCGCCAGCCTGTTCGACCCGAGCGGGTCGGTGGTCAACGGCTACGAGATGACCTTCCACTTCCAGAACTACCCGGACGCGCTCCGGGACTACTGGGAGCCGCTGGTCCGCTCGCTCGGGTACGCCGCGCTGGCGACGCTGATCTGCCTCGTGCTCGGCTACGTGCTCGCGTACGCGATCGCGTTCAAGGCCGGCCGCTGGAAGAACCTGATGCTGGTGCTGGTGATCGCACCGTTCTTCACCAGCTTCCTGATCCGCACGCTGTCGTGGAAGCTCATCCTCGCCGACGACGGCATCGTGGTGAACACTCTCCAGGCCGTGCACATCCTCGGCGCCGAGGGTCGCCTCCTCGCGACCCCCGTCGCCGTGATCGCCGGCATCACCTACAACTTCCTGCCGTTCATGGTGCTGCCGCTCTTCGCGAGCATCGACAAGATCGACCACCGCCTGATCGAGGCGTCCAGCGACCTCTACGCCAACCCGTTCGTCGGGTTCTGGAAGGTCACCTGGCCGCTCTCGCTGCCGGGGGTGGTCTCGGGGACGCTGCTGACCTTCATCCCGGCGGCCGGCGACTACATCAACGCCCAGCTGCTCGGCAGCCCCAACCAGCGGATGGTCGGCAACGTCATCCAGAACCTCTTCACCAACGCCAACGACTATCCGGCGGCCAGCGCGCTCTCGATGATCCTGATGATCCTGATCATCGCCATGGTGCTGTTCTACGTCCGCCGGGCCGGCACCGAGGAGCTGCTCTGATGCGGTGGCTGCGCAACAACCTGGTGCTGATTCTCGGGATCGCGATCCTGATCTACACGTTCGTCCCGATCTTCGTGGTCGTGCTGATGAGCTTCAACGACCCGTCGAGCCGGCTGATCTACCGCTTCGACGGGTTCACCCTCGACAACTGGCTGCACCCCTGCGCGCCGGAGGGCATGTGCAGCGCGCTGGGGACAAGCATCCAGATCAGCCTGGTGGCCACGATCGGGTCAACCATCCTCGGCACGCTGATGGCGTTCGCGCTGGTGCGGCACGACTTCGCGGGTCGGTCGTCGATGAACCTGCTCATCTTCCTGCCGATGGCCACGCCCGAGATCGTCATGGGCTCCTCGCTGCTGGCGCTCTTCGTGGCGGCCGGGTTCGCGGGTCAGCTGGGTTTCTGGACGATCCTGATCGCGCACATCATGTTCTGCATCTCGTTCGTGGTCGTCACCGTGAGAGCCCGGCTGGCGGGCATGGACGACAACCTCGAGCAAGCGGCGATGGACCTCTACGCGACGCCCCGGCAG
This sequence comes from Nocardioides endophyticus, assembly GCF_039543845.1. Taxonomy (NCBI): domain Bacteria; kingdom Bacillati; phylum Actinomycetota; class Actinomycetes; order Propionibacteriales; family Nocardioidaceae; genus Nocardioides; species Nocardioides endophyticus. The sequence goes on along the minus strand of NZ_BAABKN010000005.1, from coordinate 32,776 downwards.
ACGTTCTGGCGAGTCACCTTCCCGCTGGTGTTCCCGGGCATCCTCGGCGCCGCCTTGCTCAGCTTCTCGCTGTCCTTCGACGACTTCATCATCACCAACCTCAACGCCGGCAACACCACGACGTTCCCCATGTACGTCTGGGGCGTCGCCCAGCGCGGCATCCCGATGCAGGTCAACGTCGTCGGCACGGTGATGTTCATGATCTCGGTGCTGATCGTGGTGGGTGGCGAGGTCAACAGCCGCCGCCGCACCCGCGCGCTGGCCTGATGAATCGCCGAGTCGGCGCTAAGTGACCCCCGAGTCGGCGCAAAGTGACCCTCAATAGAAGTACGTCGGCGGCAGGCCGCGGCGCGCTCGCGCTGCGTCGTACGCGATCCTGAGCAGGCGTTCGGCATCCTGTTGCTGCCCGAAGACGTGCTGCTTGCGGAACACCGCGATCGACCACTCGCGCTCGCGCTCGAGCCACTGTCGGCGCTCCTCGTCGTACTCCGCCCGATCCTCGCCATGCCATTGCTCGCCCTCGTACTCGGCGGCGAGGAGAAGATCTTCCAAGCCCATGTCGAGCCGATAGACCTCGCGTCCGTCGACGAGGACCGAGATCTGGGTCTGCGGTCGGGGAAGGCCGGCGCCGCGCCAGCGCCGACGTAGAGCGGTCTCCCCGAACGACTCCGACCCGCCGTCGGCCAACGGCGCCAGGACGCGGAGCTCGACCACGCCGCGCTGCCGGTTGAATCGTGGAATCTCGGCCAGCAACTCGTCGAGCGTGAAGACCTCTAGTCCGAGCATCGTGTCCATGCCGTGCAGCTTGAGATCGGCGTTCGACTGGAGGCGTCCGAGATCGAGTGCTGTCCGCAGCGGGGTCGTGACGACGATCCCGCCGATCTCCATCAGGTCGCGCGACCGGATGGCGCGCTCGCCGCTGCTACTCAGGGCGTTGCGCAGGCGACCTGCGTCGCTCGGGCGGAAGCACGAGATCGGCGGTACGTCGAGGTGCTCGTTGGGCGCCAGGGCTCGGTCGCCGGCGTGGATCCACGCCGCGCTGCGGTCGCAGACGAAGCAGTCCGATGGCAGGACGAGCGCGAGCATCGCGCACCGGAGCTCGATCGAGTCCTCGACATCGGCGGCGACGTACACCCCCTGGATCGGATGCCGGAGGTACCTGCACATCGTCAGCCAGCGCAAGGCCTTGGGGCTCAACCCCACTTCCCTGGCCGAGGCAGTCGTGAACGGTTCGCTTGGCGGAAGGTTCCCGAGGCGATCGAGCCAGCCATAGTTCTCCATGCAGCAGCCCTGCCCCGGAGGCGCCGTACGGCACCACGGGACAGGGCTGCCTGTGGATTATGGGGTCACTTTGCGCCGACTCGCGGGTCAGTCTGCGCCGACTCGGCCTAGAGGATGGTGGCGGCTTTGTCGAGGACGGTGCGGAGGATGTGTTCGATCTCGTCGAAGTGGGTTTGATTGCAGATGAGTGGGGGTGAGAGTTGGATGACGGGGTCGCCGCGGTCGTCGGCGCGGCAGTAGAGGCCTTCGTCGTAGAGGGCTTTGGAGAGGAAGCCGCGTAGGAGCTTTTCGGATTCGTCTTCGTTGAAGGTCTCGCGGCTGTTCTTGTCTTTGACGAGTTCGATGCCGTAGAAGTAGCCGTCGCCGCGGACGTCGCCGACGATGGGGAGGTCGGTGAGGCGTTCGAGGGTGGTGCGGAAGGCGTCTTGGTTGTCTTGGACGTGTTCGAGGATGTGTTCGTTCTCGAAGATGTCGAAGTTGGCCATGGCGACGGCGGTGGAGACGGGGTGGCCGCCGAAGGTGAAGCCGTGGGCGAAGGTCGCGGCGCCGTGCAGGAAGGGTTCCATGAGGCGGTCGGTGGCGATCATCGCGCCGAGGGGGGCGTAGCCGGAGGTGATGCCCTTGGCGGAGGTGATGATGTCGGGCTGGTAGCCGTAGCGTTCGGCGCCGAACATGGTCCCGAGGCGGCCGTAGGCGCAGATGACCTCGTCGGAGACCAGGAGTACGTCGTATTCGTCGCAGATCTCGCGGACCCGTTGGAAGTAGCCGGGTGGGGGTGGGAAGCAGCCGCCGGCGTTCTGGACGGGTTCGAGGAAGACCGCGGCGACGGTGTCGGGTCCTTCGTTCTCGATCTGGACCGCGATCTGGTCGGCGGCCCAGCGGCCGAAGGCCTCGGGGTCGGTGCCATCGAGGAGGCCGCCGGTGGTCTCGGCGGCGCGGTAGATGTTGGTGTTGGGGACCCGGAAGGTGGAGGGGACCAGGGGTTCGAACTGCTGCTTGAGCGGGGGGAGCCCGGTGATGGACAGGGCGCCCTGGGTGGTGCCGTGGTAGGCGATGGCGCGGGACAGCACCTTGTGCTTCATCGGTTTGCCGGTGAGCTTGAAGTAGTTCTTCGCGAGCTTCCAGGCGGACTCGACGGCCTCGCCGCCACCGGTGGTGAAGAACACCCGGTTCAGGTCGCCGGGCGCGTAGCCGGCGATGCGCTCGGCGAGCAGGATCGCGTTCGGGTGGGCGTAGGACCACAGCGGGTGGAAGGCCAGCTCGCGGGCCTGGGTGGCGGCGGCCTCGGCGAGCTCGGTGCGGCCGTGGCCGAGCTGGGAGACGAACAGCCCACCGAGGCCGTCGAGGTATCGCTTGCCCTGCGCGTCGTAGATGTAGGCGCCCTCGCCCCGCACGATGATCGGCACGTCCGAGGTCTCGTAGGTCGAGTGCCGCGTGAAGTGCATCCACAGGTGGTCCTTCGCGGCCCGCTGCAAGTGGTCGTAGTCCCAGGTACTCATACCCCCATGGTGCGTGGTCAGACGGGAGCAAGGCAAGTGAATCCGTGGCGCTGCGGCGTGATTCTCGCGGATTTCGTTGTCGCCGACGGACGGCGCGGGTCTCCTGGCTGATAGGAATGCTCCATGACCCGGTATGGCCCGCAGTTCGGTCCCGACATCACCTTCCTGGGAGTCGGCCGCGTCGACCTCGACGACGCGGCCGGCCTGGCCGCGGCCGACGTGGTCATCGTCGGAGCGCCGTTCGACGGCGGTACGTCGCACCGCCCGGGCACCCGGTTCGGGCCGATGGCGATCCGGCAGACCGACTACCTGCCGCACGACGGCTCCCGGCCGCACCTAGCCCTTCGCGTCGACGCCCTCCAGGACCTCCGGGTCGTCGACGCCGGCGACGTCGAGATGCCACCGGGGGAGATCGAGCGGTCGCTCCACGCGCTGGAGGACGCGGTCTTCGCGGTGGCCAGCGCGGGGGCCGTGCCGCTCGTCCTGGGTGGCGACCACTCGATCGCGCTGCCCGACGCCACCGGGGTCGCCCGCCACCTCGGCTACGGCAAGGTGTCGATGATCCACTTCGACGCGCATGCCGACACCGGCGACATCGAGTTCGGCTCTCTGTACGGCCACGGCCAGCCGATGCGACGGCTGATCGAGTCGGGTGCGTTGCGCGGCGACCGGTTCCTGCAGATGGGGCTGCGTGGCTACTGGCCCGGACCGGACACGCTGGCCTGGATGGCGGAGCAGCAGATGCGCTCCTACGAGATGACCGAGATCGGCAAGCGCGGCCTGGAGGAGTGCCTGGACGAGGCGTTCGAGATCGCGCTCGACGAGTGCGACGCCGTCTTCCTCTCCGTCGACATCGACGTCTGCGACCCCGGCCACGCGCCGGGCACCGGCACCCCAGAGCCCGGTGGGCTGTCGTCGCGCCAGCTGCTCGACGCCGTACGCCGGATCTGCCTGGAGCTCCCCGTCGCGGGCATCGACGTGGTCGAGGTGTCGCCGCCGTACGACCACGCGGAGATCACCGCGTTCCTCGCCAACCGGGTCTGCCTCGAGGCGCTCTCGGGACTCGCTGCTCGCAAGCACGGGATCAGCCACGACCCGACCGGCCCGCTGCTGGAAGGTCGCTGATGCGGACCCTCTTCACCAACGGCACGCTCTTCGACGGGCACCGGTACGTCGGCGCGGGCGAGGTCCTGGTCGATCAAGGTCACATCTCGGCCTGCGGGGATCTCGACAAGCTCGATCACTGGGATGTCGATGAGGTCGTCGATCTCGATGGTGGGTTGCTGAGCCCCGGCTTCGTGGACGCCCACGTGCATGCGGTGCAGGGCGGCCTCGAGCGCACCCGGTGCGACCTCACCGAGGGCGACACCCGCGACGACTACCTCCGCATCGTCAAGGAGTACGCCGACGCGCACCCGGACCGGCCCTGGATCCTCGGCGGCGGCTGGGCGATGTCCGCCTTCCCGGGCGGGGCACCCACGGCGGCTGACCTGGACGCGGTCGTGCCCGACCGGCCCGTCTTCCTGCCCAACCGGGACCATCACGGTGCCTGGGTCAACAGCCGGGCGCTGGAGCTCGCCGGGATCCGCCGCGACACCCCCGACCCGGTCGACGGTCGCTTCGAGCGCGACGCCGACGGCCACCCGACCGGCACGCTGCACGAGGGCGCCATGCACGCTGTCGCCCGCCTGGCCCCGCAGACGACCGATGACGAGTACTACGCAGCGCTCCTCGAAGGGCAGCGCCACCTCCACTCGTACGGCGTGACGGGGTGGCAGGACGCCATCGTCGGGTCGTACGCCGGGATGGACGACCCCGGCCCGACGTACCTCCGCGCCGCGCGCGAGGGTGACCTCTCCGCCCACGTCGTCGGTGCGCTCTGGTGGGACCGCAGCCGCGGCGAGGAGCAGATCGCCGACCTGGTCTCGCGCCGCGAGCTGTACACCCACGGTCAGTTCCGCGCGACCAGCGTGAAGGTGATGCAGGACGGGGTCGCCGAGAACTTCACGGCCGCGCTCGTCGAGCCCTACCTGGACCGCTGTGGCCATGCGACCACCAACGCGGGCCACTCGTTCGTCGACCCGTCGGCGCTGCGGGAGTACGTCCGGCTGCTCGACGCCGTGGGCTTCCAGGTGCACGTGCATGCCATCGGCGACCGCGGCGCCCGCGAGGCGCTCGACGCCTTCGAGGGCACCGAGCCCGAGAGGCGCCACCACATCGCGCACCTCCAGCTGGTCGACCCCGACGACGTACGCCGCTTCGGCGAGCTCGGGGTCGCGGCCAACCTGCAGATGCTGTGGGCCTGCCTCGACGAGCAGATGGTCGAGCTGAGCTGCCCTTCCTCGGTCCGGAGCGCGCGACGTGGCAGTACCCGTTCGGCGACCTCGAGCGCGCCGGTGCCCGCCTCGTGGCCGGCAGCGACTGGCCGGTCAGCACCCCGAGCCCGCTGGAGGCGGTCCACGTCGCGGTCAACCGCACGGCGTACGGCGAGAGCGGGCCGGCCGGCCAGGACCGCTTCCTGCCTGAGCAGGCGATCGCGCTTGAGTCGGCGTTCGCGGCGTACACCTCCGGCTCGGCGTGGATCAACCACCGCGACAACGCGGGTGTGCTGCGGCCCGGTGCGGTGGCCGATCTGGTGGTGCTCGACCGCGACCCGTTCGCGGGGTCCGCGGACGACATCGGTGGCACCGGGGTGGTGTCGACCTGGGTCGACGGGACGCCCGTCTATCGCCAGAGGTAGAACGTCAGCAGGTTGCCGTCGACGTCGATGACGTGGAACTCGCGGCTGCCGTAGTCGGTGTCCTCCGCACCCCCCTTGCTCACGCCGTGCAGCGCCCCGGCGGCGTCCATCTCGGCGTACAGCTCGTCGATGCCCTCGACCTCGATCCGGCAGCTGGCCGTGCCGGCGAGGAAGGACTCGGCACCGCTGACGACCGGCTGCGAGGCCAGGTCGTGACGACCCCGCCACGACTGGTCGGAGGCCTCCCACAGGTGGATCCGCGCGTCGTCGCGCCGCAGCACGCTGAAGTGGCCGTCGGTGTGGGCGATGGCGAAGCCGAGCCGGTCGACATAGAAGGCCGTCGCCGTCGGGACATCGCGCACCGGCAGTGCTGGAATGGTCGTACCCACGCGCATGAGACCCTCCATTCAACGAAATCCGCGTTCAAGAGCCTCAGACACTACAGATTCCGTTGCCAGATCACTAGGCTCGCAGCCATGGCCGATACGACCTTCACGAACGTCATCAACGGAGAGCTCGTCGAGAGCGTGTCGGGGGAGACCTACGACGTCCTCGACCCGACCACGGGCGAGGTGTATGCCCAGGCACCGAAGTCGGGGGAGGAGGACCTCGACCGGGCGTACGCCGCGGCCGACGCCGCCTTCGAGGGCTGGGGCTACGCGACCCCGCAGGACCGCTCGAACGCCCTGCTGAAGCTCGCGACCGCGATCGAGGAGCGCGTCGAGGAGATCAACGCCGTCGAGTGCAAGGACACCGGGAAGCCGCTCCAGCTCACGATGGACGAGGAGATGCCGTACGCCTCGGACCACTTCAAGTTCTTCGCCGGCGCCGCGCGCATGCTGGAGGGCAAGGCCGCGGGTGAGTACCTGGCCGACCACACCTCGTGGGTACGCCGCGAGCCGATCGGCGTGGTCGGTCAGGTGACGCCGTGGAACTACCCGCTGCTGATGATGATCTGGAAGATCGCGCCCGCGCTGGCGGCCGGCAACACGGTCGTCCTCAAGCCGAGCGACACCACGCCGGCGAGCTCCACGCTGCTGGCCGCGATCGCTCAGGAGTTCCTCCCGCCGGGCGTGCTCAACGTCGTCTGCGGCGACCGCGACACCGGCCGCGCGCTGGTCGCCCACAAGACCCCGCAGATGGTCGCGATCACCGGGTCCGTGCGTGCGGGCATGCAGGTCGCCGAAGCGGCCTCCCACGACCTCAAGCGGGTGCACCTCGAGCTCGGTGGCAAGGCCCCGGTCATCGTCTTCGACGACGCCGACATCGCCTCCGCGGCCGAGGGCATCGCCGGCGCGGGCCTCTTCAACGCCGGCCAGGACTGTACGGCGGCCACCAGGGTGCTCGTGCAGGCCGGCATCCACGATGAGTTCGTCGCGGCCCTGGCCGAGGCCGCCAAGGGGATGCCGACCGGCATGCCCGACGACGAGGCGACGTACTACGGCCCGCTCAACAACGCCAACCAGCTCGCCCACGTCACGGGCATGGTCGACCGGCTGCCCGACCACGCCACCATCGAGACCGGCGGTGCGCGGAAGTTCGAGAAGGGCTACTTCTACGAGCCCACGGTGCTCTCGGGCCTGCAGCAGAAGGACGAGCAGATCCAGACCGAGATCTTCGGCCCGGTGATGACCGTCCAGAAGTTCAGCGACGAGGCGCAGGCGCTGACCTGGGCCAACGACGTCCAGTACGCGCTCTCCTCGAGCGTCTGGACCAAGGACCACGCCCGCGCGATGCGGATGTCGCGCCGGCTCGACTTCGGTGCGGTCTGGATCAACACCCACATCCCGTTCGTCTCCGAGATGCCGCACGGCGGCTTCAAGCACTCCGGCTACGGCAAGGACCTCTCCGGCTACGGCTTCGAGGACTACACCCGTATCAAGCACGTCATGTCCTACATCGGCTGAGCGCCGCGATAGCGGCGCGCTGCCTGCGTTGTCGGCGCTCGACGGCCCGCTTCGCTCAAAGGCCGCCTTCGCACCTCCGCCTTGGCATCACACCACTCTCGCGACGCTCAACTCGATGAGGAGAAGCTGCACATGAGGATTCTGTTGGTAGGCGCCGGGGGCGTGGGGTCGGCGTTCGCGGCCATCGCGGCGCGTCGCGACTTCTTCGAGATGATCGTGGTCGCCGACTACGACGTCGCCAAGGCCGAGAAGGCGGCGGCTGCCGACGGGCGGTACGCGGCGGCGCGGATCGACGCGTCGTCCGCTGAGTCGGTGGCGGCGCTGTGCCGCGAGCACCGGATCACCCACGTGATGAACGCGGTCGACCCGGTCTTCAACATGTCGATCTTCGACGGCGCGGCCGAGGCCGGCGCCGACTACCTCGACATGGCGATGTCGCTGTCGCAGCCGCACCCGCAGGCGCCGTACGAGCAGACGGGGGTGAAGCTCGGCGACGAGCAGTTCGCCGTGGCGTCGGACTGGGAGTCCGCCGGACGGCTGGCGCTGGTCGGCATCGGCGTCGAGCCGGGGCTCTCCGACGTCTTCGCGCGGTACGCCGCCGACCATCTCTTCAGCGAGATCGATGAGCTGGGCACCCGCGACGGCGCCAACCTGGTGGTCACCGACGACGACGGCAACGAGATCTTCGCGCCGTCGTTCTCGATGTGGACCACGATCGAGGAGTGCCTCAACCCGCCGGTCATCTGGGAGAAGGAGCGCGGCTGGTTCACGACCGCGCCGTTCTCCGAGCCTGAGGTCTTCGACTTCCCCGAGGGCATCGGGCCTGTGGAGTGCGTCAACGTCGAGCACGAGGAGGTGCTCCTGATGCCGCGCTGGGTGGACTGCAAGCGGGCCACGTTCAAGTACGGCCTCGGCGACGAGTTCATCAACGTCCTCAAGGTGCTGCACACCCTCGGCCTCGACAGCACCGAGAAGGTGCGGGTCAAGGCAGAGAATGGGTTCTGTGAGGTGAGCCCACGTGACGTGGTCGCCGCGGTGCTGCCGGACCCGGCGACCGTGGGACCCCGGATGAAGGGCAAGACCTGTGCGGGCCTGTGGGTGACCGGCAAGGGCAAGGACGGTGCCGACCGATCGACGTACCTCTACCACGTCGTCGACAACGAGTGGACCATGCGGGAGTACGGCCACCAGTGCGTGGTCTGGCAGACCGCGATCAACCCCGTCGTCGCCCTCGAGCTGCTCGCCCGCGGCACCTGGAGCGGCGCCGGCGTGCTCGGCCCGGAGGCGTTCGACGCCGTGCCGTTCCTGGACCTGCTCACCGAGTACGGCAGTCCCTGGGGGATCAAGGAGCTCTAAGGTCTCGCCCCGAGCGGCCGATGGGTGAGTGTGCGCTTCTCACCACTGCCGGGCGGTAGGCGGTGGCCTGCCTGGTTGCCACGGGCTGGGTCGCTGCCCGACGCCGCCTGGCAGACTCGGCACCGGGCCGTGATGGTGATGTTGTGGGCACACGTGGTCGCGATCCTGCTGTACGCCGTCTACCGCGGCAACTCGCTCGGCCACGTGTGGGTGGAGCTGTCGCCGGTGCTGATGGCCGCGCTGCTCGCCGGCTTCGGCCTGCTGGGCCGCGGCCTGTCGGCCGTGATCGCGGCCGGCGGTCTGATGGTCTGCTCGGGCGTGATCGTGCACCTGTCCGGGGGCATGATCGAGGCGCACTTCCACTTCTTCGTGATGATCCCGGTGATCGCGCTGTACGAGGCCTGGCCGCCGTTCGCCATCGCCGTGGCCTATGTGCTCGTCCACCACGGCGTCGTGGGCACCCTGAATCCGCGGGCGGTGTACGACCACCCGGAAGCCTGGGAGCGACCCTGGCTCTTCGCCGGCGTACACGCGGCGTTCTTCGCCTTCGCCTGCACCGCCTGCCTGGTCAACTGGTGGCCGCACGAGCGCGCGCGCCTCGCCGCGGGTGCTGAACTTCTCGGCCACCGCGCTGCCGCCTGCCGGTGACGACGGCGTCAGGGACGTCGTCGTGGTCTTCCGCGATGTCACCGAGCGCCACCGGACCGCGCAGGCGCTGTCGGACGCGCTGGCCACCGAGCAGGACGCCGTCGAGCGCCTGCGCGAGCTCGAGCGGGTCAAGTCCGACTTCGCCTCGACGGTCAGTCATGAGCTCCGGACGCCGATCACCAGCATCATCGGCTACCTCGAGGTGCTGGCGGACGGCGCGGTCGGTGAGCTCGACCCTGCTCAGCTCGGGCTCGTGGGCCGCGTTGAACGCAACAGCCACCGGCTGCTCGGCCTGGTCGAGGACCTCCTCCGGTTGTCCCAGATCGAGTCCGCGACCTTGAGCATCGACGCGATGCCGACCGACCTGCGCGAGGTCGTCTCGGCGGCGTACGACGGCGTCGCCTGGCTGCTCGACCCGCGATCGTTGGACCTGGCCGTCGACGTGCCCGATCATCCCGTCCAGCTCGAGGGGGATCCGGCGGAGCGGGAGCGGATGCTCGTCAACCTGCTCAGCAACGCGGTGAAGTTCACTCCGCTCACGGATACCGGGATGGGCATACCCGAGGCCGAGCAGGACCGGCTGTTCACCCGCTTCTTCCGGTCCACCACCGCCACCGAGCAGGCCATCCAGGGCATCGGTCTCGGTCTCACCATCGTGCAGGCCATCGTGGCGCTCCACGGCGGGACCATCGAGGTCGAGTCGAGCGTCGAGCGAGGGACCGCCGTCGCGGTTCGCCTGCCGCGGCGCCTGTACCCTGCAGCCGTCGTCGCCTGATCGCGACATCGGGCGATGTAACGCAAACGGGGGCATCGACGCTGTCAGTGGTGAGACACACCAGATCACCACTCCAGGAGGGCCCGTGCGCGCTACTCGATCGCTGGCCGGCGCCGTCGCCGGGGCGCTCCTCGTCAGCTCTCTCGGCGTACTCGGGGCAGCCAGGCCCGCGGTCGCGGCCCCGGCCGCGACGTCGATCTCGATCCGGGCACTCGACCCGACGATCCAGCCCGGGGAGACCGGCGCCATCGCCGGCAACATCGACGTGCCGGGACGCCCGGTGGCAGGTCGACCCGTTGCACTGGAGGCGCGGGCGGCAGGCGAGGCCGTCTTCACCCCGATCGGCACCGTGTCGGCGGGCGTCAAGGGCGGGCTGACCCTCGACGTACATCCCGAGGTGACCACGCGCTACCGCTGGAACTACGCGGGGGCGCCCGACGCTCAACCGCGGTACAGCGGAGAGGCGGTGGTCCGGGTGCGTACGGGGGAGCACCCGGGCCGCCGAGTCCCGACGACGCTCTCGATCCGGGCCATGCGCGAGGTTGTCGCTCCCGGCGCCAAGGCCGTCGTCCGGGGCACGCTCTTCACGGCGAAGAGGGGACTCCGTGGTCAGTACGTCGTGCTGCTGGCGCGCACGGCGAACTCCGACGGCTGGCAGTTCCGCGACGGGGTGCGCACCCGACGGGACGGCAGCGCGGTCTTCACCGTGCACCCGCGCATCCAGACCACGTTCCGGTTCGCCTTCGCGGGGACCAAGAGCTTCCGGCCGGTCCGGAGCGGCACGGTCGTGGTCCAGGTCCGGCCCGCCGTGACCATCGCCGCCGAGCCGCCCCGCATCGACCCGGGTGGCAGCACCGTCGTCACCGGCACGGTCGTCTGGAACGGCAGCGCGGTCGCCGGTGCGACCGTCGACCTGCTCGCTCGCGTCGTGGCCAAGGGTAGCCCGTGGACCGTCGTGGCGACCGGCACCACCGATGCCGTCGGCTCGGTCAGCACCACGGTCACCCCCGCGGTCAACACCCGCTACCGGCTGCGTGTCCGTCCAGTGGGTCCGCCCACCGGTGCCAGCCGGGTGATCGAGGTCGTGGTGCGTGCGCCGAGCTCGCTCTCGATCCGTGGTGAGGACGTCGCGGCCGGGTTCGCCATCAGCGGCCAGCTCCGCGCCAAGGGCAACCCGGTCCCCAACGCGGTGGTGACGCTCCAGGCCTACGACCAGGCCACGAAGGCCTGGACCGACACGGGCACCGACCTCACCGGACCCAACGGCGTGGCGCAGTTCATCCGACCGAGCGCCCCCGGCACCGACTACCGTCTCCTGTACGTCGGTCAGCGGTTCGCGACCAGCACCAGTGCGACACTGACCGATTGAGGACGAGTTGACGACCGCGAGTCTCGGGGGTGTGACGCTGGACGCCACGAACGGTGGAGGCCTGCCGCGGAGGCTCGGGACGATCACGTCCCGAGCCGATGTGCGCGTGCCGACCGCCGAGGACGTCCGGGACCAGGATGCCGCCGAGGAGCTCGAGTTCGCCCTGGTCGCTGCGTGTGCCGGTGACGAGGCGGGCTTCGCGACGTTGTGGCGAGACCTGCACCCGCGACTGCTGCGCTACCTGAAGGCGCGCGGTGACGACGCGGCAGAGGACCTGGCCGCGGAGACCTGGATGCACGTCGTGCGTGGCCTGCCGACGTTCGAAGGCCAGTTCGCCGACTTCCGGGCGTGGATCTTCACGATCGCCCGGCACCGCGCGATCGACCAGGGCCGGGCCCGCTCGCGGGGTCTGACCGTGGTCTCGGTGGCCGACCCGGTGGAGGCCAGCGGGCAGGTGCCGACAGCGCCCAGCGCCGAGCAGGAGGCTGCCGACAACGATGCGACCTCCGAGGCGCTCCGGTTGGTCGCGACACTGCCGCCGACCCAGGCCGAGATGGTGGCCCTGAGGGTGGTGGCCGGCCTCGACGTCGCCGACGTGGCGCAGTTGATGGACAAGAGACCCGGCGCGGTCCGAGTGGGAGTGCACAGAGCGTTGAGGACATTGGCCCGAACGACCGGCCTGACCTGAAGGTGGTGAGTCATGACGAGTGAAGAGTTCGACGAGCAGGCGCTGATCAACGCGCTCACTGCGCCGGGCTCGCCGGCGGAGCTCGGTGAGGAGGAGCGCTACCGCGAGATGTTCCGAGCGGCCCAGGCGACGCCCGTGGCTGCCGTTGCTGCCCCCAGCCTGGTCGGGCACCGCGCCGTACGCCGTCTGGGTGCGGGCACGTCGCTGGCCGTGGTGGTCGCGTTGGCGACCGGAGGCGTCGCCGCGGCGTACTCCAGCAACCTCCCGGACCCGGTCCAGCGCGCGGTCCACTCGGTGCTGTCACCCATCGGGGTCCCGCCGGCCGAGTCGCAGCGTCGCGTGGAGCAGGCTCGGAAGCAGCCGACACCGACGCCGAGCCCTGAGCCAGCCGCTCCGGCGCCGACGCACCCGATCGCCAAGCCGTCCGAGAAGCCGTCGGCCAAGCCGTCGGCGACGGCGACGGCGACGGCGACGGTGGAGCCGACACCGACGACTGACCCGTCGCTCTCGGAGAGCCCGACTCCGTCCGAGACCCCGACCGACGTACCGTCGAGCTCGGCCCCCACGGATCCGACGTCGTCGCCGTCCCCGACCGGGTCGCCGTCACCGACCACGCCCGTGGTACCCGTGCCGGCGGCTGTCAACATCTCGTCGGCAGGTGCCGGCAACAAGGTCGCGGCGGGCGGTACGGCGGTCGTCACGGGCAAGGTCACCGCCGCTGACGGGGCGTCCGTCCCGGACGTCCACGTCTACCTCCAGGAGCGCACCTCCAGCGGGTGGCTACGCGTCGCCACCGGGCGGACGGCTGCCGACGGGTCGATCGCGTTGGTGACCCGACCGGTGCAGAGGTCTGTCCAGGTCCGGCTCAAGGTCGCCAAGCTGGCCAGCGCGGCCCGGCAGCTCACCGTGCAGCCGACCGTGACCGCGAGCGCCCTCACGGTCGACCAGGTGTCGACCGTGACCGCGACGGTCGTCGGAGGCCAGGCCGGTGACCAGGTCTACCTGCAGACCACCCGCAACGGGCAGGTCGTCTTCGAGGGCCAGGTCACGCTGGGGGCCGGCGGCGGGGTCCGTTTCGACGTCACGGCGCCGAAGCTCGACCGTTGGTACGTCGTACAACTGCCGTCCACGGACGCCCACGCGGCCGCCCAGGTGCGGGTCCTGGTCAAGGCGCAGGCCGCTGATTCCTGACCTCGCGGCAGGTCGGTACCGGCATGACAGCCACCAATCTCGCTGACACGGCCGCCCCGGTCACCGACCCGGCCGCCGTGGCTGGTCTACCGGATCGACGCGACCGCGATGACGGCGTTGATGACCGTCGAGCCGGGCGGCGCCACCCGCTGGACCTTCTAGAACGACAGGCCCTCGACGCTCAGCGCCGGCCAGGTCACCGAGGCAAGGGCCTGCCGGGCAGCGGTCGCCCGGTCGACGGCCGGTGGCCGCACCACCAGGGTCGCCGGTGCGTCGAGCGTGGCATGCGTCGCGTCGATGATCCGTAGGGGGAGCTCTCGGACCTGCTGGTCCGGCGTACCGACCGGGATCGTCAGCTGCGCCTCGGCGGCACGGCTCCTCGCCGCGATGACCGCACGGCCCTCGCCGAGTCGGGTGCGGATCAGCACGGAGACGTCCCGGTCAGTGGTCCGGTCGAGGCGGACGGGCACTCGGGCCACCGTCCGGATCAGGGGTGAGGAGACGGCGGTGACGTCGTCGGCCCGCACGAGCGGCGGGGGGTCGTCGTCGAGCACCCGCACCGACCGGGCCGCCGACGGCAGCGTTCCCTTCCCTCCGGTCGTCCCGAAGATCGCGCGCTCGGCGTGCTCGTCGGCCCGGTCCTGGGGGATCCGCAACCACACGTGGGCCGAGGTCTGGCCGACGCGGAACCGCACGACCGACGCGGAGACCCGCCCCTGCGCCGTGAGCCCGACGGTCGTCGGGCGGCTGGTCGGCCGGTCCAGCCGCACGGTCAACCGGAGCCGGCCGCCCTCGGCGATCCGGCGCACGTCGGCGCGCACCGTCGCGACCGGCACTGGCGGGGTCGGCCCGCCGGCGGCGTCGAGGTCCGCGAAGCAGAAGCCCCGACGCCGGAGCTGGCTGATCTCGGTCGAGATGGCGCGCAGCGTCGCGGGGGAGTTGGTGACGCCGTCGTGCTGGAGCACGACGTTGGCACGGTGAGGTCGTACGGCGCCGAGGACACGCGCCTCGATCTGCGGGGTGCTCGCGCCGGCCCAGTCCCGCGGGTCGATGCTCCAGAGCACCGGCGTGTAGCCCAGCCCCTCCAGCACTCGCCGGACCCGGTCGTCCATGGCGCCGTACGGCGGGCGCGCCAGCGAGGTCGGCTCCACTCCGGCGTGCACCAGGGCGCGCCGGGTCGAGCGGATCGACGCCCGGATCTGCGGGCCGGAGAGCGTCGTGAGGTCGTCGTGCGCCCAGGTGTGGTTGCCGATCGCGAAGCCGGCCCGGTCGACCATGCGAACGATCTCGGAGTGCGCGTCGACGTGCTGACCGATCATGAAGAACGTCGCCGGCACCCGCTCGCGCTGCAGCAGGCGCACCAGCTTCGGCGTCACGGTCGCCGACGGGCCGTCGTCGAAGGTCAGCGCGACGAGTCCGCGCGAGCACGGCACCACGGGGTCGCGGTGCCGTGGTGCGGCCGCGGTGGACGCCCCCGGTGTCATCGGGACGAGCACAGCCAGCAGCAAACCCACGACGAGCACCCGACGCATCCACCCACCTCCGGAGACTGTGACGCCCAGACCGGGCTCCAGGTTGTCAGGTCGCGTAAAGCAGGCGACGACTGTCCGTGCCGCGTCGTAGCGTCGACCCCGATGTCCACGACTCTCGGCCCCGACCGGACGGTCACGTCCGCGCGCCTCGACCCACCTGCCCCGGCTCGGACGGTCGACTGGCGACGCCTGCGCACTCCGGTCGCGGTCTGCGCGCTCGTCGCGTGCGCGGTCGCCGCCGTCGGTACGTCGCTCGGCTCGCTCGTCGCCGGTCGACTTGCTGAGAACACGACGGACCGGCTGGTCGGCGCGCTCGCGGTCTGCGTGATCGGTGCCGCCCTGCTCGACACCGTCGCCCGCACCCTGTGGGCGGGGACGGTGGACCGCGCGGAGGGCCGGCTGCGCGCCGACCTGCTCGACGCCGCCATGCACCAGCCGCTCTCGGCGCTGACCGAGCAGGCCGTGGGGGAGGTGCTCGACCGGATCGACGACGACACCCACGAGGTCGGCACCCTGTTGCGTCAGAGCGGCTGGATGGCGATCCGCACCGTGTTCGCGGCCGGCCCGCTCTGGATCGTGGCGGGCGTGACCTGGTGGCCCGCGTTCTTCCTGTTCCCGGCGACCGGGCTGGCGGCCCTGGCCGTCGTCCGTCCCCTGCTGCCGGAGATCTCCACGCGCAAGGTCGTGGAGGAGGCCGCCTGGACCGACCACGCCGCCGCCCTGGAGGAGGGCATCGCCGGGTGCGACGACCTCCGCGCCAGCCTCGGTCAGGCGCACGTGCTGCGCCGGTGCACCGAGCTCGCCGCCCGCGTGCACGCGCTCTTCGACGCGGTCCTGCGGGTCGAGGCCACGGTCACCCGCCGGGCCGGGACGCTCCTGCACGCGGTGCTCGCCGGCACCGCGCTGGTCGGGGTCACCCTGGTCGTCAACGACCACCTCGACACCGCGTCCCTGGTCACGCTGTTCCTGGTCACCACGATGTTCGTCGGTCAGGTCGACCAGCTGGCGCGGCACCTGCCCGACCTCCAGGAGGGCTTCGGCGCGGTGCTGCGGCTGCGCGGGGTGCTCGGAGCGGAGCGCGAGCCGACGGACGGCGTACCCGTCCCGGACGGTCCGCTCGACCTCCGCTTCTCCGACCTGCACTTCAGCTATCTCCAGGGGCAGAGCGCCGAAGGACGGTTCGCGCTCCAGCACGTCGACCTCTACGTCCCGGCCGGCACCACCCTCGCCCTGGTCGGTCGCACCGGCTCCGGCAAGTCCACCCTGGCGTCACTGCTCTCGCGCGCCGTCGAGCCCGAACGCGGCTCGATGTTCCTCGGCGGGGTCGACGTGCTCGACCTCGAGCTCCAGTCGCTGCGCTCCGCCGTCGGCGTCGTCACCCAGCGCACGGAGGTCCTGGCCGGGACGCTGGCCGACAACATCGCGCTCTTCGAGGACGTCCCGCGCACCCGGATCGAGGCGGCGGTCGCCGAGCTCGGCCTCGACGGCTGGGTCGCCGGACTGTCCGACGGTCTCGACACCCTGCTCGGCCCCGGCGGCACCACGCTGTCGGCGGGGGAGGAGCAGCTGGTCGCGTTCGCCCGCTTGCTGGTGCGCGACGTCAGTGTCGTCGTGCTCGACGAGGCGACCGCTCGGATGGACCCGGTCACCGAGGCCAACGTGGTGCGCGCCGCCGACCGGCTGCTCGCGGGTCGTACCGGACTCCTGGTCGCCCACCGGCTCTCGACCACCGAGCGAGCCGAGCAGGTGGCGGTGCTCGACTCCGGGCAGGTGGTCCAGCGCGGGCCGCGCGCGCAGCTGGCCTCGGAGCCCGGTCCGTTCCGGGCCTTGCTGGAGGCGTCGGACGACGACGACCGCCGTGCCGTCGAAGCGTCCGGGTCGACCCAGGTCGGCACCGCTCGGCGAGTCGGCGCGCCGCCCCCGGATCCGGCGCTCGAGCCGGTCCCGGGGCTGGCCCGGGCCACGACCTCGGCGCTCCTGGTCGAGCCGCAGTGGGGCATGCTGAGCGTCGCGATCTTCCTGGCCTCGGCGCTGTGCGGCGCCTTCGGCGCCGTGACCGGCTGGATCTGGGGCCATCTGGTCGTCGCCCTGCAGCGTGGCGACAGCCCGACCCTGCTGACCCTCGCGGTCGTGGTCTCGCTGCTGGCCTCCCCGCTCCTGCTGGCCGAGGCGATCCGGCTCTACCCGCGCTGGTGGATCGCGGTGATGCTGCGGGTCCGGACAGCGGTGCTTGCCGGACAGACGGAGCAGCACCGGCTGCGCCGTACGCCTCCCGGCGAGGTCGTCGCTCGCACCATGGACGCCGACCGGCTCGCGCGGTACGCCGACCGCTGGGTCGACTTCGGCAACGGTCTCGTGATCGCTGCACTGACGGCGGTCCTGGCGCAGAGCCTGCTGGCCGGCGGTGTGCTGCTGGCCGTCATGGTGGCCTCGTCCCTCGCCTCTACCCTCGGCCGCCCTGTCGCCGGCAGGTCGGCCGCCGCGTCAGCCGCGGCCCGTGCCCGCTTCGGTCGCTCACTGGTCTCGGCGCTCGACTCGATCCGCACCGTGAAGCTGGCCGCGTCGACCCCGAGCGTGCACGCCCACCTTCGCGAGGTCGACGGTGGTCGCGTCGATGCCGCGGTGCGCGAGCACCGGGTGCAGGCACTGCTCGACGGCGTACCGATCGTGATGGTGCAGTGCGGCGTGGTCGCCGCCTGGGGCATCCTCGCCGCCGGCGGCTGGGGACTTGCGACGGCGCTGTTGGTGGCCGGGGCGGTCAACGGCTTCGACTGGTTCGGTCGGGTCGCGGGTGCCGTCATCACGGAGGCTCCCGGCACCCGGGCGTGGATGCAGACCACCAGCCGACTGGCGGGCGGCGGCGACCTGATGCACCTCCCCGAGGGCGTTGACCTGGTGCGGGGTGTGGCGCCGGCCCCGGCCCCCGGTCCGCGCGACCCGCTGGACACCCTCGAGCTGCGCGGCGTCTCCGCCATCCACGACGACGGGACGATCGGCGTCAGCGACGTCGACCTGACGGTGGGTTCCCGGGAGCTGGTGCTGCTCCTGGGACAGGTCGGCTCGGGCAAGTCCAGCCTGCTCTCGGCCCTGGCTGGACTGGTCTCCTCGACCGGTGAGGTCCGCTGGAACGGCCAGCCGGCGGATGACCGTGAGACGTTCCTGCGCCCGGGCCGGATCGCCCACGTCGCCCAGGTGCCGCGGGTTCTCTCCGGCACCTTCACCGACAACGTCCGTCTCGACCACCCCGACCGGGTCGTCCTGCCGGCGCTCGAGAGCGCGCGCATGCTGCCCGACGTCGAGAGCGCAGGCGGTCCCGACTCCCTGGTCGGCCACCGCGGCGTCCGCCTCTCCGGCGGTCAGGTCCAGCGCCTCGCGCTGGCTCGCGGCCTCGCCTGTGACGCCGAGCTCCTCCTGGCCGACGACGTCTCCTCCGCCCTCGACGCCGCCACCGAGATCGAACTGTGGTCGGCGCTTCGCGCCCGCGGCGCCACGGTCATCGGCGCCACCAGCAAGCGCGCGGCGCTCGCCCAGGCCGACCGTGTGGTCGTCCTCGTCGAGGGGCGCGTCGCCGCGGTGGGGCCGTGGACCGACCTGGCCCCGGCGTGGGGACACCTGGCGGGCTGACCGGAGCGGCGATCCCATCCCCAAAGTTGACGTTGACCCGCAGGTCGGAAGGGCGGCAGGTTCGTCTTGTTGACGGGAGCCGCGCTCGGAGCGGCTGCAGTCCACCTCGGACCGACTCCCACCCTGTTCTTGGGAGAGCGCCGTGAACCGTACCCAGGCCCGTACCGCCGTGTTCGTCGCCGCCCTGATCACGCCCGCCGCGGTCACGGCCCTCGCAGTCGGCCCGACGCCGGCGATGGCGGACCGGTCCTCGCCCGAGGGGCACTCGACGCCCCAAGGCGTCTTCTTCGCCTCCGACGGGCTGCGGCAGGACCTCGTGGAGAAGTACGCCGACCAGGGCGTCATGCCGACGATGCGCGCGTTGCTGCGCGACGGCGTGAAGGCCCGTGGCGACGGCATGCTCACGCAGGCACCGCCGAACACGGGCGCCGGCTGGTACACCATGGCCACCGGCGCCTGGCCCGGCGTCACCGGCTCGACCAACAACACCTTCCACAAGAACGGCGACGCGTTCACCAACCGCACCGCCGCCTTCGACCCGAACGTCCTCCAGGCCGAGTCGATCTCCCAGGCGGCCGAGCGGGGCGGGCTCAAGGTGGCCCAGGTCGAGTGGGCCGGCGGCCGGAACGCCTCGATCCAAGGTCCGACCATCGACTTCCAGACCTTCCACTCCGGCCGTGGGGTCACGACGAACTTCATCGGGCACGCAGGTGGGCCGCTCTTCGACGACGAGGCGTTCATCAGGTCCTTCGGGCTGCAGTTCGACCACCCCGCCGGGTACGCCGGCAACGCTCCCTTCCCGGCGGCGGCACCGACTGCGGCTACCGGGTGGACCAACGTGCCGACGTCGTACAGCCCGGCGCAGGAGATGCGGATGCGGGTCCTCGATGCCGGCACCGACAAGTACGGGCTCGACGCGTACCTCTACGACAGTCGCAACGACGGCCGCACCCGCTACGACCGGGTGCTGTTCTCCACGACGAAGGACGGCGCGGACGCCGTCGCCGACCTGCGCCAGGGCGAGTGGGCCGACGTGAAGGTCTCGATCCGTGGCGGCGCGCTCGACGGCAAGACCGCAGGGATGCTGGTCCGGGTCGAGACCCTGTCGTCCGACCTCTCGCGCGTGCGGCTGTTCCACACCTCGGTGAGCCGGGCGATCGCGAGCTGGCCGACCTGGGTCCCGGAGCCCGGCTACACCGAGTTCGACGAGTTCCTCGCCGCCGAGTTCCCGACCTCGACCGCTGCTGACTTCGCGATCCTCGAGGCCGGCGTCACCAGTGAGGAGACGTACGTCGAGCAGGGCCTCTACTGGTCCACCGGCCACTGGCCGATGCTGAAGTACGTCGCCAAGACCTACAAGCCGGACCTCCTCCTGGTCGGGATGCCGACCACCGACGAGTTCCAGCACCAGTTCCTGGGCCTGGTCAGCAAGCGGTTGCCCGGGGGGCAGCGCAACCCGGCGTACGACGACGTCGACCTCGACGGCGTACCCGACGGCCGCGTGCGGCAGCGCTCGGCGTTCATCCGCGAGGCGTACGAGGAGTCCGACGCGACCCTGCGGCTCGCCCGGTCCCTCGTCGGCAGGGACCCGACGACGTTCGTCGGATCCGACCACGGCTTCGCACCGCAGTTCCTCGCCGTCGACGCGAGCCTGCCGCTGGTCGAGCTGGGCCTGCTGTCTCGTCCCCAGACGTCCAACTGCCGGCCGGCGACCGGGGAGACGATCGGCAAGGCCAAGGCGTGCTGGGCCGGCGGCGCGCTGCAGGTCTACCTCAACCTCGCCGGGCGTGACCCGGCCGGCGGCGGCCTGCTGCAGGTGCCCGCCGCCGAGGAGGCGGCCACGGTCGCGGCCATCAAGGCGAAGTACCTCGGGCTGACCGATCCCAACGACTGGACCCACGACGGCCGGCCGGAGGGCTGGAAGGTGATCGACCGCGCCTTCACGAAGGCCGAGGCACGCCACATCCCGAACGGGCCGGGCAGCACCGCGGACATGGCGCACCCGACACGCACCGGCGACCTCGTGGTCTTCTCGTTCCCGCCGTACCAGTTCGATGCCGAGACCCCAGGCACCCTGGTCGCGGCGTCGCACTTCTTCGGACAGCACGGCTACGTCCCCGACGTCCAGGACCTCGATGCCAACGTCAACATGCGGGCGACCTTCCTGGCAGGAGGTGCCGGCGTCGGCCACGGCCGGGTCACGGCGCGCTCGATCGACCTCGCGCCGACGCTCGCCTTCCTGCTCGGCATTCCCGAGCCGCAGCACAGCCAGGGCAGGGTGCTGCTGGACGTCGTAGCAGGAGGTCACAAGTACACGCCGGTCTCGATCGTCGGGCTGAACGACTTCCATGGTCAGCTCGAACCGGCGACGCGGGCGTACGACAACGCGATCAACGCCCGGGTCGGTGGCGGCGCGTTCCTCGCCACGATGTTCGACGAGGAGGTCGACGCCCTACCCGGCCGGAGCCTGATCCTTGCCGGCGGCGACAACGTCGGTGCGTCGCCGCCCAACTCGGCGTTGCTGCAGGACCTGCCGGCGATCGACGTCGAGAACGCGTGGGGCCTGGACGCCACGTCGTACGGCAACCACGAGTTCGACTACGGCGTCGCGCGGCTGCTCCAGCAACAGGCGCGGGCGGACTTCCCGTTCCTGGCCACCAACATCGTCGACTCGGAGACCGGCAGGGCACCACCGTGGGTCACGCCGTCGAAGGTCTTCCGCGTGAACGGCGTGAAGGTCGGCGTGATCGGCGCCGGACTCAAGGACACGCCCGAGCTCGTCGCGGCGGGCGCGACCGAGGGGTTGGCGTTCCTCGACGCGGCACCTCGGATCGCAGCGGAGTCGGCTCGTCTCCGGCGCCAGGGCGTGACGGTCCAGGTCGTCGTCATCCACGAGGGCACGGCGGTGGGTGCCAACCCCACGGGCAACACGGCCGGCACTGCGTGGGAGGGCCCGATCCTCGGCATCGCCGACCAGCTCCAGGGCACGACCGTCGACGCGATCGTCGCCGGCCACACGCACCGGGTGTCGAACCTGGTGCGCGGGCACATCTTGATCACCGAGGGCATCAACTCCGGCGCGTCCTACTCGGTGCTCCAGCTGATGGTCAAGGGGGGCGACGTCGCCTGGGCCGGCGGCGCGACGCGGGTCGCGAAGACGCTCGGGGTGGCGGCGCGACCCGACGTGCAGGCGATCATCGACCAGGCGAACGCCGACACGGCGGTGCTGCGCAACCAGGTCGTCGGCACCCAGGCCAACGACATCCTGCGCGCTCCCACCCGGCTCCTGGAGTCGGAGATGGGCAACCTGGTGGCCGACGCGATGCGGCTGAAGTACCCGGGCGTCGACGCGGCGTACACCAACTCGGGCGGCCTGCGCCAAGACCTGGTCTGCACCCCGCCGAGCGCCGGTGAGCAGCCCTGCGAGATCACTTGGGGCGAGATGTTCGCGGTGCTGCCGTTCGGCAACCGGACCACGATCCTCACCCTCACCGGGGCACAGCTGCGGACCGCCTTCCTGAACGGGTTCTCGCCGGTCTGCGACAGCCTGGTCAACACCGGGCGCTTCCCGCAGGTGTCGGGACTGCGAGTGACCTTCCACTGCGCCGGCGCCACCCCGGTCGTCGACGGCATGTGGAAGACACCGGACGGCATCGCGGGCACGCAGATCCCGATCGGGGACGGCGACTCGGTCAGGCTCGTGACGAACGACTTCATGTACACCGGCGGTGACGGCTACACGGTCTTCGGTCAGGGCACCGACGTCCTGCAGCCCGGTGACGACCTGATGCAGGTCGCCACCGACTACGTCACCGCGAACTCGCCGGTCGACCCGGTGGTCGAGGGGAGGCTCACCCAGAACTGATGGCCCGCGAGCGGCAAGGGTCGGGCCGACCGGCCCTCGGCGTACGCCTCGAGGGAGCGTCGAGTCGCACGGGGTCGATCACCACGAGGTCGGCACGGTCGCCCTCACGCAGGGTCCCGGCGTCACGCACGTGCTTGAGCAGTCGCAGCCCGAGAGCGAGCACCAGCCGAGCAGCAGCGTGGTCACGCCGTGCCGCACCGACTCCGGCGGGCCGGGCCCGTCGAGCACCTCGATGTCGTAGTGCGTGTGGATGTCGACCAGCCCCGCTCGCGGGCGATCCCGAGGGCGTCGCCGTCGCCGGGATGTAACGGATCCGGCTGGTCCGACGCTCTGGGAGGTGCGGGGGCGGACGCTCGGCACTCGCGGTGCACCGACCACGTTCGCCGGGTGAATTTCCCCTATCCGCCCCCGCACCCTGACCTGATCGCTACCTGGTCGAGGCGAACGCCTCCGCGACGACTTCGAAGGCCTCCTCGAGCAGCGCGTCGCTGATCGAGAGCGGCGGCAGGAAGCGGAAGACGTTGCCCCAGGTGCCGCAGGTGAGGACGACGACGCCCTGCTGGTGGCAGTACGCCGCGACGGCAGCCGTCCGCACCGGGTCCGGCTCGGTGGTCCCTGGCTTGCAGAGCTCGATCGCCATCATCGCGCCACGACCGCGGATGTCGGCGACGACGTCGTGGACCGCGGCCAGCTCACCCAGCCGCGAGGCCATGATCGCGCCGATCTCCCGAGCCCGAGCGTCCAGCGACCCCCCGCGCATCTCCTCCAGGGCGCCGAGCGCGGCCGCGCAGGCGACTGGGTTGCCGCCGTAGGTGCCGCCCAGACCGCCGACGTGGACGCTGTCCATCAGCTCGGCGCGACCGGTCACGGCCGCGAGGGGGAGGCCGCCCGCGATGCCCTTGGCGGTCGTCACCAGGTCGGGCACGACGCCCTCGTCGTCGCTGGCGAACCAGTCGCCGGTGCGGCAGAAGCCGGTCTGGATCTCGTCGGCGATGAAGACGACGCCGTTGTCCTTCGCCCAGGCGGCCAGCGCGGGCAGGAAGCCCTTGGCCGGGACGACGAAGCCGCCCTCGCCCTGGATGGGCTCGATCACGATGCAGGAGAGGTTGCCGGCGCCGACCTGCTTCTCCAGCACGTCGATCGCGCGAGCGGCGGCCTGCTCGCCCGTGAGCCCGTCGCGCAGCGGGTAGGACATCGGCGCGCGGTAGACCTCGCCGGCGAACGGGCCGAAGCCGTTCTTGTACGGCATGTTCTTCGCGGTCATCGCCATCGTGAGGTTGGTGCGGCCGTGGTAGGCGTGGTCGAAGACGGCGACCGCGTCGCGACCGGTCGCGACGCGCGCGATCTTGACGGCGTTCTCGACCGCCTCGGCGCCGGAGTTGAAGAGGGCCGACTTCTTCGAGTGGTCGCCGGGGGTGACGTCGGCGAGCGCGACGCAGACGTCCACATAGCCGTCGTACGGCGTGACCATGAAGCAGGTGTGCGTGAAGGCCTCGACCTGCGCGTGCACGTTGCGGGCCACGGCCGGCGCCGCGTTGCCGACGGAGACGACCGCGATGCCGGAGCCCAGGTCGATCAGCGAGTTGCCGTCGACGTCGACGATGACGCCGCCGCCGGCGGCCACGACGAAGACCGGCAGCGTGGTGCCGACGCCGTCGGCGACGTACGCCTTC
This sequence comes from Nocardioides endophyticus, assembly GCF_039543845.1. NCBI lineage: Bacteria > Bacillati > Actinomycetota > Actinomycetes > Propionibacteriales > Nocardioidaceae > Nocardioides > Nocardioides endophyticus. The sequence continues at coordinate 8,628 of NZ_BAABKN010000005.1, read as the reverse complement.
TTGCGATCCAGGCGCTCGAGGGAGCCGGGGCCGGGGATCGCGGTGACGAGGCGGCGCCCCTGCGGAAGGGAGGGGCCGCCGACAGCAGATTCGGTCATGAGGAGGAGCCTAGACCGGCGGGTTCCGCAGAAGCGAGGTCGGGATGCTGACGAAATCGGCAGGCAAATCGCCGGATTCAGTCGTGCGAGCGGGATACGGGAGACTGGACCGGTGGGCGGCCCCGTCAAAGACATCGTGATCCTGGGCAGCACCGGTTCGATCGGAACCCAGGCGCTGGAGCTGGTCCGGGCCAACCCGGACCGCTTCCGCGTCGTCGGGCTGACTGCCGGCGGCTCCAACCGTGAGCTCTTCGACGCGCAGGTCGGCGAGTTCGCTCCGGCCTTCTCCGGGCTGGGCGAGGAGGCCTCGACCGAGGCGGCCGGCCGCGAGTGCGACGTGGTGCTCAACGGCATCACCGGCGCCGTCGGGCTGCGGCCCACGCTGGCCGCGCTCGACGCCGGCAACACCCTGGCGCTCGCCAACAAGGAGTCGCTGATCATGGGCGGCCCGCTGGTCCTCGACAGGGCCAAGCCGGGTCAGATCGTGCCGGTCGACTCCGAGCACAGCGCGCTCGCCCAGTGCCTGCGGGGCGGCAGCCCCGAGGAGGTACGCCGATTGGTGCTGACCGCCAGCGGAGGCCCGTTCCGCGGCCGCACCCGCGAGGAGCTCGCCGCGGTCACGCCCGAGCAGGCGATGGCGCACCCGACCTGGGCGATGGGCCCGGTGATCACGATCAACTCGGCGACCCTGGTCAACAAGGGCCTCGAGGTGATCGAGGCACACCTGCTCTTCGGCATCCCGTTCGACCGGATCGAGGTCGTCGTGCACCCGACGAGCGTCGTGCACTCGATGGTGGAGTTCGTCGACGGCTCGACGCTCCTGCAGGCCAGCCCGCCGACCATGCTCATCCCGATCGCCCTCGGCCTCGCCTGGCCCGCCCGGGTGCCCGATGCGGCCCCCTCGGTCGACTGGACCCGCCCGGAGACCTGGGAGTTCTTCCCGCTCGACGACGACGCGTTCCCGGCGGTCGCGCTGGCACGTGCGGCGGGGGAGCGCGGAGGCACGGCCCCGGCCGTCTACAACGCGGCCAACGAGGTGTGTGTCGACGCCTTCCGCAACGGGCGGCTCGCCTTCACCGAGATCGTGCCAACCGTTCAGGCTGTTCTCAGCAGTGGCGACGTACCCTCTGAAGAGCAGTCGATGACCGTCGAGGACGTCCTCGCGGCCGACGCCTGGGCGCGCACCACCGCCACCGAGATGATCGAAGGAGCCCGATGACAGGCCTGTTCTACCTGCTGGGCGTGGTGATCTTCGTGCTCGCCATCCTGGCGTCGATCGGCCTGCACGAGCTCGGCCACATGATCCCCGCCAAGGCGTTCGGCGGGAAGGTCACCCAGTACTTCATCGGCTTCGGCCCGACGGTGTGGAGCAAGCAGGTCGGAGAGACGGAGTACGGCGTCAAGGCGGTCCCGCTCGGCGGCTACGTCAAGATCGTCGGCATGCTCCCGCCCGGTGCGGCCGAGCTGGCGGACGAGGTCGACGTCGACGTCGACGAGCAGGGCAACCAGGTCGTCAAGGTCCGCAAGTCCAACACCGGCATGTTCACGCAGCTCATCTCCGACGCGCGCGCGGCCGAGTGGGAGACGATCAAGCCCGAGGACTCCGACCGCCTCTTCTACAAGATGGTGTGGTGGAAGAAGGTCATCGTGATGGCCGGCGGTCCGACGGTGAACCTCCTCATCGCCTTCTTCATCTTCGCCGGCGTCTTCGCTACGTACGGCAACCCCAGTGAGGCCAAGCCCTACAGCCCCGTCGTCAGCGGGGTCGTCGACTGCGTGCTGCCCGCCGCGGAGCTGGACCGGGCCTGCGAGGCGTCGGACCCGGTCGCGCCTGCCAAGGCCGCCGGGATCGAGAAGGGCGACCGGATCGTCTCCTTCAACGGCGCGCCGTTCACGACGTGGGACGCGATGCAGGACGAGATCCGCGCCAACGAGGACGGCGTCGCGACGATCGTCGTCGAGCGCGACGGCCAGGAGCTGACGCTCACGACCAACACCACCGTCACGGCCCGGCCCACCTCGATCACCGACGACAAGCTGACCCAGGTCGGCTTCCTCGGCGTGAGCCCGACGTTCACGGGCCTGGTGACCGGCGGCCCGATCTACACGATCGAGAAGATGGGCGGGATGACCAAGGACACGGTCATCGCCCTCGGCACCCTGCCGCAGAAGGTCTGGGGTGTCGCCGAGTCCATCGCCGGTGTCCACCCGCGAGACCCCAACGGCCCGGTCAGCATCGTCGGCGGCGGCCGGATCGCGGGCGAGACGGTCTCCCACGAGGACTTCCCCGTCAAGGAGAAGGCCGTCTTCTTGCTGATGCTGATCGCCGGCTTCAACTTCTTCATCGGCATGTTCAACTTCATCCCGCTGCTGCCGCTGGACGGCGGGCACATCGCGGGGGCTCTGTGGGAGGCGATGCGGCGCGGCTGGGCCCGGCTCCGCGGCCGGCCCGACCCCGGCTACGTCGACGTGGCCCGGCTGCTGCCGATCGCGTACGTCGTTGCGAGCTGCCTGCTCGTCATGGGCCTGGTGCTGATCGTCGGCGACCTCGTCGTACCGGTGCGCCTGCAGTCCTGACCATTCGGCAAGTATGTCTACCGCTTTGGTCTAGTATCCCTCGGGTGAACCAGACCCGAGTCCTGACCGTCGGTGCCTACGAGCGTGACAACTTCGGCGACCTCCTCTTCCTGCTGTTGACCGAGCGCTACCTGACGGGCTGCGAGATCGTGGCGGCGGCACCGTTCGCCGCGGACATGACGCCGCTGCTGGACCGGCGCGTGGTCGCGCTCGGGGACGCGCTGAACGACAGGGAGTTCGACGTGATCTGGTCCGTCGGGGGCCAGATCGGCGGCACCACCCTGGAGTCCGCGCTGCGGATGTCGAAGTCGCCGGCCGAGTACGCCGCCTTTCGGGCGGCTGACCCCGTGGACAAGCGCGCCCTGATGCGGGCCGCCCTGCACGGCGCCGAGCTCGCGTCACCGTACATCCCGACGCCCGGAGCCTTCGGGCGCAACGCGGCAGCGATCTCGGTGCTGAACTCGGTGGGGATTGCCGGTGCCAGGGGTTTGGCGCCGCACGTGCGCGAGGAGGTGTTCGAGGTCCTGCGAACCACCGACGTCGTCTCCGTGCGAGACCGGGAGTCGAGTGACTTCCTCAGCCGGATCGGCGTCAGGCACACGCTGGCCCCCGACGTGGTCCACGCGATCAGCCTGCTCGAGCCCTACGACCCAGACCCGGGCTCGGACGTCGTCGTCGTGCAGTTCTCCACCCGGCTGCTTCGGAGGTTCGGGCACGAGCGGCTCGCTCGCGAGCTGGTCGGGAGCGCGCACCTCGGCGGCCTTCGGATCCGGCTCCTCATGGCCGGTGCCGCCTCCAGCCACGACTCGGTCGAGGACCTCGAGCGGGTGGCCGAGCACGTGCGGGCGCTCGACGCGGGGCGCGAGGTCGAGGTGCTCACCGACCGTCGACCGCTCGACATCGTGCACCAGATCCGGGAGGCCAGGGTCGTGATCGGTACGTCGCTGCACGTCCGGATCATCGCCGCGGCGTACGGGCTCCCGCGCGTCACGATGCGCCGCGCCAAGCCCACGCGCTACGCCACCCACTGGGACGCCCAGATGCCCTTCGACGTGCGGATCGAGGACCTCGGAGACGCGATCGGAGCCGCCCTGGCGGCCGGCACCCGGGCAGAGGTCCGGGCGGGATCGGAGCGGCTCAGCCGCCTGGCCGACGAGAACGTGCGGGCGATCGCGGAGCGGGTCGGCGAGCTGGTCGAGCGCGGGTTGGACGTCGAGCGCAAGGAGCTCGCCGAGCACCGCCAGCGGAGATATCGATCGATCGCGAACCGCCGCGAGGCCTGCGCCGTCGTGACCGACGTGCTCCGCTCCGAGCTGGCCGAGGCGCGGCGCGAGCTCGAGCTCTCCCGGGCGGAGGTCGAGCGGTTGCGCCGCAGGGTCCCGATCAGGCTTCGTGCCCGATGAGTCAGTAGCCTGAGGGGCATGACCGAGATCAACCTGGGCATGCCCGAGGCGCCCCCGCCGGTGCTCAACCCGCGCCGCAAGACCCGCCAGATCAAGGTCGGCAAGGTGGGCGTCGGGAGCGAGTCCCCGGTGTCGGTCCAGTCGATGACGACGACGCTGACGTCCGACGTCAACAGCACCCTTCAGCAGATCGCCGAGCTCACCGCCACCGGGTGCGACATCGTCCGGGTGGCCTGTCCCAGCCAGGACGACGCGGACGCGCTCGCCGAGATCGCGCAGCACTCGCAGATCCCGGTGATCGCCGACATCCACTTCCAGCCGAAGTACGTCTTCGCCGCGATCGACGCCGGCTGCGCCGCCGTACGCGTCAACCCCGGCAACATCCGCAAGTTCGACGACCAGATCAAGGAGATCGCGCGCGCCGCCAAGGACCGCGGCACGTCGATCCGGATCGGCGTCAACGCCGGCAGTCTCGACAAGCGGATCCTCGACAAGTACGGCAAGGCGACGCCCGAGGCCCTGGTCGAGTCGGCGGTCTGGGAGGCGGGCCTCTTCGAGGAGCACGACTTCCACGACTTCAAGATCTCGGTCAAGCACAACGACCCGGTCGTCATGGTGCGGGCCTACGAGCTGCTCGCCCAGGCCGGTGACTGGCCGCTGCACCTCGGCGTCACCGAGGCCGGACCGGCGTTCCAGGGCACGATCAAGTCGGCGACGGCGTTCGGCGCACTGCTGTCGCAGGGCATCGGCGACACGATCCGGGTCTCGCTCTCGGCCCCTCCGGTCGAGGAGGTCAAGGTCGGCATCCAGATCCTGCAGTCGCTCAACCTGCGCCCGCGCAAGCTCGAGATCGTCTCCTGCCCGTCGTGCGGCCGCGCCCAGGTCGACGTCTACACGCTCGCCGAGCAGGTCACCGCCGGGCTCGAGGGCATGGAGGTGCCGCTGCGGGTGGCCGTCATGGGCTGTGTCGTGAACGGCCCGGGGGAGGCCCGCGAGGCCGACCTCGGCGTCGCGTCCGGCAACGGGAAGGGCCAGATCTTCGTCAAGGGCGAGGTCATCAAGACCGTGCCGGAGTCGCAGATCGTCGAGACCCTGATCGAGGAGGCCATGCGGATCGCGGAGGGTATGGAGTCGGTCGACGGCGCCGCGGCTCAGGTGAGCGTCTCCTAGGTCCCGATCGGGCTAGGCTCCTGCCGTGCTGACGACTCGCCACGGAGTCCGACCCCTCGGGGCCGCGGACCTGGACGCCTTCCTGGCGCTGGCGCGTCGCGATCCGGTGGTCAATGTCTTCGCCGACTACCGCGCCACGACCACCAACCTCGAACCGCGCTGGCTCGGCGGCGAGATGTGGGGTCGCTTCGAGGCGGGTGACCTCGTGGCCGCCTGCCATGTCGGCGCCAACCTGGTGCCGGTGTCGGCCACCGCCGACGACGCCGCTGCCTTCGCCGAGCGGGCGCTGGCCCGAGGCCGCACGGTCTCCACGATCGTGGGCCCGCAGGACGCCGTACGCACCTTCTGGAACGGCGTGGCGAGCAGCTGGGGCCAGCCGCGCGAGTCCCGCTGGGACCAGCCGCACCTGGAGCTCGCGGCGGGACCGCTGGTCGCGCCGGACCCGTTGGTCCGGCGTACGACCCGCGAGGACATGCCCGAGCTCTACCCGGCGTGCGTCGCGATGTACACCGAGGAGGTCGGTGTCTCGCCCGAGTACGGCGGGGGAGCGGACCTCTACCGCGCGCGGGTCACCCAGCTCATCAACCGTGGGTGGTCGTTCGCCCGCTTCGACGACCAGGGCCGGCTCGTCTTCAAGGCGGAGGTCGCCTGCGCGACGCCGTACGCCGCTCAGATCCAGGGGGTCTTCGTGCCCGCCGACCTTCGCGGCCTCGGTCTGGCCACCGCCGGCATGGCGGCCGTCGTACAGCTCGTACGCCGCGAGATCGCCCCGGTCGTCTCGCTCTACGTCAACGACTGGAACACCACCGCGCGCGCCGTCTACGAGCGCGTCGGCTTCCGCGAGACCGCGCGTTTCGCCACCGTGATGTTCTGAGCGCCTCCGTACTCACGCGGCAGGGCTCTCCCTCGTAGCGTGAAGGTCCTGGCCCTCGGGTTCGCCGCCAGCGGCACCGTCCACCCGGCCAAGCCCGAGGTCTATCTCCCGCTGATGCCGTCGTGGGTGCCGGCGCACAAGGAGGTCATCGTCGCCAGCGTGCTGCTGCTCCTCGGCGCCTACCCCGGCAACATCAAGATGGCCGTGGACTCCACGAAGACGAAGAGCACGGGCTTCAAGGTCCTCTCCTTCGCGCGACTGCCCTTCCAGCTCCCTGCGCGCCGCTCGCGGCTGAAGTTCTCCACAGGCGGGTCGTTGGTCGTTTCGCTCCGGCCGATGGCGGGGAATGATCGGCGGCGTGAGCCGTACTCGGGCGACCCTCACCGCCCTCACCCTGATCCCGGTGCTTCTCGTCGCCGGTTGCTCCGACGACGACCCCAAGCCGAAGTTCGGGCCGCCGTCGTCGGAGGTGCCGACGACGGCGAGTCCGTCTGCTGGCGCGAAGGTGCTGGGCCCAGTGGAAACAGTTCGGGCGTGGATCGATGCGCGCAACATTGCACTCGGTACCGGTGATGTCTCGTCGGTCGAAGCCTTGAGCGCTGTTGGATGCACTACCTGCGAGGACTCGCTCGAACCGATTCGTCAGGTCCACGCGGACGGCGGGTCTTTTGACACGGCCGGGTGGGAGGTCGTGTCAGCGCGTTTGAAGTCGCGGTCTGGGGGCAAAGCGCGAGTCACCGCGGCGATCAACTACGCGCCCGGGACCACAATCCCGAAAGAGGGAGCGTCCCCGGTCTCGTACGGACTCGAACGACACATGGTCGTGGTGGATCTGACCAGGATCGAAGACCAGTGGCGGATCCGTTTCTTCGGGTATCTCTCGTGATCAAGCGCGCCGGAGCGGCTCTGCTCTTGGTGTCCGCGATCCTGATACCAGCGCGTGCGCAAGCGGCTTGCCATCAGCATGTCGTCACTGAGTTTGTACTGGGAGTTGCCCAGGTGAACACGAAGGTCGTCTGCGATGGCGAGCCAACAGGCGCCGCGGACCCGGTGGGCGATCTGCCGCCACGAGATTCGGATCTCGACTCGATGTGCACGCAAACGGCCATCACCAACGATGTTGATCCGTTCCTCTACTGCGACGTTCCTGCGGCAGCAGTCATCGCTGATCCAGAGCCGACTCCAGCCCTGATTGCTCGCGCCTTCCGGCGCATCCCGTTGCCGGAGGCGAAGCTGGTGATCCAGCCGCCGAACGGGCGGACGCTGGTGAACTTGGAGACGAACTTCTACACCGAGCAGGGCGAGTTCACCCGGACGGTGACGTTGCTGGGCCGGCAGGTCGAGCTGCGGATCTGGCCGGCGTCGTTCGGGTGGCAGTTCGGGGACGGCGAGTTCGACCAGACGACGTCGCCCGGCGCGGCGTACCCGGATCTGGAGGTCACCCACGAGTACCTCAAGAAGGGCCGGGTCAGTCCGAGCGTGGACACGACCTACGCCGCCCAGTTCCGCGTCGGCGGTGGTCCGTGGCGCGACGTCGCTGGGACGGTGACGATCCCGGGGACTCCGCAGCAGTTGCGGGTGGTCGAGGCACGCCCGGTGCTGGTCGGAGGCTGACATGACTGTGGCCCCACCGGCATGGCTGGTGGGGTGGGGGTCAGTGGGTTCGTCGTCTCTTGTGGGTGAGGTCGTTGACGTAGACGCGTCCCATGGGGCTGGTCCACTCGAACGTCGTGAGGGTCAGCCGGGTGTAGGTCCAGTTGCCGTGCGTCTTCATCCGGTGGTGCAGCCGGCACAGGGGCGCCAGGTTCGTCGACTCGGTTCTGCCGCCCTTATGCCAGGGGGTGATGTGGTCGAGGTCGCAGCGCCGTGCGGTCTTCCCGCAGCCGGGGAACACGCAGGTCGGACACGTGAGGATGACCTGTTCGCGTATCAGTGGGGTGGGTGCGTACCGGTCGACGTGCAGGTTCTCGGTGAGGTCGAGGACCGGACGAATGCTGACCTTGGTGTTGGCGTGGTGGCACCAGTCGGCGAGCTGCTCGATGGTGATGGTGGACCCGGTGCTGCTGAGGCCGCCGGTGCTTTCGAGGCTGATGATGCCGTGGGCCTCGCGGGTGTCGTGGTGGGCGTAGATGACCAGCTCCCGGGCACCCGCACCGTCGGTGTTGCCGGCGTTGGCTTGGTCGGCCAGGACTCCGAGGGCCTTCGCACGGCGCTCGTCGAGGTCGAGGGTGGGGTGGTCGGCCAGGAGCGCGTGGGCCTTGGCCTTGATCGCGGCGTCCAGGGCCAGCGCGTCGTCGAGGTCGAGGAGGCCTTCGATGGGGACGTAGCCGTGGTTGTGTTCGGCGTCCTCGAGGGCGATGCGCAGGTACTGCCCGGCGGCGGTCTCGGCGCGGTCTTCTTCGCCTTGGTCGGCGTCGGCTTCGGCGGCGGCCTTGTTGGCGACCCGTTCGATCTCCGCGAAGGAACACTGGTGGGCGATGGGGGCGATCTGGGTGTCGACCTGGGC